>CAYZJM010000013.1:0-17730 GCA_964479015.1 Candidatus Woesearchaeota archaeon
AACAAAAGGTTGTTGTAATTTTAGTAATGCTTCTAAATAAGTTCAGATACCTGAGATGTTGCATATCAAGAGTATTCACCATTTTATTTTTTATCTAGAGTATTCAATTTTTTGAAAAGATTATTCTTTCTTCTTAGAGTTCTTATCATTTTTTAGTTTTTTTTCTTTTGTTAATGGCCCTACAATCTTTGTTAGAAGTCCAGGAAGGCCTGTTCCAATTGGGACAGGTTGATTTAACATGATATTTTCAATAACACTTGATAATCTATCTTTATCTCCCTTGATTGTAGCATTTACAAATTGCTTAATTGGAGTTTCAAATGTAGCTCTTGCAAGTATAGAGGATTTTTGGGAGATTATTCCCATACGTGTAACCCCTTTCACTTCGCCTGTGTTGGTCATTGCATCTACGATAAGTTTTAAATGCCTTTCATTAATATCTAATCCCTGAGCATTAAGAACATCATTAACTTCATTAATCATCAATTGTCTCGCAGCTTCTACCCCAAAGACCTCAACAGTTTCATGAGGGTCATTTGAGAATGTTTTATTTTCGTTAACTTCCTTAAGAGAAATTATTGTTTTTAGATTTGTTCCTAGGGTTAGGATTACAAAGTCTTTTCCTCTTTTTACAATTAAGATTTGACTTACTCCTTTTATTCCAGAAACAATCATTTCTTTTATTTTCTCTTTAAGAAGATACATCTCTCTAAAACTTGAATCGGAAGTATCTACAATTACAGATTTTTCCTTTTCTGTTACTTTAAAATCTGAAGATTCTAACCTTTCGATTATTTTTTTCTTAGAAGCATGAATCTTCTTTACTTTTTTATTATCAATCTTTATCTCTATCTTTTTGTCGCTAAAATCAAGGTTTATTTCTGTCGAGATTTCTTTTATTCTAACTTCTTTTATTCTTTCTGCAATCTCTTTCGCACTTTTTTCATTGTTGTAATCTTTATTTAAATAAATCTCCATTTTAGGAGAAGATGGTTTTTTTCTAGCATCAAATATTTCTATTAATCTAGGAAGCCCTTGAGTAACCTGCATTTCACTTACCCCTGCAAAATGGAATGTTCTTAAGACCATCTGTGTTGAAGGTTCTCCAAATGATTGAGCAGTAGTTATTCCAATTGCTTCTCCAGGAGGGAGTTGTTCTTCTTTGTGGAGGTCTGATACATTGATGCCATCTCCTCCATATTTATATTGAATTACATTTCCATTACTATTTCTTATAGTCCCATCATATTCTGATCTTAAATCTTGTAATGCACTTGCCAATCTTCTATATAAGTACCCTGATTTTGGAGTTCTTAATGCAGTATCCATTAGTGTTGATCTTCCAGTTATAGCTCCAAAGAAAAATTCATCAGGACGAAGCCCCTCAGTAAATGAGCTATTAATAAAACCTTTTGCTTTGGGGGATAAATCCCCTTTTTCAAAAAATGGAAGGGTTCTTCCAGAGTATCCCACTTCTATTCTTTTACCTTCTAAATCTTGCTGACCAACAGAACAAGACATTTGGGTTATGTTTAACATATTTCCCCCACTTCCAGATTTTATCATATGGGCAACAGGATTTTCATCAGGAAATTCTTTTTTTACAACCTCACTAATCTTTGTTCTAACCTCATTAAGTATTTGTAGAATCTTAATCTCTCTTGATTCTTCTGCAGTTTTTCCAGGAATAACATCAAGAGTTTTATTTTTGTAAGATTCAATAACTTCATTTGATTTTTTTTCTGCTTCAGCTATAATTTTGTTTTTTTGATTTATAACTTTGTCACTAACGTTTAAATCTCCTATAGAAATTGTGATTCCCCTTTCAGTAATATAATGTGTTCCTATACGGAATGCTTTTCTTATTGTTTCAAATGTTTCATCTCTTCCTACTTGTTTATCTAACTCTTTAATTAATTCTCCATCTTCATCACTAAAACTAGTCTTATCTATGACTCCATCAATGATCTTTCCTTTTTCTATTTTTATCGAGTTATTCGAAAAGTTTACGTTAGGTATTAATTGAGAGAAAATTTCTTTTCCAGAAATTGTTTTTTTGTTTGATTTATTTTGTATTCCACATTGATATAATATCTGGTCAGCATATTCTTTTGGAAATTCCTCTAATCCTAAAAGATAATTTCCAGTAATAGCATCACCTATGCATCCTATGAAGTTTGTATTATTCTTTGGAGACATTAAATTATTTTTTACATCCATTAATATGGTTGCTTCCGCTCTAGCTTCTTCTGTTTGAGGAGAATGGATATTCATTTCATCCCCATCAAAATCTGCATTGTAAGGTGCAGCAACAGCAGGATGCAATCTAAATGTTCTACCTTCTGAAATTTTTACAAAATGAGCCATTAAACTTCCTCTATGAAGACTTGGATGTCTATTGAATAGAACAACATCTCCATTTTGCAAATGTCTTTCAATTTTATATCCGGGAGTAATTTCATTAATTATCTCTTCTTTAAGTTCAGGGGTAATCTTTTTTCTTTTCCCATCAGGCCTAATAACATAATTAGCTCCAGGGTATTCTTCACCTTTTTCAACTAATTTTTTTAAACTTTCAATATTTAAATCATTAACAGTTTCAGCAACAGTGACTACTTTCGCGATTTCATAAGGAACACCGACTTCATTTATTTTCATGAAAGGATCCGGAGAAATAACAGTCCTTGCAGAGTAATTAACTCTTTTTCCTGCTAAATTTTTTCTTATTCTTCCTTCCTTTCCTTTTATTCTTTCAGTGATTGTTTTTAATGGTTGACCACTTCTATGTCTTGCAGGAGGGATTCTGGTTACTGTATTATTAAAAAATGTTGTTATATGGAATTGTAATAAATCCCACAAATCCTCTATTATTACTTCAGGAGCACCAGCATTGAGATTCTCCCACAATCTTTGATTTGCTCTTATTATATCTGAAAGTTTATGAGTTAAATCGTCTTCACTTCTTTCTCCAGATTCTAAGATGATACTTGGCCTAATTGTTACAGGAGGAACCAGAAGAGAAGTCAAAATTCCCCATTCGGGTCTTGAAGCAGTAGGGTCTACAGAGATTTTTCTTAATTCATCATCAGGAATGTTAGAAAGCATTTCCCTTATTTCTGTAGGGAAAATTCTTTTTTTATTTCTATAGAAACCGACAGGTTTGTCCAATCTAACCCTTTCTTGAGGAGCTCCACAATGAGGACAGGTTTTGGAATCTTTAGCTCTTTTAGCTCTTTTTCCAGGAGAGTATTTTTCTAGTTTTTTATCATCTAACATCAATTTTCCACAATTATGGCAGAAACATCTTAACCCTGTTTCAATCAATGGAATGTAACTTATATGGACTACTGGCCTAGCTAAATCAATTCTTCCAGGATGACCTAAGCATTCTTTTAATCTTCCACCACAGGTTCTACATCTTACCCCTGGATCAATTGCACCAAGTCTTAAATCCATTAATCCCCCATCAACAGGATAACCATCAATATCATACAGTTCAGGAGTAACTATCTTTGCACAAGAAAGTTTCTTTATTTGTTCAGGACTGAGTAATGAAAAAGACAACTCACTTACATCCTTTCTTACATTTTGATTGAACATTTTATTCGTATTTGTTTTTTAATTTGAATTTAGTTTGAATATGTAGCCCTTGAAGTTCTTCTAATAAAAGTTTAAATGCATATGAGATCTCTACCGGATTAGTATCTTCACTATTACAAATTGGGCAATACGTCTTTTTTCTTATATTGTCTTCTATTGCAATAGAGCCACATTTAGAACAAATATTTACAACAACTTTATCTGAATCATATCTTTCTTTTAATAACAATGAAGCTCCATGAGCAACTAATGCTTGTTGTTCCATCTCTCCTAATCTTAATGCCCCTCCTCTAGATCTTCCTTCTATAGGTTGCCTTGTTAATAATGCAATCTTCCCTGAAGCTCTTCCATGCATCTTGTTCCCAACCATATATTTTAATTTTAGATAGTACAAGTTTCCAACAAAAATTTTCACACCTAATTTCTTTCCTGTAATTCCGTTATACATTGTTTCTTTTCCATCAAATCTAAATCCTAAATCTTTTAATTGGGATTCTAATTCTTCTTTGCCTTCTCCTGCAAAAGGTGTCCCATCAACTTCTTTACCTCTTATTGCTCCAACTTTACCTGCAAGAAGTTCTAGAAGATATCCTACAGTCATTCTACTAGGTAATCCATGAGGGTTAAATATTACATCGGGTTTTATCCCACGAGATGTAAATGGAATATCTTCTTCTGGGACAATTGCCCCTATAACCCCTTTTTGTCCGTGAGTTGTAGCATATTTATCTCCAAGTTCAGGAATACGATGGTTTCTTGTTTTAACCTGTATAACCTTATTTCCTTCAGAATCTTCTGTGATGAATACAGATTCAACAGTTCCATTTTCTTCTTGTTTCATAGTCACGCTGGATTCTTTTTTTGTTCTTACCGCAATATCTTTAGCTTCTGATAAGAATTTTGGAGGAGACATTTTTCCAATCAAGACATCCCCCTCATTCAAATCTGCTTCAGGATATACTGTTCCATCATTTTCTAGATACTTATAACTTATTTCGGTTCGATATCCAGATGAATCTTTTTCTGGAATAGCAATTTCATCTTTTAATCCTCCAGAATAATTCATTTCAACTGAAGAGTAGGGCCTAAAGAAAAAGCTTCTCCCAACACCTCTGTCAATACTCCCTTTATTGAATACGAGAGCATCTTCCATATTATATCCTTCATGAGTCATTATAGCAACCACTAAATTTTGACCAGCAGGATATGTCTCAAGAGTATCATAGACAAAGCTTTTTACAATTGGTTTTTGAGGATATTGCAATACTGAAACATCAGTATCAACTCTGGATAGATAGTTAGCAGCATAAATTCCAAGTGCTTGTTTTTGAGTTTTACTTCCTCTATTTAACCTTGAGCTTTGATTATGATTCCCATAAGGAACAAGACTTGTTACGACCCCAAATAAATCCATTGGATCAATTTCAAGATGAGTATGTTTAGATGTTACCTCATGAGGGTATAAAGAAACTAGGGCATCTTCCTCTTCAGAAGCATCTAGATACTCTATAATTCCTTCATTAAGGAGATCTTGCCAACTCATTTCATCTTGTTCTAATTTTAATAGATGTTCATTTTTTAATTTTGAAACACCTTCCTCAACAACAATTAATGGCCTCAAAACTCTTCCAGGTTCAGTAGAGATAATTATTGTTCCAAAATGAGGATCGTTTCTAATACTTAACTGAATTGGAAGTCTTTTTTTTCTTCTTTTTTCTCTGACTAATTGGACAAACCTCTTTGGGTTTTCAACGCACCCAATAAACTGGCCATTAAAGAAAACATCATGTCCTTTAGAGATATCTTTATTCAGCTCATCTTTTCCAACTTCTTTAATAAATTCACTTTCGCTTAAATTTACTAATGTAGAAACTTGAGATAAAATTGCAAGGTTTTTTCTTAACCCAATCTCTGTACCTTCAGGAGTTTCTATTGGACAGAATCTTCCATAATGAGTGGGATCAAGGGTTCTCGCTAAAAAGTTTTCTTGTTCACTTGGCAGCATACTTGAAACTCTTTGTAATTGAGAAATTATTGCTAGATAATTTGTTTTATCCATATTTTGAGTAATTCCACTTCTTTCTCCGACCCAGCTACCTGTTGCGATTGCTGATTCTACTCTGTGAGAAAAAAGAGTGGATTTTGAAATTACTTTTATTGAAGAAAATCTTTTTCTTTTCATTGATTTTTGAAAGGAGTATTGAATATCCCTTACTAATATCCCAAGGTTAACTCTAAATAATGTTGCAATCAAATCACCAGAAAGCCTTACCCTTTTATTTGCATAATGATCCTTGTATGTTCTTAATTCTGGATTGTTTTTTGCAGTAAGGAATTGTTTTATTAATTTACATAAAGTAATTGCTTTCTTTTCTCTTTGTTCTTTTTCTTGTCCAATATGGGGGAATAAATAAGAATCAATTCTTTGTTTTACTCTATCAAGAATCTCTTTTTTAGTTCCTTGTAAATTTGCTTTTTCAGCGATATATAACATTGCATCTTCTCTTGTAGCAAGATCTACATATTCATATAAATTAATCATTACATTTTCATTTTCACTCCCAATATATTTAGCAATATCTGATTCTTTTGTTAACCCCAGGGCTTTTAAAACCACAATTGCAGATACTTCTCTAAACCTACTGAAAGAGATATTAAGAATACCATCTTTACCTTCAGAGATTAGAATTGGAACTCTATATGTACCTTTCAACGAGAATAATCTTAATGTTGGTCTTCCTTCTTTATCAGATTCTATGAACGGCTGATTTTCTGCTAAATCTTCTGCCATTATCATCACTCTTTCATTTCCATTAATTATGAAGTAACCTCCAGGGTCTAAAGGGTCTTCGTGATTTTCTGTTAATTCTTTTTTAGACATCCCATTAGTATTACAAACTCTGCTTCTGACCATTACAGGAATCTTTCCAATTTCAACTACTTCAGAATCTATCTGGCCCTCTCTTTTTACAGTAAGTTCTAAATATATTGGGGCAGAATAAGTTAAGTTTCTTAATCTCGCTTCATGAGGCATTATGAAAGAAGAACTACCATCTGCTTCAATAACTCGAGGTTTTCCTATTTCAATTTTTCCAAGAGAAATTTCAAAGTCTTCATTTTCAATTGTTTTAGAAATCTCTCCAACAATCTCTTGCATCTTTTGATTTATAAAGTTGTTAAAAGAAGTAATGTTTGAGGTTACAAGTGAATGGTCCTTAAGATACTCTTTTATTATTATATGGTCGTTTTTTTCCATTATCAAATTTTCTAATTTTTTAGCTTATTTTTAAACAACTACTCTAAAATAAACTTCTGTTTTATCTTCGTTTTTTCTTTCTATTTTTATTACATCTCCTTCCGAAACACTTTCAGGAAGTGCGGGATCTGTAGAAAGAATTTTAGGGAGTTGAGATTTTGAGATATTGAATTCTTCGAGCATTTTTCTAGTTTCTTTTTCGCTTAATTTAGAATGTTTTGGTTGGAGGGAGTGCATTATAAGGTGTTTATCTAAATTGTTTTTAAAATTTAGGGTTTTATTTTTATTAACTTACGAATAATAAAAAAATCAAATTCACGGTTTATAAAGTTTTTGGAAATTAAAAAAAGAAGCTAATTAGGTCTTAAATCCATTTCTTTTTACCCAATTGATTGTTTGATTAAATTAAATGGCCCCGAAGGGATTTGAACCCTCGACACCTAGGTTTCTTACACAGCAATCACCTTAAATTTAAGTGTTTTAAACAATTTTAATTGCTTAATCTTTTTGGTGTTAAAAGCCTAGTGCTCTGACCAAGCTGAGCTACGGAGCCAGTATTTTATCTATCATAGAAATGTTAGTTTAAAAAGTATTCTCTAAACTGTTTGTCTTTCTAAGAAATTTTTTATTAAAAGAATCCATAAAAATTAGATGTCTAAATGTAAAAATTAATTACAATAATTTTTCTAATTTTTCACTAAAATCTTCTATGTTCATAGAACCCACAAATTGTTCAATAGGTTTGCCTTCTTTAAATAATACAAAATTGGGTATTGAGGATATTTTATATTTTTGAGCTAATTCTTGATTATCTTCAATATTAACTTTCCCAAATTTTATTTTTCCTTCAAACTTGTTAGAAAGTTCTTCAATAACAGGCGCCATCATAAGACAAGGCATACACCAATCTGCAAAGAAATCAATTAACACAATTCCTTCTTTTATGAAACCACTAAATTCTCCATTTGTTAATTCAGGAACTTCTTTATTCTCCATTTTTTAAGACTTTCCTCCTTAAAGAAATAACTAAACTTAATATTTATAAAACTTATGTTAATTTATTTATTCCCAGTACTACCAAAACCACCTTTTCCTCTAGACGTTTTTGATAATTTTTCTACAACTTCTACTTGGGCTGTTTCAATAGGCTGTATTAATAATTGTGCAATTTTTTGCCCTTTTGTAATTTTAAAATTTTCTGAAGATAAATTAATCAAAACCACCTTATACTCTCCGCGATAAGTATGTTCTATAACACCCCCCATTGTTTTTATTCCTTTAGATGCAATTCCAGATTTATCCCATATTAATGAAACATATCCCTTAGGTAATTCAATAGATAATCCTGTCCCAACAAGTGTTCTATACTTTGGTTTTAAGATAATATCCTCTACAGAGTATAAATCCATCCCTGCATCTCCAGGGTGAGAGTATTTTGGGATTATTGCATCTTTGTTTAGCTTTTTTATCTTGATTTTCATTTGAACATAGAATCCAAGAGAACCTTTTAAAAATTATTGCATTAGCAAAACACTGTTGAGATTATCTTGAATAAAATCCATATAAGAACAAAATAATAAAAAAGTGAGGAGAAATTGAATACCCCCACAAGTATAATATATATTCCTATGATTAAATCAACGAAGCTTCCAAAATCTTTGAAAAAGAACCATTTGGATAAAAGATAACCCCCTATTAAGATTAGAGAATAAGCTTGATAAAGAATACTAAATTGAGAGAGTGTTAAAATAATTAGTGCTAAAACGTCTAAAAAAATCAAAATCCAAAATATCATTCTTTCACTTTTTTGTTCCTTTTTAAAATTTTAAAACTTTTATTCACACTTTGAAGAGCCACAATCAGTACATATTAAACATCCTTCTTGATAGACTAAATTTTCGGAACCACACTCTTTGCAACGATTCTTTTTTGTTTTTGTTCCATTAGGAATGTATCTCTTTAAGGCTCTTTTTACCCCTGCTTTCCAAGAGTTTATATCTCCCCTGTCAAAATTTAAAGAGTCTACTAAATTGACAACATTTTCTATAGGCATCCCGTGTCTTAAAACACTGGATATAAGCTTTGCATAATTCCAAAATTCTTTATTAAATTGGTGTGAAAGTCCCCCTATAGTATTTTCATACCCATATTTGTCTTTATATCTAAAATCATATCTTGCTTTGCCGTTCTCATCTCTTATTTTTATTATCTCTCCCTTGGTTATTGATTTTGGGATAGGGAACATTTCTCCTTCTGAGATTCCTGTAAATATTTCATAAGGTCTTCCTTCTTTTAATCCTACGAATGCAATCCATTTTTCATCATTATTATTAAATCTGATAACCTCTGCATTTAAAACAGGAGGCCTTTTAAATTTAAGAGGGTCATCCTCATTATTCTTTTTATTTTCCTTCTTTTTATCTTTATTAGATATAAGGACCCCACTTCTTGAACCATCTCTATAAATGGTAATTCCCTTACATCCAGATTTCCACCCTCTTAAATAAAGATCGTTAACTAATTCTTTTGGTGCGCTTTCTGGAAGGTTTATCGTAACACTTATAGAATGGTCTACCCATTTTTGGATTGATCCTTGTAAGTTTACCTTAGAAATCCAATCAATATCATTTGAAGTAGCTTTATGATAAGGAGAATTTCTTACAATTTCTTTTATTTCTTCTTCTGAGTAAACCTTTGCAGGATTGTAACCTTTGGCAGTCATCCAATCCACAAATTTATGATGGAAAACATTGAATTCTTCCCAAGAATCTCCCTCTTCATCTACAAAAGTGATATTTGTTCCTTTATCATTTGGATTTACTTTTCTTCTTCTTTTATAGACAGGTGAGAAAACAGGTTCGATTCCAGAGCTGGTTTGAGTCATTAAACTCGTTGTCCCGGTAGGTGCAACAGTTAACATAGAAATGTTTCTTCTTCCGTATCTCTTCATTTCTTCTTCTAATTCTGGAGATGCGTTAAAAATTCTTCTTAAAAATGGATTTTCTTTTTCTTTTTCAAAATCAAAAATTGGAAATGAACCCCTTTCTTTCGCTAAATTTATTGAAGATTTGTATGCCTCAATAGCAAGATTTTTGTGAACCTTTGTCGAAAATTCAATAGCTTTTTCACTTCCATATCTAAATCCTAAAGCAGCTAACATATCTCCTTCAGCAGTTATTCCGATTCCCATCCTTCTCCCCTTAATTGCTTTTTCCTTTATTTTTTTCCAAAGGTTATACTCTGCAAGTTTTATCTCTTCTTCCTCAGGATCTTCTTTTATTTTATCTAAAATTAAATCAATTTTTTCTAATTCCAAATCAATCATATCGTCCATCATTTTTTGGGTATAACTTACGTGCTTTCTAAAAAGTTCAAAATCGAATTCAGATAAATCTGTAAAAGGATTTTTTACATAACTATACAAGTTTATTGCAATTAATCTACAAGAATCATAAGGGCATAATGGGATTTCTCCACAAGGATTTGTTGAGATTGTTCCAAAACCTAAATCAGAATAACAGTCAGGGATAGATTCTCTTTTTATAGTATCCCAAAAAAGTACTCCCGGCTCAGCATATTTCCAGGCATTATGAATTATTTTATCCCACAATCTTTTTGCATCTATCTCTTTTGTGAAAGTTGGTTCATATGAATTGATAGGATACTTTTGAGTATACTTTTCTTCTTTTTCAACGGCGTTCATAAAATGGTCATCTATTTTTACAGAGATATTTGCTCCTGTTATTTTCCCCTGAGTCATTTTTGCATCAATAAATCCTTCTGAATCAGGATGATTTATAGAGACCGTTAACATTAGCGCCCCTCTCCTTCCATCCTGAGCAACTTCTCTTGTCGAATTTGAATATCTCTCCATAAAAGGAACAAGCCCTGTTGAAGTTAATGCAGAATTTTGAACAGGGCTCCCATTTGGTCTAAGATGAGATAAATCATGCCCGACACCACCTCTACGTTTCATTATTTGAACTTGTTCTTGATCTATCTTCATTATGCCTCCATAAGAATCAGATTTTGTTTTATTTCCAATTACAAAACAATTAGATAGAGATACTTTTTGGAAATTATTCCCTATCCCAGACATTGGACTTCCTTGAGGGATTATATATCTGAAATCCTTTAATAAAGAATAAATCTCACTTGAAGACATCGGATTAGGATATTTAGATTCTATTCTTGCAATTTCTCGAGCAATTCTCCAGTGCATCTCGTCAGGTGTTTTTTCATAAACATTCCCTTTAGAATCTTTTAGAGCATACTTGTTTACCCAAACAGTTCCTGCAAGTTCATCACCTTTAAAATAGTTTATAGAAGCCTTAACAGCTTCTTCATTAGAATAAGTATTTTTCTTATTTTGATTTGTTATATTCTTTTTTTCTATATTTTCTATATAATTTATATCCATTTTTTCTTTAAATTTTAATTCTTGAAATTCCATTATAATTCTTTTAGTTCCTCTTTAAAATCTTTTATATCTTGGAAATTCAAATATACTGAAGCAAATCGGATGTATGCGATATTGTCTATTTTTTTTATTTTTTTCATAACCATTTTTCCTATTAGCGAACTTTTTATTTCCTTAACTCCCTTTTTTCTTAATTGTTCTTCAGTTTGATTGATAATCTCATCAATTTTATTTTTTGGGACAGGCCTTTTTTCAAAAGCTTTTTCAATCCCTTCTTTTAATTTGCTTATCTCAAATTTTTCCCTTGTTTTATCTTTTTTTATAACATAAAGGTCTATTCTTTCTACTTTTTCTGAAGTTGTAAATCTTTTTCCACATTTCAAACATTCTCTTCTCCTTCTTATCCCTATTGGAGAAGACCTTTTGTTAGTAACTTTTGATTCTTCTCCGGAGCAGTATGGGCATTTCATTGTAGTGTGTATTTGTAGAGATGAACCTCCATACAATATCTTGTATCAGGGGGCTTATTAATCTACTATAAATTGTATTCACAAGATTTAACATAAAAAAACCTATTTAAATATTTATCAGCACTAAAAAATAGTGATAAAAGGATCAAAAGGATTTTTATAAAGAAAATAGGCCATAAATTAATATTTTGATTTTAAAAATTTTAATCTTATTGAGATCTTATTCAAATTTTTTAATTATTTCTTTAAATTTTTTTAAGAAAAAATCTACTTCTTTTTCTTGAGTGTATTTGCTTATACTAATTCTAATAGAATTTGATGCTTTTTCCTTTGGGACACCAATAGCTAATAGTACATGGCTTGGGTCTTCTGAATGAGCCATACAAGCACTACCCACAGAAACAAATATCCCATTATTCTCAAGATACCCCCCTAAAACCTCTCCATCAATATTATTAAGAAGTAAACTGATATTATTACATAATCTTTTTTCTAAGGGCCCGTTAAGTTTAACCCCTTTAATCCTTGTGCTCCCTTCTATAATCTTATCTCTTAATTCTTTCATCTTTTCAATATCTTCATTTTTTACTATTTGGATTGCTTTCGCAAATCCCACAATTCCGGGAATATTTTCAGTTCCACTTCTTATATTTTTTTCTTGACCTCCTCCATGGATAAGAGGTGTTATCTTAGAAGAAATTTCATTATCAATTTTATTACTTTTTTTGTTAATATAGATAGCTCCGATACCCTTTGGACCGTGGATTTTATGAGCGTTAAGGGTCATTAGATTTATATTCTGTTTTTTTACATCTATTGGAACCTTTGTAAAACTTTGACAAGCATCAGTATGAAATAAAATCCCTTTTTCTTTGCATATCTCTCCAATTTTTTCAATATCCTGAATTGTACCTATCTCATTATTTCCGTGTATCACTGAAACAAGAAATGTTTTTTTTGTTATTGCTTTTTTTAATTCTTCAATATTTATGAACCCCTCTTTGTCTACATTAAGATATGTGATTTTTGCTCCTTGAGCTTCAAGCCATTTACAAGTGCTCAATATACAATCATGTTCTATTTTTGTTGTGATGATATGGTTCTTTTTTGGGTAATTTGAAAAAAATAATCCCTTTAGTGCAAGATTGTTTGATTCACTTCCCCCAGAAGTAAAATGAATTTCATCTTTATCAGAGTTTATTGTTTTAGCAATTATCTCTTTACTTTTTTCAAGAGCATTTCTAGATTCTTTTCCTTTTAAATGGATTGAAGAAGCATTTCCATACTTTTTATCAAAATAAGGCTGCATAGACTCAATTACAGTTTCATCAACTTTGGTTGTAGAAGCATTGTCAAAATATATCTCCTCCTCGCGTTTGTCCATTTCTGTGTTCATTTTAAGATCTTCTAAATGAATCCCTCTTTTTTTAAAATCTCTTTGTGGTTATATGCCAAATCTATATTTCTAATCTGTTTGGGGTAAAACCACCTAACCTCAGAAGTTTCATCCATTGGTTTAGGAACCCCTTTGATGATTTTTGCATAAAATGGAATACTC
Organism: Candidatus Woesearchaeota archaeon; assembly: GCA_964479015.1. Classification (GTDB taxonomy): domain Archaea; phylum Nanobdellota; class Nanobdellia; order Pacearchaeales; family GW2011-AR1; genus CAYZJM01. Next base: position 13,305 of record CAYZJM010000013.1, read on the forward strand.
ATAGAATGAAGAGGATATTTTTTTGTTGGGAGAGTTTCATAAGCAAAAATTTTTTTGATTATCTTAATCTCAACCCCTAATTCTTCTTTAACTTCTCTTTTTGCAGCATCTTCAACTTTCTCTCCATACTCAATTAACCCTCCAGGAAGACCCCATGTGTTAGGATATAACATCGCTTTTTTTGTTCTTTTTCCTAAAAGAATCTTACCTTCAGAATTTGTAATTATAACAGGAGTTCCTGCTATGACATATTTATGTTTAAATATTTTTACTGGCAACTTAATAATTTCAAACAATTGTTTTTTCATTTTTTATAAATGGGTTCAGAGGGAATCGAACCCCCAGCTGTCGGTCACTCCAAAAAATTCTGGAGCCGACTATTTTGCCGTTAAACTATGAACCCTTACCGGAATCTTTATCCTATCTTTAGGATAATTCTTCTATTTAAAATAAGAAATAAGTGTTTTAAAGAGTTTTCTTTATTTTCATATACCCCTTAATCAGTTTTTTTATTTTTATGTTAAGAGCCTTTAAGTTTTTATACTCTAGATTTCTTAATAAAAAATGAAAGAAGCAATATTAGATACAAGTTTTATCTTAACATGTGTGAGAAATAAAGTAGATTTTTTTGAGAAATTTGAACTCTTAGGAATTAAACCCTTAATCCCAAATCAAGTTTTAAGGGAAATTGAAAGGATTACTAAATCAAATAAAAAGCAACACTTTAGGGATGATGCAAAAATTTCATTAGAGATTTTAAAAAAAGAAAACTGGAAGGAAATTAACCTAAAACAAAATTCTGTTGATAAAGGAATCAAAAAATTCTCAGATTTAAATAAAGATGTTTTAGTGGCAACACTTGATGAAGAGTTAAGGAATAAAATTTCCAATCAAAAGATAATTATAAGAAAAGGAAAAAACTTAGAAATTATTAATTAGCCTTTTTAATTAGCCTTTTTAATTAGATTCCTTAATAATTTTTCCTAAGATGCTTGTTTATTTTTTCTACCATATCTAATCTTTCCCAACTAAAAAAATTTCTTGTTGGGACCCTTCCAAAATGACCAAAATAAGAAGTAATTTCATATATCGGATTTTTTAGATTAAGGTGTTCTATTATCCCTCTCGGAGTAAGATCAAACAGTTCTTTTATGATTGAGATTATTTCTTCTTTAGGTATCTTTTCTGTTCCAAATGTTTCTATGTTAATACTTAATGGTTCATGATATCCTATAGAGTAAACTATCTCTACCTCACATTTTTCACAAATTCCTGAGGCAACAATATTCTTTGTTATATATCTTGCCATGTATGCTCCAGATCTATCAACTTTTGAAGGATCTTTCCCAGAAAAACAACCACCTCCATGTCTTGAAATCCCTCCATAACTATCTACAATAATTTTCCTACCTGTTAGTCCAGTGTCTGCGGAAGGGCCGCCTTTGACAAATTTGCCAGTAGGATTAATGAAAATTTTTGTTTTTTCATTTATATACTCCCCACATGTAGGAAAGATTATCTTCTCTTTAATCTCATTCTTTAATTCATCAAGATTTTTGTTTTTTTCATGGTGTATAGAAAAAACTATTGAATCAATGTATTTTGGAACACCTTCTTCATAATAAAAACAAACTTGTGATTTGCAATCAGTGTGAATCCCTTTAATTGATTGGGTATCTCTAACCTCTTTCGCTTTTTTGACTAGTTCATTAGAGAGATAGAGAGTTATAGGCATTAAATTTTTGGTTTCATTACAAGCATATCCAAACATAAGTCCTTGATCTCCTGCACCTTGCTCTTTTGGATTTTTTTTAAGAACCCCAATAGAAATGTCCTCACTTTGTTCCGAGATATTTAGAATTATTTTTACTTTATCAAACCTGAAATAATCGTCTATACTGGAATACCCTATATCTTTTATTGTTTTTCTTATAATACTTTCATAATCTATATTTGCATTTGTTTTGATTTCTCCAGCACAAACGACTAAATTTTTACTAACTAAAGTTTCAATTGCAACATGAGAGTCTCGATCTTCTTTTAAACATGCATCTAAAATTGTATCACTTATTCTATCAGCTATTTTATCAGGATGTCCGCATCCTACAGATTCAGAGGTAAAATAATATCCCATAAATATGATAAGCTTGAAACTGTTTATAATTATTTTTGATTAAAATATTCTTATCAGAATATTTATAAAAGAATCTTTTTTAGTGTTAATATGATTTTTCCAGAATTAACTTCAATTAGATCTAGACGACAAAGATTAGGAATAAAACAAAAACAATTAGCTGAAAAAGCAAGAGTTTCTCAAAGTTTAATCGCAAAAATAGAAAAAGGAATAATAAGCCCTTCTTACACAATCACAAAAGAGATCTTTGAGTGTTTAGATAATTTAGAAAAGGCAAATGAAAAAAAATGTTCTGAAATTATGTCTAGGGATTTAATTACAATCTCTTCTGAGGAAAAAATAAAAAAGGCATCCAAGATAATGAAAAAAAATTCAATTTCTCAGATACCTGTTGAAGAAGATGGAAAGATAGTTTCAAGTATTACAGAATCACTAATCCTAGAAAGTCTATTAGAAAAATCTAAAGAAGAACTTTTTAAAATGAAGATAAAAGAGATTTGTGGTGAATCTTTTCCAAAAGTAAATTCTTCAACACCTATCAAACTGATATTACCTCTTCTAAAACATTCTCAATCAATTCTAGTTTATGAGAATCAGAAATTAAAAGGGATTATCACAAAATCAGATGTGATGTAGTGTTAATTATTTTGCCAACATTTATTTTTAATAACTTTAGAAATTTTTGTCAATTAAAATCTTAAGATCTCTTCTTTTTACTTTTTTTAGATGTTTTAGATGATTTTTTGTTAGCCTTGCTTTTTTGATTTTTTTTATCAGAATATTTAATAATCTCTCTTTTTGCCTTTGCAACTTCTTTCCCAATTTTTTTTGTTTTTCTTGATTTGCTAAATTCAGTTACTAATACCATAACAATCATAATTAAAAATGTAACAATTATAGCGGATACAATCTCATAAATACATGTACCTTGAGGTAGATATGTTTTTGATAAAAACTCATCAAGGGTAATTGAAATTGCATCTTTCCAAACTAATGCAATAATAAATCCGAAACTTGCAACAATAGGGAGGCTCACATCTTTTTTTATGTACTTTTTTAAGATATCTAACTCTGTCTTTAATTTTAATACAATCTCATTTTCATTATGCTCTTTCAATTCACCCCTCTTCATGATGTATCTAAAAATTATGAAATTATAAACTTTTCGTTTAATTTTTTATTAAATATAATAAGGGTGCTTCAATGGATGGAAGAGAATTTCTAATCAGAACCCTTGGATTTTTTTAGACAATTTCTCATTTATAGGTAATCTCTCATTTCTTTTTTGTTTAATGAGTAATCTAATCCTCATTTAGTATTCTCTTTTCTGTTGGCTATAACTTCTTTCCAATAAACTTATAAAACTCTTTATGGATAACAAGAAAATGGCAAAAGAGATCAATATTTATAAAAATAAAAGTTATTCAGAGTTAGATTGGACTCCTGGAGAATTAATCGCTTTTGATAATACTGATTTGGAATATCCTTCTCCATTAATCTTAGCTATCCCAAAAAAGATTGTGAAAGGATTTGAAGATTCTTCAAAAGGAATGAACCTTTTATATCACCCTCAAGATGGAGAGGATGAAAAATGGACTCTTTATTATCAGGGAAATATGTTATGTTTATGGAGTCCAAATTATAAAAAAGGGTTGGATGTTCCAAATTTTAAGAGTTTCAAAAAAGGATCCCCTCGGAGATATGGTTATTTTGTAGAGAGTGCTTTAGCTGGGAGAGAAGCCGTCCAGAAATATCTTCAAGGAAGCAATTTTAATTTGGATTTTTATGCAAGATGTTTAGAGTCTGAAAAATTGATAACTGAAAGAAGCCAGTTAGGAAAACTTGTACAAAAAATAGGGTTTGGATTTGTTTTACCTGATCAATTAAGATTTAGAAACTAATTAATATCTTCTTCTCTTTTTTAAAATAAAACAGGATTATTTGTTTTATAAGTCTAAGAAGTCTTTTTGTCCCAATTTATGTTTTTTCTTTTTTTACCTAAAAATAGAGGGAAAAACTCTCTTTATACCAGATGTTTTATTGAAGCAAAAGATAATGTAAATCCTGCATAAATAATAAGCTTTAAAAACCAAAATTACTCTAAAATTTTAAGATGTTCTATTTAACAGAAGTTGAAGATCATATAAGGGTTGAACCAAAGCTATTTGGGTTGCCAACTATAGAAGCTGTTGAGAATCAACTTAAAGAAACTTATGCAGATTATTATGACAAAGAGATGGGAAAAGTTGTCATGGTTATAGATGTAACTGAGGTAGGAGATGGGATAATAAT
>CAYZJM010000014.1:0-12996 GCA_964479015.1 Candidatus Woesearchaeota archaeon
TAAATATAATCATCTCCTTCTACAAATCCTATATTTCTTTCTTCTTCCTCTGAAGGAGAAATTCTTCTTCCTCTTCTTGAAGGGGTTTTCCCAAAAAATTCCTTTATTATACTATCAAAAGGGTCTTCGCCAAAAAAATCTTCTGCCATTTTATTAATAATCTTTTAATTTATTTAGTTTATGCAACAATTTAATTCTGTAAGCATTTAATTCTTATAAATACTTAATTATATCACCTATAACCTAAATAACAACCACAAAATATAAATGAAATAACCCCTTTAAATATTTTTTGCTCTTCATAAATTTGCACTAAATGGGTTATCCTCTATAGGGTGTATACTTAGGATTTGACTAAGTCGCCAGTCCTAAATTAGAAAATTTAAAAAATGCCAAGAGATAGACATTAAATTTATATATTGTATAATACGTTATTTAATGTAATGAACTCGAAAAGTATATTTCTTTTGTCATTGTGTGTATTAGTTGTATTAGTTGTTACAGGATACATTTACCAAACAATATCTGATTCTACAACAGATACAGTTCCAGATTCTGACGAAAAACAGAAAAACAATGATTGTAATAACCATTATTTTACAAAGTTCGGGCTTGAATCAAATGATATAATAGTTGAAAATACAGAATGTGAATGGACTCCAGATGATAAATATGGGATAATTGACTCTATATTTAAAGCTCAAATTAAAGATGCTGTTAATAATGACTACAATATATTTTACAAAAAAGGTTGTTGTGATAGACATGGATATGCAGGTTTTACAATCTGTATTATGAGCCAGAATGGAGAAACTGATTTATTCCAAAAAATGAAGTCTGAAACATGTAGTAAATTGAATAATCAATTTGGAGATTTTACTATGCAATGTGAAAATGGCCAATTTGAGAAAAAGGTTGGGAATTCAATTATTCTTTCTTTAAAGAATGATTATGCTGATGCTTTTGGTTCTGATATTAAAACGGTTTCTGTTGAATCTAACAACTGCTTAGATCTGAATTAAGCTCACTTCTTGGTTTAACAATAAATCTGGCTAGCGATTAAAACCATTAAAGATTACCCATAAAGACTATAAGCTTTGAGTTATAATTTTAGAAATATTTAGAGATATCTAAGAGAGATTTAAAAGATATTTAGAAGGGGGTTTGAAAAGGATTTGAGAGTTATTCAAAGAATATCTAATTAATAAGGTATGGATAAATTTATAAAATCCATTTAATAAAAACCATTATGGAAAAAGAAATTGGAAAAATACCAAAAAACGATACAACTGAGATTGTCTTAAGAGTTGACGATTTTGCAGAAAAAAGGGGATTGACAATAAGAGAGTTTGTAACAAGTGAGAGATATACAGGATTTACTAAGTCAGGGGTTAGAATTCTTGCAGGAGAAGATTTTAAGAGATTTAAGGATATGATTAATTCAATTCCTGAAGAAGACATGAGTGGAAACGTGGGTTCAACGAGTTCCGAAAGTGCAGGCGATTCAAATGACTCTAAGAACAATGAAGAAAGTCCTGAAAAAGGAACTGAATCAGGGCAAAAAGATAAAGCAAATTCAGAACTCCCAGACTACTAAAAATATCCTTTACATGGCAAATTACTCCATGAATCTATCATACAACTCTATTCATAGCTATTAAACTAAATCATTTTTCTTAAATTGTATTAAAACAGTTATTTCTTGCTATTTTTTATTATCCGAAATATTTCTTATTATTCAATATATTTTTTATCAATACCCAAACAGATGTATAGATTCTATTCATTTCCATTATATTTCTTAAAAGTTAATCTTTAAAAATAAATGATTATAAATTAGATAATGGAATCTAAAAAAATAAGACAGCCAATAGTCACTGTTTGTGGTCATATTGACCATGGAAAAACATCAACCCTTGATTGCCTTAGAGGTAGCTGTATCCAAGAAGGAGAGTGTGGGGGGATTACTCAAAAAATATCATTTACTTACTTTCCATTAGAAAAGCTTAAATCTTCCTGCCCTTTAATTGAATCTTCAGGAATAAAATTAGATATTTCTGGTTTTTTATTTATAGATACTCCCGGGCATGCTGCATTTACTAATTTAAGAAAAAGAGGGGGAAATCTAGCGGATTTGGCAATTTTAGTTATTGATGTAAATGAAGGGATTAAACCTCAAACAGCAGAAGTGATAAAATTGATGAAAATGAATAAAACCCCTTTCATAATTGCATTAAACAAAATTGATAATATATCTGGTTGGAGAGCTTCAGACCCAAAAGAAAACAAAAGCATAAAAGATATAATTGAATCTCAAAAAGTCCAAGTCCAACAAATCTTTCAAGAAAGGTATATGACACTAATTGCCTCTTTAAACAGCCACGGATTTGAATCTGACCTTTATTATAACATACAAGATTTCTCTAAAAAAATAGCCCTTGTTCCAACATCGGCTAACACTCATGAAGGATTGCAAGAGTTAGTAATGATGTTATGTGGATTAAGTCAAAGATATTTAAAAGATAAACTAAAATTAAAAAAAGATGCAAAAGGAGTCATGCTTGAAGTTAAAAAAGAAAGATCTAACGCATACAATGAAGCAATACTATATGATGGGGAGTTGTCCAAAAGTGATAAGATTGCTATAGCAAATCTAGACCCTGAAAAAGACCCTGTAATATCTAATATAAGAATTTTAGAGGAAATAGAACCTCTTTCAATAAAATTCAAAAATAAATCTAAAGTTTATGCTTCTACCGGAATAAGGATGCAACTTACCGTAAAAGAAAACATTCTGCCCGGAATGCCTTTTGAAATTTATAAAGAAAATAAAGAAGAAATCAAAGAAAGATTTAAACAACAAATTTCTGAAGCAGTCCAAACAGAAAAACAGGGTATAATCGCAAAAGCAGATTCCTTGGGGAGTTTAGAAGCATTGCTTGCACTTTTAAAACAAAACAACATCCCTGTTGTAAAAGCAGGGATTGGAAATATAAATAAATCAGATATTATTTCAGCAAAAGCAAATATCGATATTAATGAAATTGATGCAGCAATTGCAGGATTTAATACTTCTATTGATGAAGAAGCTAAAGCTCTTTCAAAAAGTTACAAAAACATAAAAATACTCACAGATGATGTGATTTACAAATTGATTGAAAACCTCAAAGAATTTAGAGAAGAAAAAAGAAAAGAAATAGAAAAAAAGAGAATAATGGGATTAACCCCTCTTTGTAAATTAAAGATTTTACACTCTTATGTTTTTAGAAATACAAACCCTTCAATTTTTGGGGTGAGAGTTGAAGCAGGTAAAATAATCCCAAGAGTAACCCTTGTTAATGAGAAATTACAAAAAATAGGAAGAATAAAAAATATTCAATCAGAAAATAAATCCGCAGAAAAAGCAACAGAGAATATGGAAATCGCAATATCAATACCCAATACTAATTTTGAAAGAAAAATCAAAGAAAACAATTTTTTATACTCTGAAATTTCAAATGCACAATTTAAAAAATTCAAAAAGAACAAAGACCTTCTAACCTCTAAAGAAATTTCACTTCTCAAAGAGATTGCTGAAATTAAAAGAAAAGAAAATCCTGAATGGGGTCGTGGAGAATAAGTCTATAGAGAATAAAATAAGAGAATAAAATTTAAATTAAACTAAAATTATTTCTGTTTTAATTTCTCTCTTTGATAAACTCTCTTATTAAATAAACAATTTCTTCTTGTTTGTTTGGTAAAAATGAGATTGAACCCGCATTTTTATGTCCTCCCCCTTCAACAAAAGCATCAGGAACTTTTTCATTAAGAAAACTAATTAAATCATGAACAGAAAAATTTGATTCATCTGTAGCCCTCATTGTAACAGCTGTAGACAAAACCCCTATTGTAATGAGTTTTACTCCTTTATTCTCTTTTTTTGCTAATTCATCATTTAAATCATCATGAACCAGTGCAACAACTCTTCCAGGTTTAGGGAAGAATCCGAATCCTGGGAAAAATTCCTCGAAGTGTAACATTTGGAAATTTACATCTCCTACTTTCTCTTTTTGAGCATTAACTTTACCCATATCTAATCCTTTTTTATCCAACTTCTTTATGTGAGGGGCTAATAAATCGATTAATTCTTTCTGTTTCATTCTAGGTTCTCCAAATAATACCTCTATATACTCTCTAACTTCCATAAATCTAACTTTTGAAGAAACATATTCAATAACTAGTGAAATGTTTGAAAGTAATTCTTTTGTGTACCCTTCATCTATTGCAATTTTCAAATATTCTTCCATTACAGAAGGATTATGGAAATGGATTTTATCTGCAAATCCTGCCATCGCTGGAATTTGTTTTATATTTTTTACATCAGGATTTATAAATCTTGCAAGTTCTGTACATATCATTCCTGCTGAAAAATTATCTTTTTCCTCCCCAACTAAAAAAGGATTAACATGCACTAAAACTTGGTCGGAGATTACATCTTCTTTAGAAAAATGATGGTCTACAACAATAAAATCAGCTCCGTGAATTTTCCCTTGTTTTATTGCCATTAAATCTTCTGGAGAAGAACCGTTATCTGCAATTATAATCAGAGGCATTTTATTTGAAAACTTTGCTGCATTTCTTAATGATAAAGCAGTATCTCTTATTGAATCATCAATTTCATAAAAAGGAGCTGTACAAGGGGCCCTTGTAAAAAATTCCCAACTTGCTTTTTCAGAACTATGCTGCTTTTGAATTAAAGGCAGAATAGCTTTTTCAAGAGTATACCCCGAACTATATCCATCTGTATCATTATGGTGTCTTACTATTATTGGTCTATCTTGTATAATTGCTAATCTAATCTGCATTGCTGCTTCAGTTAAAGAATCTTTTAACTTATCGAGAATTTTACTTTTAACAAGAAAATTTGGAGGAGTAATTTTTGCTTTTTCTTCTTGAAGTCTTTTCAATGAATCTAAGAATCCTTCTTTCTCTAAATCATCCAGTTTCTTTATTTTAACAATACTTCCTTCCAACTCTCCATTAAACTCTCCTAATTTAATCTGAGCCTTTACACAATCTCCTTCTCCAATTTCAGGATAAGCTCTTACCCCTGCCTCTATAAATCCTTTAAGTTGTAACGAACCAGTACCATCAGAAACAGCAAAAACTGTCGGTCCTGATGTTTGAAAAACTCTCGTTATTTCTACAATAATCTCAAAATTTCCTTCCCTAAACGAGAAGATTTCTTCAATTTTTTTATTCTCAAAATCAGAGAAATCTAAAAATCCGTTACGATTTTCTTTATTATTTTTATTATTGGATTTACTAAATTTACTCGATTTTTTATTAAAATTTTTACTTTTCTTTTTACTTTGTTCTTTTTTCATTATAATTCACAATTTTCACCATTTAAAAATCTTTTATGTTTATCTTTTATACCTATTTTGTATTTATTTTGCATTAATTTTGCATTAATTTTATTAAATTTTTATTTCAGTGATTTACGTTATTTACCCCTCAATAAATTTATCTTAAAAAATTGAATATTCCCATAATAAAAAGAGCATAAATAGTACAATTCTATATTAAAAACCCTTATAATCTTGTTCTAAAAGTTCAAGAAACATATATCAAAAATAATATAAACTCTTAATTCTTAATTTATTTATGGAATTATTAAATGCAATACTCCTTGTTTTTGGAATCATAGGTTTTGTCGAGGGTTTATTGGTCTCTTTCTCCTCAAAATGGATACAAAAAATGATTAAAAAATTCTCAAAAAACAAAGAAACAATCAAAAAAGCAGGGATAATTGAAGCAGTAATATCCATCGTTCTTATTACTCTATCAGTGATGATATAGATTGGTAATATAAAAGTATAAAATCTACCAAAAGAAATTTATCAAAAAATCTTAATTATTATTTTCTTTGAATCTAAAACTTTTCTGATATCTTCTAGTTTTTTTATTTGATTTATGCTTCTCGGCTATTAATCCTGTTCCTACAAAAAGAGGAAAATTCTTTTCGAAATCATTTTTATGATATTCTGAAGGATTATAATCATCACAAACTTTCTTAAAAAAACACATATCGCAATGATACCCCTTATTAGGATGAAAATCCCTATCTCTTAATGATTCAATCGCTGCTTCTGCTGCAATCAATGCTTCATTAAAATCCTGTTCAGTTCTCTTAGAAGAAAATATTTCAGTATTTTCTTTCAAAACTCCTTTTTCTCTCCAAGGAAAAACATCATTTATCTCCACTGTTAAAACATCGAGAAACTCATCTAAAGGAATACCTTGATACTTAGGAAAAATTCTAGAAACTTCAGAGTATTTATGTTGTAAAGCTTCAAATAAAACAATTGAATTTAAGGTTAACTGAAGATTTTTTTGTACAAAATACTCTCCTATCCTTCCTGCCCCTGTTTTGTGGTCTCTAATAACTATTCTTTCTTTTCCATTTCCTTCTCTTTGAGACCTAACTTCGTCTATTATCGAAGAAAATTTTAATCCTTCATAATCTACATTTATTGAAAACTCTGCCCTTAATCTTGGCTTCTCTCCCATAGCCCTATTATATGCAATTCCAGCCGTTTCTCTAATCCTATTAATAAGCCCTTTACCCCAACCATTTCCATCATACTTTGTCCACTCTATTTCTTTCCCATCAGAAACTCCTCTTTTTGCAAAAAAAAGCTTCCAATCTCTTCCTGCAATATTTTTACAAGATTCCCTTGATTTATAACCCGGGACTAACATCCTTGTTTTAGAATCTTCAACCCACATCTTCTCTATTATTTTGTGATTATGCTTTCCTATAACCACACTTGAAGGAATCTTATAACTTTTATATTTTAAAACATAATTAAACCAGTACTTTTTATGACAGTCGTCCATCATACTCAACCTTGTAGGGCTAAAAACAGGATTCTCATTGACCTTTAGCTCTTCACCTATCTCATCCACCACCATACTTAAAAACAGCAAACAACCATTATTAAGTTTATTACACCCCAAAATACACTATTAATCAAAACCTTTTTAAGGAGATGGCCCAATAAACATCTATGGCATTTAAAATTAATATCTCAGAAAAGACAGGCAAGACATATAAAATTGAATCAGAATCGGAAAACCTTAATGGTAAATCTCTTCATGATAAAATAAAAGGAGAAGAAGTTTCTCCTGAATTAAAAGGATATGAATTTGAAATTTCTGGAACAAGCGATAATGCTGGTTTTACCTCACATAAAAATGTAGGAGGTATCGGTCTTAAGAAGGTATTGCTCAGATACGGAAAAGCGATGAAAAAACATCCTAGAAAAGAAGGAAAAAAGAAAAGGTCAAATTCTACTCCAAAAGGTTTGAGATTAAGAAAGAATGTAAGGGGTAAAGTGATTTCTTCTGCAATTACACAAATTAATCTAAAAACACTTAAAGAGGGAGATAAAAAGTTGAATGAAATTTTCCCTGAGCAGAATAAATCTCCTGAAAAACCAGAAGAGAAATCTCAAGAGAAATCTCAAGAGGGAGAAAACAATAAAGAAGACACAAAAGAAGAAAAATAAGCTCTTTTATTCCCATAATAAGATATAAACAATACTCTTAAAAACTATTTTCTCAATTTAATAATATGAAAAAGGAATCTAAAGATAAAAAAGAAATTCCAGAATTAAATATAGGTGTAGTTGGGCATATAGACCACGGGAAGACAACTCTTCTTAATAGATTGACTAATAAAAAAACAGACACTCACTCTGAAGAATTAAAAAGAGGAATAACTATAAAATTGGGTTATGCCGACACAACAATATATGAATGTGATGGGAGATACTCTCAAAAAGAAATTAAGGGCAAAAATTGCATTCCAAAAAGATATGTAAGTTTTATTGATGCCCCTGGACATGAAATGTTAATGGCAACTATGCTTTCTGGTGCAGCAATAATTGATGCAGCAATTTTAGTAGTCGCGGCTAATGAAGGAATTAAACCTCAGACAAAAGAACATTTTATGGCCCTTCAAGCAAAAAAAATTAAGAATATAATAATTGTTCAAAATAAAATTGATGTTGTTGATAAAACTCAAGCTCTCAATAATTATAAAAAATTGAAAGAGTTTGTTAAAGGCACAAATGCAGAAAATGCTCCAATAATCCCTGTTTCGGCTCAGCAAGGAGTAAATATTGAAAAAGTTCTTGAAGAGATAGTAAACATAAAAATTCCAGAAAAAAATAAAGATTCAGAACCAAGATTCATTATTGCTAGAAGTTTTGATATAAACAAACCAGGAACAGAAATAAAAAATCTTCATGGAGGAGTAATTGGGGGGATTCTTAAACAAGGAACATTAAAAATAGGTGATGAAATAGAAATCAAACCAGGAGTCAGTGTTAAAAAATCAAATCAACAATCATATCAACCAATCACTACAAAGGTGCTCTCCATTCATAAAGGAACCCAAGAAGTAAAAGAAGTTGGACCTGGCCCAAGTATCTCAATTGAAACCTCTCTTGACCCTTTTTTAACAAGGACAGATTCTTTAACAGGGTGTATATGTTCTACTAAAGGAAGCCTCCCAAAAATTGAAAAAAATATCAAACTAAAATTTAGTCTTTTTAATGAAGCTATTGGAACTGAAGATCATAAAAAAATAAACCCTATAAAAACAAAAGAGATGTTAATGTTAAGTGTGAACACTACAATAACTGTAGGAGTCGTTGAAAAAATTAATGAAAAAACAAAAGAAATAGAATTAAACCTGAACATCCCTATTGTTCCTTTAAAAGGAAATCAAGTAGGAATTGCGAGAAATATTAACAATCATTGGAGATTAATTGGATTTGGAGAAATTCTATAATTTTACTCTATAACTCCTCAATAAATTTAATTTTTTAATCCTTTTATATAACCCCCTCCTGTAATCCTTCATAAAAGCCAATAGTTCTTATAGAAAAGTAATAAGCTTTATAACCCCTCAAAATTTTTTTATTCTATGGAATATTTTTCTCATTCAAAAATAAGCACATTTGAACAGTGTAAACTAAAATACAAGTTTAGATATATTGATAAAATAAAACCAGAAATAGAAAAAAGTATAGAGGCTCATCTTGGTAGTTGTGTTCATAGTTCCCTTGAATGGCTTTATGGGAAGGTTAAAAACGAAAAAAGAGTTCCTACAATAGATGAATTGGTAATGAATTACTCAAAAATATGGAATAAAACCTATAACCCAAATATCCAAATTGTGAAAAAGGAATTTAGCGCAAAAGATTATTTCAATAAAGGTTTAAGATTCCTAATGAACTACTACACTGAGAATAAACCTTTTGATGAAAACACTCTTGAAATTGAGAAGTACATTCTAATCAACCTTGATAAAGAAGGAGAATATAAATTAAGAGGATACATAGATAGACTTGTGTACAACATAGAAGAAGGTGTTTATGAGGTTCATGATTATAAAACAGCTAATTCAATGCCTACAAAAGAAAAAGTAGAAAATGATAGACAACTTGCCCTTTACTCAATTGCGATAAAAGAAAAATTTGGTTATGACAAAGAGGTAAGATTAATCTGGCATTACCTTTCTTTTAATAGAAAAATAAAATCAAGAAGAACAGATGAACAACTTAAAAAATTAAAAAAAGAGACTCTTAATTTAATCAAAGAGATAAAATCTACAACTCAATTTCCTCCTACTCGTTCAGTTTTATGTAATTGGTGTGAATATCGTTCAATATGTCCTGCATGGGGAAATAGTAAAAATGAAACAACAACCAAAATTGATGATTTTCCTAATAAAACAAAAGAAAAGGAACTAAAAAAGAAATTTGAAAAAACAGACGAAGAAAAAATAATAAAAGAAGATCTTCAAGAAGAATTAGAAAAGTAAATATTATTTTAAAGTATTCTCATAAAAACAAATGTTTCCTAAATTAATTTTCTCTTTCATGGATTTTAATTAAATCTGTAACATGATCACCATCTTGCAGTTTAACCAATCTAACTCCTTGAGTAGCACGGCCCATTACTCTTATATTCTTTAGATTTGTCCTTACTACCATCCCTTTAGCTGTAGTAATTATTATATTATCTTCTTTATCCACTGAGATAGTATTCACCACTTTTCCAGTTTTTTCGGAAACTTTAAGATTAATTACTCCTTTTCCACCTCTTGTTGTTTTTCTATAATCTTCAACTGAGGTCCGTTTACCAAATCCTTTCCTTGTTATTGTCAAAACCTCTTGGGTTGTAAGAATCTCCAAACTCACAACTTCATCATCCTTATCTAATTTTATTCCTGAAACACCATAACTCGCTCTTCCCATAGACCTAACATCACTACTCTTAAACTTTATTGCTCTTCCTTTTTTAGTAGCTAATAAAACATCTTCTCCATTTTTTATCCTTTGAGCATCAATTAAAATATCTGAATTATCATTTGGAAGATTAATCGCTTTTACTCCTGAAGCTCTTGGTTTAGAGAATAGTTTTAAAGAGGCTTTTTTGACGACTCCTTTTTTAGTAGCCATAAATAAAGAGTCATTAAAATCTTTCAATGCAATTATATTTGTTATTCTCTCATCCCTTAGTTCCATTAAATTATTAATTGACTTTCCTTTACTGTATCTTTCTGCTTCCGGAATCTCGTATGCTTTTAAGAACAAAACTCTTCCTCTTGTAGTAAAAAACATCAAATAGTCATGAGTAGAACAGGTTATTATCTGTTTAACAAAATCTCCTGTAACCAAATTACTTCCCATTACTCCTCTTCCACCTCTTTTCTGAGCTTTATAAGTTTGGACATCCATTCTTTTGCAATAACCTCTTTCAGTTATCATCGCAATAATTTCTTTCTCTTGAACTAAATCTTTTTCAGAAATCTCTCCAATATCTCTCTGAAATATCTGGGTTCTCCTTTCATCACCATACTTCTTTTTAAGATCTTTAACTTCTTTCAAAATAATTTTTAATATCTCTTTCTCATCACCCAACACTTTTTCTAATTCTGCAATCTTCTTTCTCAATTCATTATTTTCTTCTTTTAGCTTATTTTGCTCCATAGAAGTCAATTGTTGTAATTTTGTTTCAAGAATCGCTTTTGATTGATTTTCAGTTAATTTAAATTTTTTAATCAGAAATTGGATTGCTTCTGAAGCATTTTTTGCTTTTTTTATTATCCCTATAATTTCATCAATATTTTTAAGAGCAATAACTAAACCTTCAACAATCTCTAACCTCGATTTTGCTTTTTTAAGCTCAAAATCGGATCTTTTTTTGACTATACTTTTTCTATATTTAACGTACTCTTCTATAATCTCCTTAAGATTCAAAACTCTTGGTTGATTTCCGACAAGCGCAAGCATATTCACATTAAAATAATCTTGCAGTCTAGTATATTTATATAATGCATTCATAACAAATTTAGAACTTGCTCCTTTCTTTAACTCTATAACTATCCTTGTTTTTCCTTTTGAAGATTCATCTCTTAAATCAGAAATATCTTTTAATTTTTTATTTTGAACCAATCCAGCAATTTGAGTAACTAAACTCGCTTTATTAAGCAAATAAGGAATCTCTGTGATTATAATTCTTTCTCTATTCTTTACTGTCTCTGTATTTAATTTTCCTCTTACCACTATTCTCCCTCTACCTTTTTCATAAATTTCTGAAAGGTCTCCACTAATCACCCCTCCTGTTGGGAAATCAGGGCCTTTTATAATGCTTGATAATTCTTTTAAAGAAACACTAGGATTCTCAATACAAGAAACAATCCCGTCACAAACCTCTGTGATATTATGGGGAGGAATGTTTGTAGCCATTCCTACTGCAATACCTGCTGCTCCATTGATTAAAAGATTAGGCAATTTTCCTGGAAGTAATTCTGGTTCTTTCAAGGAACCATCAAAATTAGGAGCAAACTTAACAGTCTCTTTATCCAAATCCTGAATAAGTTCCATTGATATAGGGCTCATTTTTGCTTCAGTATTATGATTAATTAACCCATTAGCCACAAAAGAGTGACATTTACTATCAACTTTAACAGAATAAACCTCTTTTTTTTCTTTCAATTTTTCAATATTTTTAATTTGATCAAAATAAAAATTGTTCTTTAATACCCAATCAATAAACTCTTTATCTTTTTTATCAATAATTTTCATTAAAGGAGAATAATTCTTAATCAAAGAGTTATATCTATCAAAATTGTTTTTAGAGATGAATTCTTTTTTATATTTATTACGAAGATAATCATTCAAGAACGGGATAAAATCGGTTTTACTTAATCTCCCAGGATTAATCTTTTTTATAGACTTTAACAAATCATTTTTCCTAGACGAAAAAAACCCAATCTCCTCATAAAATTTGTTTATGTTTCTATAAGAAGAAAAATAAAGTCTAAAGCAATTATTTCTTTTATCCATATAAAAAGAATTTGAAACAATTCCATAATTTAACAAAACAACCTTAAGTTGATTTACGAGTTTTTTACTTTTTGAATCATAAGTTAGTTGAACGCTCGTCCCGTGATGCCTTTTATCGCTAACCTTCTGAACACTCCCATCGCCTTCGAATAATGCAGTTAAAAAATTCTTGATATTTTCTTTCTTAGAAATTAAAATGGAAAAGGGAATCTCTTTTTTATCAGATTTAATATCTTTTAAACCTATATTCTTTAAAAATAAAACTACTTTCTGCTCATATATACTTAACTCTTTCAAACCCCCCCTTACCGTTCTTTCATAAATTTGAACCCCTTTAAATTTGGACAGTATTATTGATTTAACTTTATTGTAAAAATTAATATCTTTATTATTAAATAAAATCTGATTGTTGTGAAAACATCCCTCACTTACAAGTGCCCCTAATAAAAATGCAAGGTCATTATCCATTTTTTTAGGAAGAGAGATATCATTTTTGAATCCCTTTTCTGGAAAATATTTTTTTAAATCTGCAGATTTCTTTGAAAATAAAAAATGGTTCCTATTAATTAACACAACATCCCCTTCCTCT
>CAYZJM010000014.1:13006-17215 GCA_964479015.1 Candidatus Woesearchaeota archaeon
AAAGTTTCCATGTAATTTCTGTTTTAAAATTATCTCCTAATTTCCATACTAAAACAGGGTGATTGTAAGAACCGCTAATCTCATATCCTGAGGAGGTAGAAACTTTAAGAATTGGGTGTTTCCCTGAATTGAAAAATTTTACAGCTTTATTCTTTTTACCATCATATGATTGAATCTTAAAATTAACTTTATCTTCTTCTTTATCTGAAATTTTCTCTATAGGGAGTATTCCTTTTTCAGTCAAGATTAAACTATCTCCTGTTACACAATACCTCATCGCCGCCGGAGGATCTCCGTCAACACTCCCAAAATTTCCTTGACCAAAAACCAATGGATAACGTAAAGAGAAACCTTGAGCCATTCTTACAAGACTATCATAAACAGAGGTATCTCCATGAGGGTGGAACTTACCTAAAACATCCCCTGTAATCCTTGCACTTTTTCTTGTGGGCTTGTTTGGTTGTAAACCTAAAATATTCATTGAGTGCAAAATTCTCCTCTGGACTGGTTTTAAACCGTCTTCAATAGAAGGAATAGCTCTTGAAACAATAACAGACATTGAATAATCAAGATACGATTTCTTCATCCCAGTAGAAATTTCTGTATAAACATTATTCTTCTCTAATCTATCCAATTTTTTTTGGTTTTCTTTTGATTCTTCTTTTGATTCTTCTTTTTTTTGATTCATTTTTTAAGATTTTTTAAAACTCCTTTTTCTTTTAAATATAAACTAACAAAACTTGGAAGAGTTTTTATATTAAAAACCCCTTTAGAGATAGATTTATTTATTTCAAGGAGATTTTTGTTAAATTCCTCTTCTCCCATCTCTTCTTTTATATCGTCTAAGATTTTTTTCAGGTGATATATTCCTAGAGGATAATTAGCATCAAACACAAACCCTAAATAAGATTTGATAACAGAGGAGTACAAAACAGATAACCCTCTATTTCCTGTTACTTTATTAAATTCTTTATCCATATCAAAAGAACTATTCTCTATATTCCTTAGCCCAAGATACTCATAAAAAGCTAGGAAATTAGGTTCTTCTCTTTGAGATTTACTAAAAATTACCTGGTTAATATAATCCTCTTCAATTTCATATTTTTTCTTATACTCTTTCATAAACTGAATAGAGTCCATTTCAACTAATTGGGCAACCCCTTCAGAATGAATGTGAAGTGTTGAAAGAGAGGTATTTATTGAATTATCTTGCATTGAAAGAGGCATTTTCCTTGAAAGTGCCTCTTGTCTCCCGTGGCCCACAATCTCATGAAACAATGCTCTTATTATTTGAGTAGAATTAATCTTAATCTTTTCTTTATCTTTAAATACAAAAAAATACTGAGGAGAAACTTCCATCCTCCTATTTGTTGGGTGAAAACTAGTTTTATTTGAGTATGGCTGTCCTAAAACCAAATCAAAGTCATAATCTTTAGGAAGTCCATAATTTTTCTTAGCATAAGCTAAAAAATCTTTTTTCAAATTAACCAGTATACCTTTAAATTTATCTCTTAAAGATTCATCATCAGTGGGGATTGTTTTGTAAGCATACTCTTTATAAGATAGATAAAAATCCCAGGATTTTTTATAATCGAAGTTTTTTATGTTCTCCTTAAGAATTTCTATTGCATCTTTTCCAAGAACAATTTTAGTCATCTTGTCTATATCTATATCCCCCTTAGAAAAATAATTTAGGTATGCCTTTTGAGCTTCTAGATTATTTATACTATTCTCAATAAAAATCATCTCAAATTCATCCTCTGTTTTTATTTCTTTCAATCTTTTGATAATCTCTTTTGCACTCTTAGAAAACTCTTCAACTGCATAAATATTAGGGAACCGATTAAGAGATTTAATTGCAAGGCCGTAGAATTTACCTAATTCAAATATTTTTTTATCTAAATCTATAAGTTCTTTGTTCTTTAAAGAAAATTCCATTTAATCTAAATCCTCCTCTTGAGATTCAGAAGAATCAGAAGAATCAAAAGAATCAGAATAATTTATTTTTAAGAAAGTTTCATCATCAATAGAAATTTCAATTTCTTCTTTATCTTCTTTAAGTTTAGTAAGCTCATTTATCCATTCATCAATTTCCCCTTCACTTAACTCTGTTGAGATTTCTTCTATCTCTTTTTCTTCTCCACTCTCTTCATTATTTTCATCTTCATCCTCTTCATTTCCTTCATCTTCTCCATTTTCTTCTTCATCCTCTTCATAATCATCATTCTCCTCGTCTTCTTTACTATCTTCACTCTCTTCATTACTTTTTATCTCATCTTCTTCATCATTTCCTCCATTATTCTCACTGTCTTCACTCTTTTCTTCACTTCCTTCTTCATGATTTTCATTTTTTTCCTTAGAACTTTCTCCAGGATGTTCTTCTAAATACTCTTTTTTTTCTTCCTCAATTGCTCCTATATCTTTTTCTAATTTTTCTCCATCAACCATTATGCAACCTCCTCTCCTTTTTCATCTAAATATCTTAAAAATTCTTCTTCGGTTAACTCTTTTTCATTTATCTCAGAACCAACCCATCCGCATTTCTTACACTTCCATTCTTTTCCTCCTCCTTCTTCGGAATCAGAATTACTTAAAACAAGTTCTACTTGATCACTCCCACAACTAGGACACATTTTAACTTTGAACGTTTTGCCTTTTTTCTTTTTATTCTCTCCAGTATTTTGAGAAGAGCCATCTAAAAGCCAGTCTGGAGTTTTTATTTTGCTTCTTTTAACCATTTTTATTTCGCAATATTTTAATTTTCATATTTAATTAAATATCTAATTCTGCCTCCTTTGCATTTTCTTGTATGAATTTTTTTCTTCCCTGGACATCGCTTCCCATAAGCATACTAAACACTCTATCTGCTTCAACAGCATCATCAATAAATATCTTTTCTATTTTCCTTGTTTCAGGATTCATTGTTGTATCCCATAACTGATTTAAAGACATTTCCCCCAAACCTTTAAACCTTGTAATACTAAAATTACCAGCACCACTAGTTAATTTTTTTAACTCTTTATCTGAATAAACATAATAATCCTTTTGCCCTTTTCTCACTCTATACAACGGAGGCATAGCAGAATAAATATGTCCTTCCTTAATCAGCTGGGGCATATACCTAAAAAAGAAAGTTAAAAGTAGTGTTTTGATATGCTGTCCATCAACATCTGCATCAGTATTATGACAACATAATCCTCCAAAACCTGCTATAAAGTTTTCGTCTTCATCAACAGAAAAATCATAAACCTGCCCATTAGTTGATTCAACCTCATTAATCTTTTGTGCATTAAGAGCAATTAAATCCTCAGAAATAACCTCAAATTTTCTATTGATAGATGGGAAATTACTATTCAACTTTTTTTCTAAATAATGAGAATTTCGATGATCTTCCCATACCCTCTTTAAAATTAACAAATCTTTTTTATTTGAAATACTTATCACAAAATAAGGGAATTTTGAAGTTATTTTAGAATTAACATTTGGTTGCTTCTCGGAAACACCCGCCAAAACACCATGGGATTGTAATAGATACATAATCTGATTAGCCAAATCTCTTGAAGTAGTTGTAAAAGATATCCCATTTTTCCCAATGGTCCCATCACCAAGGAAATACCCTCTTAAAAACTCTAATTGAAGTTTCTTATTTAAGTTAAAAATAATATTTGGAATTTTCTTAGTATCAGAAGAATAATTAGTAAATCCAAATAGACTTTTCCAAAATAAAGATGCAGAACGATTAACTAACTTTAATTCAGCACATCTATTATCACTTTTATAAAGAGTTGGTGGAATCCCAAAAAGATCAGAAAAAGAGTCCTCAAATTCATTAACAAATTTCATATTATTATTTCCAATTGACAACCGTATTCCATTCCTTAAAGAACAAGAACCTTCAGCAATCCAAAACCCTAATAATTTTGCAAAATTAGAATTAACATCAATATGCTGATTTATCCCTTTAATATCATGATGAACAGGACATATCCTAACATTTTTTAAAAATTCTAAATCTTTTTCAGAAATCTCTGATAATTTAATATAATCCTTAACTTTATTCCTTCCTGAATTTTTATACTGATTCTTCCAAAGGTTATCTAATTTTGATTCAACGATTTGGACCTGAGACATTGCTTCTTTTTCATTAAAATTTAAAATTTAAATTTTATATTATTTACTATACTTTATCCAAGTAAACAAAATAATACA
>CAYZJM010000015.1:0-15742 GCA_964479015.1 Candidatus Woesearchaeota archaeon
TTTTCATCCATTTTTTTAGTAATCTCTCTAACTGTTCTTTGATCAACCGTAGAAAACCATTTATCAATTAATTCTATCTCTGTCTTTTTGTTTCCTAACTTTTCAGAAGCATTTACAATGTTAGAAACGTATCTTCTCATTCCTTTAATACCAGAGTTCCTAAAATTGTTATCATTCCAATCGAAATCTTTGTCAAGATTTTGATAATATGATAGAAAAAATCTTATAGCATCTAAAGATGATTCTTCGCTTAATTCTTTAATTTTACCCTCTTTTGAGGTCATTTCTAACAATTCATCTAAATAGACTACGTTCCCCTTCGATTTTGACATCTTTTCTCCATTTCTTGTAACGTGAGAGGTTACAATGTATTCTGGAAAAAAGTATTTTTTAGGAAGAATTGCTGCATGTGTAAATAATGAAAAAGGAGTATGAACCCCTATATGTTCAAATCCAGATACACTTATATCAACAGGATAAATTTCTTCAATATGTTCTTTTGTTTTATTTAATCTTTCAATATCTAAACCACTCTTTTCCGCAACTTTTTTAGGATCTCCTCTTTCTAGAAAGATGTAATCAAAAAAATTATCAGTAAGATTTTCAGTGTTCAACACTCCTTGATTAATTAATTGAGAAATTGCATAAAATTCCATATAGACATTACTGTCTGAAAGTGCTTCAACGCTTTTTGTAGGATCAAAAGGTGAAATTGCACCGATATTTTTATCTGCTTTTCTTTCAAAAGGTTTAGCAAGTCTGGTCTTAACTATTTCTTCTAGATTTTTCTTATATTTTCTGGGGGATATTTGCATATTTTTTATCATTTCCACCGTCTTTTGTTGCATTTTAGGGTTAGCATAATCTATTGCTCGTTCTTTCCTTTTTTTAATTATAATTTTTTCTCCATCATGAATTCTACACTCAAATTCTCCTCCATATATCTGGCCATCAACAATTCTAACATCATCCCAATTGATTTGCCCAACTGCAGATACTTCAGATAGATCTCTATCGATATGTTTAATATCCCCACATTTTGGGCAGTATGGTCTTTCTGCTTCAGTTTCAATGATTAAACCCTTTTCTTCCAATTTTCTTAATGTCCATTGAGTGTATCTTTGATTTGCTTCTTGATTAGTACTAAAGAAACTATCATAATCCATTGCAATACCCATCTTTTGAATTACTTCTTGATATTGTTTCTTATATTCTTGAACTAATGCTCCAATTTGTTCAGAGGAGTTTCCCAATGATAAAATTTCATCTCTTTTTTTCTTAGAAATATTATATCTTTTTAATGTTTCTTTAAGGTCTTTTTGTTCACTAAGTTTTTCAATAATTTTTATTAGATCTTTCCCAGTTGAATGCATCCCAAATCCAAAAAAAGTATCTTCTCCTCTTCTCAATGCCCCATATCTTAATGCAACATCAGAGATTGTATGTCCAAGACCATGACCGATATGCATTCTTCCAGAAGGAGTTGTGTACGCAACATTTACGGTATATTTTTTACCGGTTTTCATAATGTAACTATATAGTGGTTAATTTAAAAATCTTTCTTTTATTGTACTTTTTTAGAAGTGTACAATTCAGGATCTTCCCAAATCATTTTATTTGATAACAAAACAATACTAAACCCCATTTTTGAAAGATTCTCCCTGAATAAGAACATATACTCTTTGTATTTCCTATTTAATACTTTTAATGGATCTTTCTTTAATTTTTTTAAGTGTTCTCTTTTTAGAATATCTTCTACAAATTTTTCAATAATGTTGTCCTCTATATAATCAAATTTATAATCTTCGCTAAAATAAACCTCTAATCCAGGGATATTGAAGAATTTGTCCCAATCTTTTTTGTAAAGTGGTTTGATGTTCACTTTGATTGCATTAGAAACATTCTTGATAAGTTTTTCAGGAGGATTTTCCATATAGAACATAGGGACAGAAACAATGAATCCATTCTTTTTACACACCCTTCTGCATTCATTAAATGCTTTTTCTTTATTTGACATTAAAGAGAGGACATTCCCGATAATAATAACATCAAATTTTTCATTTTCAAAAGGGAGGTTATTAACATCTGCTTTTAAGAATTTTATATTCTCAAATCCTTCATTAGATGCTCTTTCTTTTGCCTCTTTTAAACTCATTTCATTTATATCTATAGAAGTTATTTTACATTTTACTAGTTTACTTAATTCAATTGCAGTAAAACCAGTACTTGTGCCAATTTCTAGTACTTTTTTCTCTCTATCTAAGAAAGTTCTGTTAGCTATCTCAAAAACGGTTTTTCTTCCTCCAGGAATCCTATTTGTTTCTTTAGTTAAACCGATTATTTGATTGTAATCCATTTCTTCAATTTGTTTTGCTGTAATATTTTCTATTTCCATTATTTTTTAAGGTTTTAAGGTTCCATCTACTCTTGGGAATTGATTTGCACTCCATATAAACGGCATTTCTAATAATCCTTGAAGAAATCTTTCCCAGCCCATCCCAAAACCAGATGATTCTTTATAGTTCTTTAGTTTACGAGTTTGAAGGTAGGGTTTATAATCTTCTTTAGGAAGATTAAAAATTTCTGATTTTTCTCTGAGTTCTTTTTCTGATCTAACTCTATGCCCAGTTCCTATAGTCTCTCTATATCCTGGCCAGATAATATCTGAATTATTAGCAACTTTTGGATTTTTACCATCTACAATTGCATGATAAAAAGGGACTTCTAAAAGAGGAAATTCTTTAATTAAAACCATATCCCCCAGAATCTCTGTGATTTTAACTTCCTCCCAAGATCCAAAATGCTCAAGAGTAAACTCCTTGTATTTTTCATCTTTTGTTTCTTTGTAAAGTATCTTTAAAGCTTCTTTAAATGTTATTTTTGGGATATCCATTATTTTTGTTGTAAACTCTTTTAATTCTTTTAATTTTTCATCGGACAGGAAGTAGGACAAATCTTCTCGGTTATTTTCCAATAATCTGGTAATAATCCTTTTGACTAATCCTAATGCAATTTTTTCGTTATCAGTTTGGTTTACTTTCCCTTCATATTCAATATGGTGAAATTCAGATAAATGAGTTGCATCAGCTCTTTCTTTTCTAAAAGAATTATAAATTGAATACACACTATCTATGCCTTTTTGAATTAAAGCTAATTCCAAATAAATTTGAGAAGATTCTGAAAGGAAGGCTTTATCTTTAAGATTAAACCACTTTAGTGTTATTGGGCATGTATCTGTCGTGTAATTTATTGCCTCTTTCCCATAAACCGCTCCCGGAGATGAAATCATTCTTGTTGTAAGTGGGAGTGCTGTAAAAATAGAACCAATTTCTTCAAAATAAAGGTTTGCAGACATATTAATTTGATGATTTATTTTGGCTATATGCCCCCACATCTCATTTGTATCAAACTGAGTTACCCTTTTTTCAATTTCTTCAATAGGAACCCTTATATTTCCTACGTTTTCAATTGGTTTAAACAGCTTATTTCCATTATAGGAAATTGATCCATTTTTGTTTGCCGTATAGGGTCCTAACATATTTTTAAAATTAATAATAACTTTATAAACTTTTATGATTTTTAGTTGTGTTAGATAAATCTTTAAGACCTTTTTAAAATGGGTGACTTATTCTTATTACAAATACCTATTCATTCACTAAATATACTAATATTGCAATTTAGAGAAGTTCATGTAACGAACTAAAGAAACATTAAACTTCTTCAAGAATTTTTTATTTTTCCTCTTGTTATCATAAAATTAGATTCTGTAGAGGTTTCTATAGATTCTTTTAAGAGACTTCTTCAGAGACTTCTTCAGTATTATCATCTATTTCTTCTTCAGTACCATCCTCTTCTTTATCATAAGACTCAGGGGGTTCTTCTTTTTCAAATGTATCTTCTGGCAATTCTCCTTCTTCTGTTTTATCTTCTATGCCTGTAGGCTCTTCGATTTTTTCCATCTTTTCTTCAATATCACCCTGGTCTGAAGCAGGTTTATCTCCTATCTTTTTATCAAGATCTCCTTCCGGAGGCATGCCCCCTTCTTCCATTATCTCTTCAGGAGTTTTTTTCTCTAAATCTGTTCGGTAATCTATACATTCAATATCAATTATACATTCCGCACCATCCCCCGAATCGCCCATTACCGGTTCAACACCAAATTTTTCTCCCTTGGATTTACACTCTTGTTTTTGTTCATCAATTTCCCAAGAATCTAGGCAAGGCCCTTCATAGTATTTTGCACATTCTTTTCTACATTCCATACATCCTGGAGCATGTGATTCAGGATTATCTATTGGACAGTCAGCATAACTAAGATCTTTATCTATGAGACACTGGGCTATACACTGTTGTTCTCTTGTCAAACCTTCATCTTCTTTCCACAATCCGGTCATTAATGCAAAATCCATACACTCTTCTTCATTGTTTTTACAATACTCTTTACATTCTTCATCTGAAGTGCATCCTCCAGGACCTTTACCTTTAGTTAATTTCATAATTTGGTATTCTTCTTCAGTTATCTCGCCATTTTGATAAGAAAAATTTGCACATTTTAAGAAATTTCCTTCCTTACTACAATACTCTTCACATTCTTCTTCTCCAACACAACCTCCAGGGCCCTTGCCTCCAGTCTTTTTTATCATCTCGTATTCTTCTTTTGAAATTTGGCCATATTTATAAGCAAATTCTGCACATTTTAGAGAATTTTCTTCTTCTTTACAATATTTCTGGCATTCTTTATCACCTAAGCAATCTCCAGGTCCTTTTCCGGCAGTTTCTTTGAGCATGTTATATTTTTCTTTTGAAATTAAACCATTATTATAAGAAAATTCAATACATTCTAGTGCATTTTCTTCCTTGTTACAATACTCTTCACATTCTCTTTTTCCTTCACACCCTCCAGGACCTTTGCCCTTTGTTTTTTTAATTAACTCAGCCTCTTTTTTGTTCATCAGGCCTGCTTCAACAGCAAAATTGATGCATTCTTCTAGATTTTCTTCTTTGTTACAATACTCTTCACATTCTCTTTTTCCTTTACACCCTCCTGGCATCTTACCTTCTTTAACATATTCCAATACTTTTTTGGCTTCTTCTATTTCATTTTCATTCATCATACCTTCTTTTTCAGCAAATTCTATGCATGCTTCCATGTTTTCCGGATTATCACAATAAATTTTGCATTCTTCTTGAGAACTGCAGTTATCTAATTCAGCAATAGGATAATCTACAGCTGAGACTATTGAAGTCATTAGGATTAAGAAAAAAGTTATTTTGATTATAAGTTTCATGTTTTCTCCTCAAATGGATTAAGTTTAATGTTTTCAAAATAATTATCTTCAACACTTTCCCCAATTGTTTCTGTTGGTAATGCAAGGCTTTTGCCAGATACTCCAAATGAGCCTACTGTAAATATTTTGTCAAAATCAATATTTTCTTTTGTTAAAAAATATTTGTTAAACAAAAATCCACTTAGAAGAAGTATAAAGAGGATTATAGAGACAATTAAAATCGATTTTTTCATTCTAACTTTAATATTAATGAAGGATAATTACTTAAATTTATCTATTTTGGTTATTTATGTACAATCCAATGACATATTTTTTGGAGGAGTACAGATTAAAATAAGCCATAAGCTTTTTTAAAATTTTTAAGATTATCTCATATATCAATTTTTTTCTTAACTAAACCCTTTTTATTAAAGTTCTTCTAGTAGGTCATTTACTATCTTTTTTCTCAAGAATGTTTCTCTTATGACTGTCCATTCAGGGGGGAATCTTTGATTTTTTCCGAGAATTTCTTCTGGAGTGAAAATTCCTTTTCTTCCTTGATAAGCAGGGATGTTATGTACTCCTTTGAGCATGCCATCTTCAGAATTAATGTAATAGTTTTCATCTATCATCCCTTTATAAGATGTTCTAATATGGTCTCCTTTTTCTAACCATTTTTCTTTAATTAGACTTGAATAATATTCTAATGAAGGGAATCCAATATATGGAGCATTATCTCTTAATTGATTAAGGATATACCCTTCTGTTGATTTAAATCCTTTATCTGTTACAAACGTATCAGAGAATAATTTTGTTTTAAGTTTATGCTGTTTGTTTTTCATTTTAAGGATTATATACCCTTAATCTTTTTGATTCTAATTTCCCAAGATAAAAAGAAACGTATTCTTTACCCAATAAATCAGAGATTTCTTCAAAATTTGATTCTTTGATATGCGAAAGATTATCAGAATCATAAGTTAAATTAAACCATTTTCTAGTTTTATCAGTTGTAACTGTTTCAATTTTTAATTTTAAATTAGATATTTTTTCTTTACCTGGTTTGATTAAGTTTTCAAGAGTTTTAGATTGGACTTCATTTAATTCACATTGCAGACCTACAATAAAAGGAGGTCCAGATATTTCTGAAGCATAGTGTCCCATAACAGTTTTTGTTTAATCTTCTTTTTAATAATTTATATACTAAAAAGCTATTTAATAAACAATTTAAACTAATTAAATCAGAGAAGTCTTTATTGAGTGCACCTTAAAATTGTCTCGTTTGCCTTTGTGACATCTTCAATTTTTGATTTTTTTGCAAAATTATAAAGCTCAGCAGAATCATTATGAATTGAGACATATCGTATAAGAGAATCAGTAAATTTTAATCTCTCCGAAGGATCTAATTTTCTAGTTATAGAATAGACTTCATCGCCTTTTTTTAACTGATTAAAGGGCATAGAGAAATCTAAAGACCACCAAAGATCTTCAAATGGGAGTGATTTATCATCAAGAAACTTAGTCTTTTGAACATAATAGTCTCCACAGACCCACAAAGCTAAATGATCTAAATTATCTGAAGTACAAAAACTAGTTTCACCCTTTAGAATTTCAGGCATTCTTTCCGAAGAAATATAACCATATAAATGAGAAGGTTTTTTTGATTGGTTAATTTTTTCAAGAGGAAATATATGGTACTTATTATGAGTCATATGTTTTCTAAAAATTATTAACATATAAATATTATTGTGATTGAAGATAGTAAATTTTGTTCATATTTGAAAGATAATATGATTTATTTTAATAATCTATAAAAAACTTGGAAAATGATTCCACAAAAAAAGATAATATTACTCTTAAAAGAAGTTTCGAAGAACTGACTGTTTGAATTAAAGAGAATGCTGATTTTTTTGGTAGAGAGATTGAACTTTTTTATTTAAAAAATAAATTTTAAGGATTATTTTTTAATAGTTTTATCTTTTAATGCACCTTATCATATTTTTCTAAACTTTTATTAAGTTGGTTGTTTACTTTAATGAATGTTGCTCTTCTTGAAAATTCTTTTAATTTTCTTGCTCCAATGTATGTCGCAGTACTCCTAAGACTTCCGAATAATCCCTGAATAAAATTATTGACATCTCCTTTATATGGAACCTCTAAAACTCTACCTTCACTTGCCCGATACTCAAATACTTTACCATAATACTTTTCTTGAGCTTTTGATGAACTCATCCCATAAAATTGTTTATATTTTTTTCCATCTTTTTCGATTAGTTTACCATTAGATTGGTCATAACCAGAGAATAAAGAGCCTAACATCACAAAATCAGCACCTGCACAAATTGCTTTTGCAACGTCACAGGGATGAACTGCTCCCCCATCACTTATTATTAATCCATACCCTGGTTTTGAATTTGTAATACCATGAGCTGCATCAGAGCATTCAATAACTGCACTTAATTGAGGGTAACCTACTCCTGTCATTTTTCTAGTTGTGCAAGCAGAACCACTTCCAATACCTATCTTTACAATATCTGCTCCAGATAAAATTAAATCTTCAGTCATTTCATTTGTTACCACATTTCCTGCAATAATTGTATGGTTTGGACAGAGATTTCTTAATTCTTTTAATTTTTGTACATATCTTTGTAAATAAGCGTTAGGAACATCGAGTATAATAAAGTTGAAGTAATTTCCTAATCCCTCATCTAAAACTTCTTTTAATTTGTTAAAATCTTCATCTTTTATACCTAGGGTATATGAAACATAGTCTGGTTTATTTAACTCAGGTAAAAATTGTTTTAACTCTTTTATTGAATAAAATTTATGTAATGCTGTGATAATTTTATATTCTGATAATGTTTTGGCCATCTCAAATGTTCCTGTAGAATCCATATTTGATGCAATAATTGGTATGCCTGTCCAAATCCTACCGCTATGAATAAATTTAAACATCCTTTCTAGATTAACATCTTTTCTTGAAGAAAGAGTACTTCTTTTAGGCCTTATTAATACATCTCCAAAGTCTAATTTTGTGTTATATTCAACTCTCATTACAATTTATCCCTAAATGATTTTTCTTTAAATAGTTTTGTGTAAAAGATGCTATGATTCTTAAAAAGAATAAAATTAAAAAAACTAGATATATCTAAAAGGTATGGAAATTAATAAACAATTGATGAAAAGAAATAAATTTTTTCAGTTATGGTTAATCATTGGTTTGGTTATGGGGCTTGCAGCTGTTTTATTTTTTTCTATAACGTATCTTAATAATAATGTTTTATGTGATGTAGATTGCAGAGTGCAAAATGAAGTAACGATTGCATTAATACTTATGTCTTTATTTGCAATGTTTGTTGGAAGTATGACCTATTATTTTATTTCTGAAAAATATGAAAAACAGATAATTAAAATTCAGAAAGATGTGACTTCAACATTAAAATTTTTAAATAGGGAAGAACAGATGATTGTTAAATCTATTTTGAATCATAAGGGCAAAACAACACAATCGGAGATAACGAGGGATACTGGATTGTCAAGAGTGAAAATCTTTAGAAGTTTAAAAAAACTAGAAGAAAGAAAAATTATAACAAAGAGGCCTAACGGCATGACTAATTTTATAGAGTTGGAAGAGAATTTAAAAAAAGTTTTAGTTGAATAAAATGAAAAATTTAAAAATTTATTTATTCAGACATGGGGAAACATATTACAACAAGAATGAAATTTTTACTGGTTGGAAAGATTCTAAATTAACTCCAAAAGGGGTGAAAGATGCAAAAATAATTGCAAAAAAATTACAAAACAAAAAGATTGATATCGCATTTCAAACAGAATTATCTCGTTCAAAAAATACCCTCAAAGAAGTTCTTAAATTTCATCCTGAATGTAAAGAAATAATTACTGCAAACAGAATGATTGAAAGGAGTTATGGTTTTATTGAAGGAAAAAGTCACAAAAAGATTATAAAAGAATATGGAAAAGAAAAATATGAAAAATGGCATAGGGGATGGGATTGCCCTCCAAAAGACGGGGAATCTTTTAAAATGGTTGAAAAGAGGGTTAGAATTTTTATTAAAAACCTAAAAAAATTTATGAAAAAAGAAGAGGTAAATGTATGTATCTCTGCACATGGAAATTCAATAAGATTATTTAGAAAAATAATGGAAAATTTAAGTATTAAAAAAACTAGCTTGATGGATATTCCTTACAATAAATATTTTGAGTATAATATTAAGATAAAATAGTTAGATGTTTCCTAATTTGAAACAAATATCTATAGGTTGTTTCATCTATTGTAATGATATGAAAGCAAAAGGAAGGCTTAGAAATCTGGTAGGGATATTTTTCTTACTTTTATTCACACTAAATATAAATGGAGTTTTAGCAAATGAATTGCAGGAAAACCCTGAAGAATTAATTTTAACCACCTATATCACAGGTATCGGGTGCCCAAATTGTGCTTATACTGATCCTATTTTATTGTCAGAATATACCTCAAAATACCCTAATTTATTGGTTGTAGAATATGAAATTTATAATTTAAGAGCGAGCAATCAAGATATAGCAAATCAATATTTTGAATCCTATCTCCCAAACACAAGGGCAGGAGTTCCTCTTATAATTTTTAATAAAGAGGATGTAAATTTAGGAAGATTTCAGGTGATAGATTCTAAGGAAATAATTGAAACAATTCACTCAAACGATTATCCTTTATCAGATGGTTCATCTGTTAATTTTGAGGATTTAGATTTAACGAGTTTACAAGGAAATGTGAAGATTTGGACAAAAAATAGAGTTTTAATATCTGGAAGTAATGGGGATAGTGAGTTATTAAAAAAACTTTTAACAGTCCAAGAAATAGAACCTTTTTTAGAGAGTATTGATTTTGAGGAAGTTGATCCTGAGCCGGTTCAAGTTTCTAATGGCCAGATTGAGTTTTCTC
This sequence comes from Candidatus Woesearchaeota archaeon, assembly GCA_964479015.1. Taxonomy (GTDB): domain Archaea; phylum Nanobdellota; class Nanobdellia; order Pacearchaeales; family GW2011-AR1; genus CAYZJM01. Next base: position 10,207 of record CAYZJM010000015.1, read on the forward strand.
ATGCTATTAAAATTGAAGATTGGATTTTACAATGGAATGATGATTCTTCTTATGTAAGTGAAACTTTATTTGATACAGGGGGGATAAGTGATATAACTGAATCTTCCTGGAAACTTTGGTATTGGGGGATAATTCTCTTTTTATTTGCCGTAATTTCTTTTTTAATTTACAAATTTAAAATTGTGGAGAAATGTATGTGTATCTGTTTAAGCGAGAAACAAAAAAATTATCTGATTATTGGAGCTTCTTTATTATTTTTGGTAGGGTTTTTTATTTTAGCTAAAAACATTTCTCCAGAATCTTTAGAAAAATTAGGTTATAATTTACCTCTTCCAATTTTCACTTTTTTTATTGCTTTGGTAGATGGATTTAATCCTTGTAATCTATTTGTTCTTACTTTATTATTAGGTTTATTGGTCTCTGCCTCACATTCAAGAAAGAGAATCTATGCGATTGGTTATACTTTTATTTTTGTTGTTTTTGTTGTTTACTTCTTGTTTATGGCTGCTTGGTTAAATATTTTTAAGTATATCGGATTTGTAACGCCTTTAAGAATTGGGATTGCATTAATTGCATTAATTGCAGGGATGATTAATTGTAAAGAGTTAGTAGCATTTAGGAAAGGGATTACTTTAATGATTCAAGAAAAACATAAAGGACCTTTGCTGAAAAAAATCGAAAAGATGAAAAAGATAATTGTTAATGGTTCCATACCCACATTAATTTTTGCTTCTATAAGTTTGGCTGCTTTTGCTTCATTAGTGGAGTTACCTTGTACAGCAGGTTTTCCTATTATTTATACAGGAGTATTAACTGGCAAGATGTTAACAGATAGTCTTTCTTATTATTTATACTTGTTATTCTATAATTTTATTTATGTTGTTCCACTTATAGTTATTATTACAGTATTTGGGTATACATTTAAGGGAAAACAAGTAACTCAAAGACAAATGGCAATAATTAAGTTTATTGGAGGGCTGATAATGATACTTTTGGGATTAATCCTCTTAATTAACCCTAGTTTGATTGGGATTAGTTTAGGTTAATTTTTAGATTAAAATGCCTTGACATGGTACATATTAGAAATAATACCGGTGTTATTTAATCTTATATTCTAGGTGTTTTGTTATTTATTTAAAGACAATAATGTTCAAATATCTTTTAGTAATAGCTTGTTAAAAAAAGAGTAAGTGGGTAGAGAACCATAAATCCTCTTAAATAAATTTTCAAAGTTTTTTTTAGATTTTATTTGTGACAAGGATTTAATCAAAGTTAATAATTTTTCATCTCCAAATTTATCCCCTAAGATTTTTACTGCATAAGTAGATTCATTATATGCATTTCCTTTCCAATTGGAATATTGGTCTAGAAATTTCTCAAATTTTTTTGGCCTCTTTTTTTCTTTATATTGTTCAGACAGGTATCCAGCAACCCCCTCATTTAACCAAATAAATTGGTTCATAGTATCTGATTGGGAGATAACATTAAAGAACAGATGGGATAATTCGTGTTTTAGCAATCTAAAGTAGGTTTCTTTTGAATATTTGTGAGAGCTTTCTTTTTCATAATTTTTTTTATCCAACAAATAGATATTAGATTTATCTGCCCATCCAACTACCCAATTTGGAGTTTTTTTGCCCTTAAGATTGTCGATTTCTTTTCTATTTTTTAGAATTATTATCTTAGGGGTATTTCTCTCCCAATTTAATTTATAAAAAGAATTCAATCCTTCCATAGATTTTTTGTACATTAGTTCTAGTTCTTTGTCCTTCTTTTCTTTAATCTCAAAAATCATCCTTACATATGGGATTTGTCATTTTTATAATCTTGTGTAAAGCTTAATGTATTTTTTAATTGTCTAAAAAATTTAAATTATTTGGACTGTGTTATTTAGAAAAATTTAAAAGATGGGGCCTGTTTTTATTTTTATGGGAAGTTTAGATCAAATGCTTAGAAGAAATGTGATAAATTTTAATGTTCGCTCAAGTCCTTTTGAAGCAGGATTAGTAAGTAATACTATAAATGGTAAATGTGCCCTATATGTGGATAGTGATGGTTATAGAATATATAACAAAAAGAATAATGATAATTATACAGTTGGAGTTTTTAAAAGTCATGATGAATGTGATACTTATATTTCTGATGAAGGGAAAACTAGAGAATTATTAAAAACATTTCAAAGGGATGTTATCCATAACTTAGAAGAAAGATATAGGTCAAAAGGATTAGATTTATCAGATCGTTCTACGTTACCCGATGATCTGAAATTTCTTTATGCTGTCAGTGACTTTATAGTTAACAATATTTCAGATTCAAAAATGACACCGCAGGATCGTATGAATAGAATAGAAAAATTAAGAGCGCAATCAGCAGGGTTTAGATCTATGGTAGGAGATATTGATTTAGATAAATAAAAATTTATTCTCATGTCTTTTGTACACCTTCTAAATTTAATATTTTTTCCCGCGAACTTGTTTGACATGGTACATATTAGAAATAATACCCCCTATTACTTAATTTCAAACTAAAAATAAATCCCAGTAAGAAGTTTTATACTCCAATACAGAAAAATCAATTAACTCTTTGTAATCTTCCGAATCTGAGTTAATTAAACTTTTTGTCAAAGCTTTATCCGCTCGATTCATCGCATCTAAATAGTTTTCTCTAAATTTTTTTGTTATAACTGTGGGAGGATATCCCTGTAAATCCAAAATGTGATTCATTAAGATTCTACCTGTTCTACCATTTCCATCTGAAAATGGATGGATCTTTTCAAATTTATGATGAAACAATGTTGCTAAAACAAGAGGATTTAACTTAGTTTTATTTTTCTTATACCACTCTAGTAATAACTTTATGTCTGTTCGGATATATCTTGCCTCAGAGGGTTTAAAGGGTTGGCCAAGGATTCTTATTTCATGAGACCTGATTCCTTTTCTTTCATCAATATTCTCTAAAAGCAGATCATGAACTTTCACAATCAAATCTTCGTCTATATTCACAGGATTTTCCTTTAGCATTAATACTACTTTTTTTGTATTTTTCAAATCGTTGACTTCTTTTAGGGTTTTATTTTTTGGAATTTTGTCTTTTAGAAATAGGTCGCTTGCTTCTTTAAGTCCAATTGTATTCCCTTCAATGGATGTGCTATTAACAGAAAAACTTAATATAAAGTTTTCAAAAAAATCTTTTTGAGTGAGTTTATCTAATTTAAGAAATCTATTTCTATAATGAATAAGGATTGCGTTTATTTCTTCTTGTTGCTCTTTTGTTAAGTAAACATCTTTCTTTATTTTCTGTTTCTTTGCTTTTTCTAAATAGATATTCTTCTCAAGAAAATTCTTAAGAGTTTTATATGATTTTCTTATTTTTCCTTTATATTTTTGTTCTAATTTATCTAGGTCCACTTTTGAAAGATCATTTCCCAAATTACAGATATCTTTAGTTATAACTCGACTACCTTTTCTAACAGACATACGAAGAGTGTAATATTTTTTCCCGCGAACTTGTTTGACATGTATGTAAACCATAATTTATTCTAGAATAAATAATATTTAAAACTTTCCCCTTACATTTTTATTTTAAAGTGTAGGGGGAATACGCCCCGACCGAACGTCATGAATTTGTTTAACGCTCTTTTTATTTAGTTAGTTTATTTAATTTATTGAATCCCTCCAATAATTCTTTTACTTCTTTCTGAGCTTCATTAATAATTGTCTTACTTTCTCTATAATTAACTTCTTTTTCTTTCTCTTTCCTATATCGGTTAATTGATAAATCCCACCCTTTTTCTTTTATTTCTTCAAAAGGAACAAAGAAATGCTTTTCAAATCTGTCTTCATTATTTTCTTTAAATCTTTTTTCAAATTTCTCTAAAACCTCTGGAATATCGTTTTTTTCTATAGGTGTTCTTTTATCATCTAAACTAAATCCGTCATTTTCCATTTTATAGAACCATACTTTTTGTGTTGGTTCTCCTTTTGTAAAAAACAAGACTGCAGTCGAAACACCTGCATAAGGTTTAAACACTCCTGAAGGCATAGAAATTATAGCATCTAATCTACATTTTTCTAATAGAATTTTTTTAATTGATTTATGTGCATTAGAATTCCCAAATAAAACTCCCTCTGGAACAATTACAGCACATCTTCCTCCAATAGTTAAGCAATTATACATAAGTTCTAAAAAAAGTAATTCTGTCTTACTTGTAGTTATGGTTAACTCATCTGATTTTTCGCTATTATTTATAGAACCTTTGAAAGGAGGATTTGCTAAAATTAAATCATAGACACCTTTCTCATCATATCTTTTTGACAATGTGTCTTCTCCGATTATATTTGGAGTGGTGATTCCATGCATTATTAAGTTCATAACTGCAATTCTAACCATTGTTCTATCAATATCATAACCATAAAGTGACTCTTCATCTAAAATCTTTTTTTGTTGGGCAGTTAAAGTGCTGATTCCTTTTTTTTGATTTGTTTTTAAAATATGTTCATAAGCATTAACTAAAAAGCCAGCAGTTCCACAAGCAGGGTCTAAAATCCTATCACCAAATTCTGGCTTTGAGAGTTCAACCATCATTTTAATTATATGTCTTGGAGTTCTAAATTGTCCATTTTTTCCTGCAGTGGTCAATTCTGATAAAAGATATTCATAAATATCTCCTTGTGTGTCTTGGTTTTGTTCTTTTATATGTAAATCATTAATTATATTCACAGCTTCTATTAAAAGAGATGCAGTAGGCAAAGAAAAACTCGCATCTTTCATATAATTATTATAATGTGAATTATTTCCTCCAAGAGTTCTCATAAAAGGAAATACTTTGTCTCTAACATGTGACAGAATTTTATCAGCAGGATATTCACTCCAAACAGACCATTTACAATCTTCATTACCTTCGAAAATAGATTTATGTTTAACTCCTTTTAATCTTGCATTTTGTTCTTCCCAGATATCTCTATCCTCAAGCCTTTTCATAAAAATTAAGTAGGATATTTGTTCAATCGCCTGAAGAGGATTGCTAATTCCCCCGCTCCAAAATTTATCCCATAATCTTCTTATTTTTGATTTAAGTTCTGCGTGTAACATACTTATTTTACATCCTCCTGCTTTTTAGAGGTTTGTTTATTTTCTTCGTCTATCAACCGAGAAAAATCCTGGTTTTCTAAGGAAAATAAATGAATATCATAATCTAAGTATTCTCCCATAATATCATCAATAATAATTTCTAAAGCATTTCCAAATAATTCTAATTTATTAACTTGATATTCCATTGCCTTCCAAACATCATTGCCCCTTGTTTCAATTTCCAATTCTTTTTCTAATCTTTTATCTCTTTCTTCATTTGGAAAATCTTCTTTTAGTTTTTTAATAGTTTCCTGATCTTCCAAAACTTTCTTTAAAGATTTTTTTAAAGAATCCACATCCCCCATTATCTTAAATCCTCCAATCCAAAACCAATGACTTGTAGTTATTCCTCTAATAATTCCATTATGGACCAATGATTTATTGTCTTCATAAAATTCTAAAAAAT
>CAYZJM010000016.1:0-15508 GCA_964479015.1 Candidatus Woesearchaeota archaeon
CTTTTCCAACTCCCAGTGTCTTTGCAGCTAAATTTTTCTTTTTACTTAGATTCATTTTTTTCTCCTTTAATCTTTTTGTTTGATTCTTCTACCTTTTCTTTAGGTTTTCTTTCTTTTTTTTCAAGATCCTTTAGAAACTTTTTAATATTAAGATTAGCAGATTTGATTCCTTTCTCTTCCATTTTTTCAGCGATTTCTTTCTTTCTTTTCAGTCCAACTCTTCCTATTAAAACTATCTGGTTTTCTTTTATATTTTTGAGGTCTTTTATATTATAGACTGTTACAGGAGTTTTACCATTTATCTTGCCTCTTTCTTTATCCTTTTGTTTGTATCCTACTTTTACTACATCGGGATAACCTTTTCTTTTCTCTCTCATTTTATTATCTCTTCCAGTAGGGTTTCTCCAAACTTGTTTTTTCTTTCTTTTTCTTCCTAATTTAGAATATCTGCTCCATCCACGTCTTAAAAATTTCTTAGGCATTTTACATTTCTTTTCCTGATTTATTTACAATGAAAATTCCATCCTGGAAAACTCTTCTATCTTTTTTTCTTATTTTTGTTATTCTTTCTAAATCTGCTGCCATCTGTCCTGCTAGCTCTTTGTTAGTAGATTTTACTGTTATCATTTCTTTGTTGATTTCAATTTCTATCCCTTCTATAACTTTTGTTTTCCTATCAATCTTTCCTCCAAAGAAATTTTTCACGACTACTTCTCCTTCTTTAACCTCAACATTCATAGGGAAATGAGAGTAACAGATTTTTAATTGATATTCAAATTTTTCTTGAACTCCTTTAATCAAATTTTCCACATGTGCTTTTGTTGTATTAATTCTTTTTTTCTCTTTTTTTGTGGCCTTTTTACTCCCTATTATAATTTGATTTCCTTTTTTATTAAATTCTAAATTTCTTATATTGAATTTTCTCCAATTTTTTCCTTCAGGCCCTTCAACATTAAACATACCTCCATCTATAGTAACATTTACTCCTTCAGGGATATCAATTGTTTGGAATATTTCTCGTTTCATTTTTAATAAAAGTAAGCCATTAAGCTTCCTCCTTTTCCTTCTTCAATTGCTTGCTCATGATCAATTAATCCTTGATTTGTTGAGATTATCATTGTTCCAACATTTCTTGCAGGGAGATATCTTCTCCTGTAATCTTCTATCTGGTCTTTTTTTACAGAAAATCTCGGTTTTATTGATTTACACTCTGTTAAGTTACCAATTGTGACCTCTATTGCTTTTTCTTTTCCATCAATTTTGTATTTTTTTATTGCTCCCTTTTGTTTCATTATTTTAAGAATTTCAATAAGAGGATTTGAGATTCTATCTATTTTCACAATTTCAATTCTAGCTTTACTAGCATTTCTTATTATATTTAATCCGTCTGCAACTACATCTTGTCCCATTTTATGAATATTTTTTAAAACCTATCTCTTCAGCAGTTTCTCTGAAACAGTGTCTACAAAGATTTATGCCATATGAACTTATATGGGCTCCAAATCTCCCACATCTTTCGCATCTCTTTGTCGTAATACCTATCTTTCTTTCCTTTGGCTTATTATGCTTTAGAAACTTTTTCTTTTGCACAGGTTTGTTATTTAATTGTTTGAATACTTTTTTCCAATTGCTTGCTGTCATTTTATTTAAAATTTGTATGGAAATTTTCTTCCATAAATTTAATTATTTCTTCTTTACTAATTTTCTGTTTTGAAGGGATTTTCCCTCTCTTAATTTTTTTAAACTTTATTCTTTTTCCAGCTCGTTTAAACACTACAGTTACATCAAATCCCATTATCCCAATATCTTTTTGATATTCAATTCCAGGGATCTCAATATACTCTTTAATTCCAAATGAAAAATTATTTTCGCTTATTTGATTTTTGTTTAGGGTATTATCAATTGATTCTAAGAGTTTTCTTAATAGTTCATCAGCATTTTTTCTAATACTAACAACTGTTCCAACTTCTAATCTAGGTCTAACCCCAAGAGAAGGGATTCTTTTTTTTGATCTCATCTTTGAAGGTTTTTTGTTAGTAATTCTTCCAAGGAGTTTTACCCCTTTTTCAAGATAATCCTCAGTTCCACCTACACTTAAGACAACCTTCTCAAGTCTAAGTTTCCTCATAGGATTTATTTTATCTGGGTTTGTTTTATTCATTTTTATTGTGTAACTATAACCTGTTTAATTAAGACATTTATTTCCCCTTCTTTGGAACTTATTTTAACAGTACTATCTTTTTTATCTATACTCTCAATCATTCCTCTTTGTCCGGTATGTTTTCCCGCAAAGACAACTGCATTTGATTTTTCTTTTAATGGTAAATGTTTAGCTATTTTATTATTTTTAAAGTCAATTATCACAGAATCATTAACATTGCATTTAGTATCTGAAAGGACATTCATCCCGTCACTAAGGTTAATCTGAATCTTATGACCTTTCAAACATTTTTTATTTATAATTTTAGATACTTTTTGTTTAGATTCTTTTTCATCTATCTGATTAAGAGTCAATTTTTTATTTTTTCCTAAATCAATTCTGTAATATAGCTTAGATTGGCCATCTAAAGAGATTATTGAGATAGTGTCAAATAAAAGAACGCTGTCTTTTTCACTTTTTATTGGTTTTCCATTAACTAAAATCTGTTTTTTGAAGATTGCTTTTTTCGCTTCTCTTCTATTTTTTGTTATTTCTAAGATATCTCTTAATATAACTAATATAGGTATTCCCTTATTTAGACTATGTAGGGGTTTTACTACATAAGCAGTCCCTTTTCTTTCTAATGGCCATATCTTTGGTACTTTTTGTCTTGATAAGTGCATTTTATTTCTCCTTCTTATTAGATTTTATTTCTTTTTTTGTTTCTTCATCTTTATTTTTTTCTTTTTCGGTTTTGCTTTCTTTGCTACCTTTTTTGTCGTTTCGCTTTTTATCTTCTTTGATGCTTTCTTTTAATTCTTCTTTTGCGTTTGTTTTATTTTTTTCTCTTATGCTCTTACTTTCTTTCTCTGTTTTTGAACCTAATTTCCTTCTTCTGTCCTCAACATTTAACTCTGTGATTTGTAAATTTGAAGGTTTTAGAGGGACATTCACTTTTGAACCGTCCTTCTTTTTTATCTGAATTCCTTCAATATAAATCTTTGATTCTTTTAATATCACTCTCTCTATCTTTCCTTGTTTTCCCTTGAATTTCCCCCTCATAATTTTCACACTATCTCCTTTTTTCAAAGGAGTATTTCTTTTTCCGTGTTTTTTTCTCAATTCTTTTGAAAGATTTGAACTGATTAATTTTTTCTTTAAGTGTAACGGAATATTAAATACATACTTTCTCTGCTTTCGGGGTTGTTTGCTTCCCTTCCATTTTTTACTAAATTCTTTTTTCATTTTGATTTTTTAATATACAGATTGTGCAATTTTTGCAACCTGGGGCCATCTTTCTAGAATCTCCCTTGCTACAGGGCCTTTAATTTGTGTTCCTTTTGGATTTCCTTTTTCATCTTTAAGTATGGCAACGGCATTATCTTCAAATGCAATCCTTTCTCCATTTAATCTTCTGAATGGTTTTTTTTGTCTTATCACTATTGCTTCAAACACTTTCCCTTTCATATCAGGGATTCCTTTTTTTATACTTACTTTCACTAAATCTGCGATTTTCGCTCTACCTTGAGTCTTTTTTCTACCCTTCCATCTTTTTACAGAGACAATTTTTACAACTTTTGCCCCACTATTATCTGCTGCAGATAACCTTGAGCCTAAGTTTAATCCTGCTGTTGCTCTTGCTCCTATTGCTTTCATTTTTCTTTTTTTCCTTTTATTTTTTTAATTACTACTGTGTGAACCATCTTGCTTAATGGCCTGCATTCTGCTACCTTAATATAATCCCCTACTTCTATTTCATCCTCCATACACTCTGGAAGTCTTGAATGAATTCTTGTTTTTATTTTTGCATATCTCTCATATTTTTTAACTAGGACATTTCTTTCAAATTCAATTACAACTCTTTTATGGAATTTTTTTACAACTTCTCCAAAGAAAGTTCTACCTCTTAGTTTTAATCTTCCATGAACAGGACAAGCTATATCATTACAACTAGCACGAGCTAGATTTTCCTCTTTCAGTTTACCTTCTACTAATTTTTCTTTTGCCATTTTGTTTTTTAGTTTGCTTTTTATTCGACCACAAAATCCATCCCTTCTAGGATGGGACCTATCTTCTTTGTGTGATCTCCTTGGAGTTCAATTGCGTTGTCTTTGTATGTTCCTCCGCAGGCAAGTTCGTTTTTAAGGGTTTTTGATATCTTCTTGATATCGACTCCCTTATCAAACCCAGAGACAATGGTAACAATTTTACCATATCTCTTCCTGTCTGTGGATACCCTTACTTTCTGGGCACCTTTACCTATTTGTTCGCAAACGCATGCCTCCTTAGGCAAACCGCATTTTGGACATATATCCATCTTATATTTTATTGAGTGTGAGTATCTGAGCAATATTCTTTTTTATATTTCTTATTTTTGAGCTTCCTGTTTTTGAAACGTTTACTCTTGATTTGATTAGTTCCAATTCTAACTCCTTCAATTTCTTTCTTCTTTCTTCTTTACTCATTTTTTGAATATCTTTAGTCTTCATTTTTGATTATCCTCTTTAACCGTTTCTCCAGTAACACCTGTTACATCTTCATTTGAAATCTTTTTTTCTTTTTTCTCTTCATTTTTTAAAGTTTTTTTAACTTTTTTAGAAGATTTTTTAATCTTCTTTGAGGTTTTTTTATATTCTTTAGTTTCTTCTACTTCATTCTCTGAGTCTAGTTGATTTTTTTTCATTTTTCCGATAGCTTCTTCATTAAGATCGATTCTATCAGCTAGGATTACATCAGGTGAAAGAATACTTATCTTGACCCCCACTGTTCCCGGTTTTGTTTCTGCTCTTGCCTGAGCGTGATCTACAAGTTTTGAACTTTCTCCTGTCCTTTTTAGGTATCCTTGTGCAAATCTCCAATGTTTTGCTCTTGAACCAGGAAGCTTACCACTTAATCTAATCTCAACTCCAAGAGCTCCGGCATTCATTATTTTTTGAAGAGTTCTATAAGCAACTACCTTAAATTTTAAGGGCCCAAATCTTTCTAATGAAAGTGCAATGTCATCTGCATTTATTTGGGCATCAAATTCAGGTTTTAATACTTCTTCTACTTCAACTCTTGGATTTTCAAGTTTGAATCGTTCTTTGAGTGTTCTAGTCAATTCACTAATCCTTTCACCACCCCTCCCAATAACTAATCCGGATTTATGTGTCGAAACGATTATCTTTTCTCCTACCGGAGTATACTCTATCCTAACCTTACTTACCTTCCCTCTTCCTAAAGAGTTTTTAATATACTCTCTAATTGAAAACTCTTCTTTCTTTAATTTTATGATGTTTTTTTCTTCCATTTTTATCTTTTATCTTTTTTACTTTTTGATTTACTTTTCTTAGATTTTTTCTTAGAGTTTATAAGTGAAGATTTACTTTTTGCTTCAATATAAACATGAGCTCTCTTTTTTCTATGAGCCCCAAATCTTCCTCTTGGTCTTGAGCCTATATTTGAAATAGCTTTTGTGATTATTACAGGAGAGTCTAAACCATTTGATAGTGAATTAGAGTTCAAAGATCTCAAAAGTTTTAAGAAATATTCTACTGTTTTCTTTGGATAACGACCAGACATCATTCCTTTCCCTTTTCTATGAGGAATCTCTCCCTTCATCGGAATTGCCCTCCTCTTTGAGGGGACTTCTTCTAATTCTTCAATTGCTCTTTCAATTTCCTTTTTCAAAATAAATCTACATATTGCTGCAGATTTTTTAGGGGATATCGGAAGATTTTTCACATTAACGACAGCTTCTTCTTTTTTTGGTTTTTTATTTTCTTTTGGTTTTTCTTTTGAGTTCTTTTTTGATCCCTCCCCAGAGATCTTTTTTATTTCTGTTTTATCTTTTTCTTTTGATTCTCCCTTTGTATTTGGTTTAGCCTTTTCTTTTGATTCCTCTTTTACACTTGTTTTAGGCTCTTCTTTTACGATTTCTTTTTCTCTCTTCTCTTCTTCGACTTTTTTAATTTCAGTTTCTTGTTCTTTAGCTTTTTCTAGTATTTCTCTACTTTTTTGAGACGGTTGGTTTTTTACATTTGAAGCTCCAGCTGCCTTTTTTTGCTTTTTCATAGCCTTCATGTTTTTTTGTTCTGGGTTGTAATCTTTTTCACTCATTTTGATTATTTTTTAGCCTTGAATTTACTTCCTTTTGTTGCACCAACTCCAGCACTCCCATGAGATATCCTTCTTCTCGAGGGTGCAAATTCTCCTAAGAGATGGCCTAATTTTTCTCCAGTAATCTCTATAGGAATAAAGGACCTTCCATCATAAACCTGGATTTTCATTCCAACCATATTTGGCACAATAACTAAATCCCTTTTATGTGTCTTTATTGGTTTGTTATTTTTTGCTTTCTTCTTTGATTTTGAAATAAAGTTCTCAAGATCATTAAACTGTCTCAAAACATTTCTTCTTTGTCTTGAAGTAAGATGAACAGAAAACTCTCTAGCATTAAGTTTTTTCAACTCTTCAAGAGTTTTTCCTCTAAATCTAAATTCTTTTTTCTTTAATTCCATATTCTTGTTTTTATTTTATTTTTAATAATACTTTTCATTTATTTCTTTCCTGTTCTTTTAGGCCTTAATAATCCTACCTTTCTTCCAGGAGGAGAATTCCTCTTTGAGATTTTACTCTTAGGGTTTTTACCTCTTCCTGAACCAAATGGATGATCTATTGCATTCATTTTTACTGCAGATGTTCTTGGCCAAAGTTTACTTTTACCTTTTTTAATATGATAGTTTTTTCCTGCTTTTACAATCGGTCTATCTAATCTTCCCGAACCTGCAATTACTCCAACCATTGCTCTACAGTTCGGGTTAAATTTCTTTTCTTTTTTAGAAGGCATTAAAACATATACATACCCTCCAATTACTCTATTAATAGAAGCATTATTGCCCCCACTTTTTACAAAAGAGCCACCTTCACCCGGCCTTGATTCAATATTGTAAACAGGTGTTTTAATAGGAATGTCCTTAATCTTAAGAATGTCTCCATGATTAACCTTATCCTTCTTATCAAAATTAATTTTTTGATTTTCAATCATCCCTTTAAATGCAGGAACATAAAAAACGCCTTCAGAGTATTTTACTTTTGCAAGAGGAGCACTATGGGCAGGGGAATTGAATAATTTTAATACCTCTCCTTCTCCTTTTAAGACTTTAGGGTATTTTATCTTATATTTGAAAGCTTTCTTTTTGACTCTATAAGTTAAACTTCCTTTTCCTCTAGCTTGTTGAATTATTCTTTTTCCCATTCTATATTACTCCTAATTTTGTAGCTATATCAATAGCAGGAAATTCTTTTTTTAGTTTAACATAAACATGTTTTCTATTGTCCTTAAGGAGGGTTCTAATTTTCTCAATTTTTACATTGAAAAGAGTTTCAATTTCCTTTTTAATTTCTGTTTTAGATGTGTTTTTATCTGCCCTAAACTTAAGTGTATTTTGGGTTTCAACTAACATAACCGCTTTCTCTGTAACTAAAGGTCTTAATTGAATCCTTTTCCCAATTTCTTCAGGAACCTTTTTTATTTCTTTTTGATTGTTCATTTTTTCAGCTTTCTTCTTTTCTCCCTTAACCGTTTTATCTTGAGTTTCTTGTTTCTTCATTTTGTTTCTTCAATCTCTTTAGTTTTTCTGAGATTTCCTAAATCTCTAATTGCTTGTTCTGTATAGACAGTTAATCTCCCTAAGCCACCTTTAGCAAGATCATTTAACCCTAGCTTATTAACGCTTTTAGAATCAACAACCTTTGTTTTTATTGATTCCCCATCCCCTAAAACCAATAACACTCCTGCACTCTTTTTGTATTTTCTTCCTCTTAATTTTCCCTTTCCGCTTCTTATCTTTTTTGAAGATAGTGCAATGTCAAATAAATTTTCTCCAAGGAGATTCTTTAAACTTGAGATCATTTCTTTAGTTTTTAATTGTGTTATTTTAGAATCCACAATAATGGGTAAATTTTTTATTTCTCCTTCTAAACGATTATACCTCCCAAATAAGATCTCTTTTTTTCCTGTCGCACTTATTGAAGAAGCGAATGCTTTTTTTAGCTCTTTTTTGTTTATTTTAAGAAGATTCATCATAGAAAGAATTTTTGGAGGGTGTGCCCTCATTCCGCCTCTAGCATTAGGAACTCCTGCAGCTTCCCAATTAAATTGAGAACCCCTACCCATTAACATCTTCCTCGGAACCCTTGAAGACCCTCTTCCATACTGGCTTTTCCATACATGTCTTCTATGTCTCATTTTTCCCCTTGCAGAATGTTGTTTTCCCGCAACAGGAGAAGGTGCGTAGGGTTGTTTCACCTTTTTTGATTCTAAAACCTTGAATACTATATCTTCTCTTATGTCTTCAGAAAACAATTTTGGTAGTTCAATTTCCTTTAATTTCTCTCCTTTGATATCCCGAACGATTCCCTTCATCTTAAACTTATAATTTCAAAATCCTTTTTTAGTTGTTTTTTATTCTCTCTCATAGGAGAAGTGATTAATAATTGTCTTTTTTGTGGCCCTTGTATTGATCCTCGAACTAGAATATAATCTGATTTAACATCTCCAAAGTGTTTTAATCCTTTAATTTTTTCATCCCTCTTTTGTAATCCAATTATTTTATTATTATAAACAATCCTTGTGAACATTCCTAATTGGCCTGCCTGAGGAACTCTAAATGTGACTCTTGCAGGATGCCAAGGACCTAAATTTCCAGGTCTTCTTCTCCCTTTTTCAGATTTTGAATTTTTAAGTCTTATTCCAAACCTTTTTACAGGCCCCGAGAGCCCTTTCCCTTTTGTCAACCCTCTTACATCTATTAATTGACCTTTTTCAAAAACTTCTTCGATGGAGATTTCCTTATCTATTTTTTCCTTAACAAAGTTAAGTTTCTTCTCTAAATCTCCTTCAAGACCAATCTCATTTATATCAGGGACTTTTTTTATGGATGTTTCTTTAACAATAGAATAGGCAATAATGCTGATATCATCATACTCTTCATCGATTTTAAAATCTTTTATTTCAGATTTTTTTTGATTTTTTGGTAGTTTTACTTTCTTTTTTAACTCTTTATCAAGATTGTTAGCTAATATTTCTTTCACTACTTTCTTATTTTTGTGAAATCTCACTGAATAAATCTTCATTCGGGGGCACTCTAAAATTGTAAGAGGAATAATAATGTTTTTCCCTTTTGTTACAGAATTAGGGGTATTATCCTTAACATAAGCAGAGACCATCCCTGCTTTGTATCCCATAAATCCTTTAATATTTTTTACAGAAGAGGTAGAGATTGCATTCCAGTTCACACTAGGTAAAAATTTATTGGCCCTTTTTCTCGGCCAAAATTGTAAACTTCCTTTTCTTGGTGATTTTCTTGTAGGCATTTGTTAGTATAGCGGAAAGCATTTTGTATACCCTGGAATGTTAAATACTAGAAACAATGGCTTTTAAAGGTTTTTGGTATTGATTATGCCTCAAATTCTTTCTCTTTTTGAGTTTTTTCTTCATCAATTATACTTTCTCTTAAAATTCTACCTTTTCTTTTTGATTTTTCCCTAACTTCTTTAAAATCTTTTGAACCTTTTAGTTCTTCAGGGATTACTATACTATCAATAAAAAAGGTATGGTTGATTTTTGCTTCTTTAAAATCAGGGGTTTCAAAAATAAAACTTTTCCCAATATTTTCATTTGTTGTTTTTAGTGAGCAAAAATTTGCTTTTGGTTTTTTATCACCTTTTCCAGGTTTTCCAGACTTTGGTGCCTTCGGTTTGATTTTTAATATATCTTCATCTACCTTAAAAGATAATGCAAAAAAGTTCTTTGGAAATTTGTTTAAGAGACCTAATATTTCTGATCCAGACATTTCTGATTCAATAAGATACCTTTTGACACCTTGAAATTGTTTTATTTCTTTAAAATTCAATTCTTCTTTAAGGTCTTGAGTAGAGATTATTGCCCCTTTTACTTCTGTTTTTTCATTTCCTAATTTTTCTGCCATTACTCTAACAAGCTCATTAGCAAACTCGGGAGATGTTTTTATTGTATATTTTTTCCCGGATTTTTTAACTTCTATTAAAGCTCTATTTTTGAATTCTCCTTTACTAAATTTTTGAAATTGTAAATGAACTAGTTCATCAAAGTCACCATCAAAAATCTTTTTTATGAAATTCATATTTTCTATTAAGATATGACCCTTATAAATTTTATTAGTTTTTTATTTCCAAAAAAGTCTTTTACTCCTTGTTGTTTTATCATTTAAAAATTAACATTATATTTTCAGATTTTGGTTTTATAATCTTTATCTCTTCAACAAATTTTTTATTTCCTTAATTATCTTCATAAAGCTGTAAATCTTTTAATTTAACAAACCTCTTTCAAAGACAATATTTAGAATAGAGAAAAAAAGAGATATAACAAAGCTTATAAATTTATTTAACCTGATAATAAAAAGAGTAGGTATTAAAGATGAAAAAAGAAGACGGATACAACCAAATGATGAACATAATTATTCTCCTTGTCCTTGTAGTTCTATCTTTTCTTTTAATAAGACCAATAGCACTTTCTATAATCCTTGGACTTTTGTTAGTGTTCATATTTAATCCATTAAATGAAAGGTTATTAAAAAAAACAGGGTCAAGAAACTTTTCTGCGGGGATTTGCTCAGCAATTTTAATCTTAATTTTAGTGCTCCCTTTTATCTTTTTAACCCCCATAGCTATAGATCAGTCCATTAAAGTTTATGTGGCATCTCAAAGTTCTGATGTTGCTAGATCCATTCAAAACTTTTTAACAAATTCTCCTTTAATCACAGAAGAATTTTCTGCTCAAATCACCTCTACAATAAGTTCATTTTTACAGGATTCAACAAGGTCTATGCTTAATTCTGTTTCAGATTTTATTTTAAAACTCCCTGCATTGCTTTTGCAGTCTATTGTAACCCTTTTTGTATTCTTTTTTGTGTTAAGGGATAAAGAAGAATTTTTGTTTTATACCAAAGAACTATTGCCTTTCTCAAAAGAAATGGAAACAGAATTGGTAAAATCAACTAAGGGGGTTACATCTTCTGTTATCTATGGCCAGGTACTTGTAGGGATGATACAAGGAGTTATAATGGGATTAGGATTTTTACTTTTTGGGGTTTCTAACGCATTTGTGCTTATGGCTCTTTCAATGATGGTGGGAATCTTTCCAATAGTTGGCCCATTTTTAGTTTGGGTTCCGGTACTAATCTATTTATTGATCTCTGGAGAGGGTGTTGCTGCAATAGGGGTTTTAATATTTGGGAGTGTTGCAAGTTTAATAGATAATATACTAAGGCCAATAATTGTTTCAAAAAGAACAAAAGTTAAGTCTCTTTTCATTCTTATAGGAATGGTGGGAGGATTACTTTTCTTTGGGGTTATAGGGATTATCTTGGGCCCTTTAATTATTGCATATCTATTAATTTTCCTTGAATTGTATCGGAATAAAAGAATTTCTGGGATGTTATTAGAAGGAGAGAAAAAAGAGAGATGGAACTCAAAATTAAATTCTTAAAATGGTCTACAGGCGTTCCTGTGGCTATGATTAATGAAAAAACTGCTAAAAGAATAGGAATTCATGCTTTAGATAGGGTTAAAATAAAAAAAAGAGGTAAAAATTCTAAAAGTGTTTCTACTATAACAAATACAATTGAAGGTCTTGTTGGTAAAAATGAAATTGCTGTTTCGTCTGAACTAAAGGATAAACTTAATCTAGAAAAAGGTCAAAAAGTAGAGGTAAAAATTTCATTGACCCCTAAAAGTGTTTTTAATATAAAGAAAAAATTGGATGGTAAAAAATGGACCCCTAAAGAAATAAAAGAGATTATTAGCGATATAGTTTCTAATTCACTATCTGAATCAGAAATAGCTCTTTTTATATCCGTTATGTATGATAAAGGTATGTCTATGAACGAGACTATTTCTTTGATTGATGCAATTTTGGAAACAGGGAACAAGTTGGATATTAAAAAAAGGATGGTTGCAGATAAACATTCAATTGGGGGGATTCCTGGGAATAGGACCACTCCGATAGTCGTTGCGATATGTGCTTCTGCAGGATTGATTATGCCTAAGACCTCTTCAAAAGCAATTACAAGTGCAGCAGGAACTGCAGATGTCATAAATGCTATAGCTGATATTGAGTTTTCAACTAGTGAAATAAAAAAGATATTGGATAAAACCAATGCATGTATTGTTTGGGGAGGTTCATTAGGAATTGTACCTGCAGATTCTAAAATCATTAAGGTTGAAAAGATTTTAAAAATTGATCCAAGGGCACAACTTTTAGCATCAATAATGTCTAAAAAGTTAGCGATGGGTGCTAAATACATCTTAGTAGATATACCTTATGGAGAGGGTGCAAAAGTAACATATAAAGAGGGTTTAAAATTAAAAAGACAATTTGAATATTTGGGAAGACATTTTAAGAAAAAAATTAAATGCGTTTTGACTCCAGGTTCAGAGCCCATAGGGAATGGGATAGGGCCTGTTTTAGAATTAAAAGATTTAGTTAAAATTTTATCTCCAAATGAAGATGGTCCCAAAGATCTCGAGAGAAAATCTTTATTTCTTGCAGGAAAAATCTTAGAGATGACTGGGAAGGTAAATACAGGAAAAGGTGCAGAGTTCGCAAGAGAAATATTATATTCTGGAAAAGCACTAAAAAAGTTTGAAGAGATAATAATAGCCCAGGGAGGTAGTCTGATTAATTTGAATCCTGCAAAATTTAAAAAAGATATCCTTTCGAGAAAAAATGCTAAGATAAAGAAGATTGATAATCAAAAAATTAATTCTCTTGCAAGAATTACAGGATGTCCAGTAAATGCCCGTTCGGGACTTTATTTACATTTTCATGTAGGGGATTCTATAAAAAGAGGAGAAAAGATTATAACAATTTATTCCCAATCTGAATCAAGATTAGAAGAAGCAGTTAGGTTCTATAAAAAAGTTAAACCGATAAAAATGTAACCCCAAAATAATGCAAAGGAGGCATTAATAAGAAAAATAATAATAGGTTTTTTCACTGGATTATAAGTAAAACTTTTAAAATGGATTATTCTTTTTTATAAAATGAGTAATGAAGGGGCAAAAACAAAAATAATTAATTATTTTAAGAAAAACCTTTCAAAAGGCTATTCTCCTGTTTCACTTAAATGGGCCTTAATTCAACAAGGATATTCAAGAATACTTGTAGAGAGTGCACTTGAAAAAGCAAAAAAGGAAGTTTTAGAAAGTAAAAATAACGAAGAGCATAAAGAAAGACCAAGGATTAGGTATCAATTATATGGGGCAGATAATAAACCAATCAAAAAACCATTGTTTAGAAAAATCAAAGAAAAATTGAACCTTTCATAAAAATTTAATTAAAATTTTTCATCTACATTAACAGATTTTTATCAATCGAAAAAAGAATAAGTCTTAATGAAATTGAATCAAATTTAATGGGATAAATATAGCAAACCTTTTTAATTCTTTTTTCATACTCAAAAATAAGCCGGCATGCGGAGAATGGTATTCCACCTGGTTTGAGCCCAGGGCCCTTACGGGCATCCAGGTTCGATTCCTGGTGCCGGCGTTTCAAAAAAATTTAGGAGATTAAGTAAAACTTAAAAACATTCTTCTGTATACTTAAGAATGGCAAAAGGTGTGATAGTTGAATCATTAAATCAAATAATATTAAAGAATACCCCTGGAGAATTTATAACAGCGTTAATGTTATTTGTTTTATTCTTTTTTTTAATCAAATCCATACTAAAGATTATCCTTTCTTTTCTCAAAAAATCAAAAAGTCCTAAAAAGAGTAAGAAAAGTAAAACTATTAAGAGTTCTGAAAAAGAAAGTAAAAACAATAAAACAAAAAGAGGAATAGTAAGAAGAATAATAGCAGATATAATAAAAGGAATTAAATGGCCTTTTTATGCATTTATCTCTTTTTACCTTACAATGCTTTTTTTGGAATTACCTCAAAGAGTTTCTGATGGGCTTAATTTTCTTTTATTAATATTCTTAATTATAATTATAGCCTATGGTATTTCTAAGATTTCTTCTTACTTTTTTGAGGAGTATAAAGAAAAGAGAAAGGAAAAAAAGGAATCATCAAATGAATCTATGATTAAAGTATTAAATACTATTACAAATTTTCTTATTTGGACTTTAGCAATTCTTATGATACTATCTCATTTGGGTGTAGAAGTAACCCCCTTAATTGCAGGGTTGGGTATTGGAGGAGTTGCGATAGCTTTTGCATTACAAGGGATACTTTCTGATTTATTTGCTGCTTTCGTTATTTATTTTGATAAGCCTTTCGAAGAGGGGGATTTTATAATTGTTGGAGATGATATGGGGGTTATAAAACGTATAGGAATTAAGACTACAAGACTTCAAGCACTTGGGGGGCAAGAATTAGTAATTTCAAATCAAGAACTTACTTCTTCAAGAATAAATAATTACAAAAAAATGAATCTTAGAAGAGTTGTTTTTTCTTTTGGAGTAGAATATAAAACAAAAGTAAAACAATTAGAAAAAATAAAGAAAATTGTGTCGGAGATTATAACCAAAGAAAAAGATGCAAAGTTAGATAGGGTTCATTTTAAAGAGTTTGCAGATTCAAGTCTTGTTTTTGAAGTAGTTTATTATGTGAACACAAATGATTATAGGATTTATATGGATGTTCAGGAAAAGATAAACCTAAAGGTAAAAGAAAGTTTAGAAAAAGAGGGAATAGATTTTGCATTCCCCTCACATTCTGTTTATATGAAATGAGATCTTTAAAAAGAATTCATAAATAATTTTAGGAGAAAATTATTTTATCTTTTATCTTCTTCAAAGACTTTCAAAACTCTTGTATCCGGACTCAAAAGGTAGATATGGTCATCTTCAGAACGAAGACCCCTATAAACTTTTTGTAATAATTCTCTTTTTGCTTTATCTTTATAAAATCCCCAGTACTGATTAGGGTTTGTTTGTTTTAGGACTTTCCAAAAAGAACCTTCTGGATTAGGATTAGGATATTTTGTAAAAATAATGCTGTTACATTGCTCTCCAGGAAAATCAACACCCCTCCCACATTTTGTTGTAAAGAGGATATCTGTCCTCCCTTCTTTGAAATTAGTTATAAGCTCCCCCTCTTTATCATTTATCTGATTTTCTCTTAATTCATCTTTATTAATTAAATTTTTCAAATTAAATTTTTCAATTTCTTCAACATTAGGTAGATCTCTAAAGGCATTTACATGCACTAATGTGGGTTTTTTTGATATCTCAACACATTTATCTAGAGCTTTTAGATACCCCTCTCTGCTAGAATTTCCATTATTGAAGTTGTTATAACTACAATTTATCTCTAACCCGGTTCTCATTATATCTAATTCTCCC
>CAYZJM010000017.1:0-15382 GCA_964479015.1 Candidatus Woesearchaeota archaeon
TTTATATTTTCACTTAAATCATCATAGCTTATAACTTCTGAATTTTTATCAAAATAATTTTTTAAAAGATATTTAAAACCAGTGCAAGCTCCAAGAGAATCCCCGTCAGGAGAAGGATGAAGAGGGATTAGTATCTTTTCACTTTTCTTAATTTTATTCCATATTTCTTTAAAATTGTTGTTTTCCATTTTTTATATGTTACTATAAATATGCAGGAGAGAGGATTCGAACCTCCGAACTCACTAAGAGACGGGATTTTGAGTCCCGCGCGTTTGTCCACTTCGCTACTCCTGCATTAATTTTTTACAATTAATTAGGTTATAGAATAATAGGGAGTTGTATTTTAAAAGATATTTGTTTGTTAAAAAATTAAATTTTATAAAAAGAGTAAGAAGCTATTTGAGTTTCTTTGAAATTTCTGAAAGATCTTTTTTCAAAGCCTTTATAGAATTTTTGAAAATGTCTTTAACATCCATTTGCCCAAATGATTCTATTGAAATAACCAATTCCTCTTTTGGAGTAATTTCAAGACTCTTTCCTTTTTCTTTAACAATTTGTTCACAAACATCAGAAACTTCTTTTTTCCTATCATCAATAATCTTTATTTTTTTACCTTCTTTTTTAATATCATTTTCAGGACAAACTTTTTTTATTTCTTCTTGCAAATCTTCATCTACCGAGATCTCTAACACATCTCGATAGAACAATAATCCTGGAGAAAATTTTGAATGGGTTACCCCCTTTCCAGGTCTAACTGTAGAAACAATTTGTAGTTCTAATCCTTCATTTAGGTGGGTAATAGGAATCCCTTTATAAACAACTCCAGGGTCTCCAGAGATGTCCCCTGAGTAAACAAAACCAGGTCCTTTAACATCCAATTTCATATCCATTTCACTATCTTTTTTAACAGCTTTATCAGTTTTTATAGGAATTAGACCCATACGATGAGCAATTGTTTCGTCATAAAGAGGTGAATCATTTTTGTATATCTCTACTTCATCTATAGCGAGAACAAGAATCTGATTGAGATATCTCCTTATAGCATTTGCTAAGCTTTCATTTATCTTTCCCTTAAATGTCATTTGATTTTCGCTTTTTTCTATTATTTCCATATTAATCTATGAAGAAAAGTCCTTTTAAACTCTTCTTCCTCTCCTCCCTCCTTTTTTCTTTGGGCCTCCTCTTGGGGCTCTTGTTACATCCAGTATATTGAGTATTTTAAAACCAGATCGTGAGAGGCTTTTTATTATCGCATGTGCTCCCGGACCTATTGATGGATTACCAGTTTTCGCTCTTATTCTCACATAAAGTGATTTAACACCCTTCCCTTCTAAATCTTCAGAGATTCTTTTTGCTATAAACATTGCAATTGTTGGATTTGCTTTTAATCTATTATGTTTTGTTACCATTCCTCCAGTAACTTTTGAGAGTGTTCTTCCAGACATATCAGTAACATGTACTATAGTGTTATTAAACGAAGTATAAATATGAATAACTGCCTCAATATCTTTTTTCTGTTCTTTAACTTTTTCTTTTAGTGATTCGCTTTCTGCCATCATTTTATTGTATCTGCTCCATAGGTTTTTCTTCAACAGGCTTTTCTATTTCTTCTTGAGGGCTTTTTTCTAACTCTTCATCTGCCTTTTCGGATTTTTCTTTAGAATCTTCCTGAGGATTTTTCTCTATCTTTTTTGGTTTATTTATTTTTAAACTTATTTTATTTTCAAGATGAGTTGGGACAATGTAAGAAGGACTATCAATAATTCCTCCGTTAACTAAAACTTTTTTATGAGTGATTAATTGTCTTGATTGTTTTGTTGTATTTGCTAATTTCTTATCTACTAAAACTGTTTGCAATCTTCTTTTTAGATAATCTTCTTTTGTTAGAGACAAAACATCTGCAATAGAATTAACATTTAAACCAAATCTTTTAAGCCTATCAAAAAGAGCTTGTTGTTCTTCACTGCTAGAAGAGATGAGGTTTTTTGCTTTACCCCTCATTGAATTAATTTTAGATTCTGCTTTCCATATCTCTTTTTTATTCTTTAATCCAAACTTCTTTTTTATTTCAGCTTCTTCTTTTAATCTTTCCGCTTCAAATGGTCTTTTTGGTTTTTCATATGATTTATGCCTTCTTCTCATTTTTTAACCTTCTTTTTAATTCCAACACCCTTCTTTCTATTCTTTCTAAAGTTTCCTCTTGTTCTCTGTCCTCTTGAAGGAAGATTGCTTGCATGTCTAAAACCACGATAACTTTTAATTTGTCTCAATCTTTTAATATCAAATTCTTTTCTTAAATCCAAATCTCCTCCTAAAAGATGCTTATCTTCTCCAGTATCTCTGTCTTTTTGCCTGTTAAGAAGATATTTTGGAGCAGTAGGGTTTTTTGCTAATTCAATTATTTTTTTTATTTCATCATCACTTAAAGAGCCGATTTTTTTACCTTTTTCAAATCCTAGGATTTTACATATTGCATTAGAAAGAGTCCAAGAAATTCCTTTCACTCTTGTTAATCCAGAGTAGATGCTCTTACCCCCTTCTATATCTTTCGATAAGATTCTTACTACTCTTTCTTCTTGTTGCGCGTTTTGATTCATTTTAGTGTACGAATAGGTTATACCTTTCTTTATTTACTATCTCTTTAAAAATCCTTCTCTCTATTAATTTTTGAGGATCTGGGAGGTTAGGGATTCTTTTTCTTATATCTTCAAAAGATTCAAAATCCTTTTCTTCTCTCTGTTTTAATATCTCTTGCATATGTTTTTTACCCAACCCGGGTAAAAGCTCAAGTTGATGCATTCTTTTATTTATTGCTTCAGCATGATTGAAGAAATCAACATACTGGCTTTCTTTCTTTTTTATTACTTCTTTTATGACTTCTTCTAATTCATTTTTTGAAGATTCTGTTAGCTTTTCTCTTAAAAGCCTTCCACTGATGTAATAAATTTTTTCTCTCTTCCCTTCACCAATATATACTCTCTCTCCTTGCTCAAAATCAAAACCCCTTCTTGGGACTAATTCTAAAAGAGATAGATTTTCTTCACCAACAGCTTGGATGATAGGAAGCATTTTTCCTTCTAAAGGGTACCCGTTTGGTAAATATTCTAGTATTATTGCATATTCTTCTTTTTTCATTTTTTTTATCTAAATTCTTTAATAACATCGAGTATCTTTTTCGTTTCATCTTCATCTAAAGAAACGTCAATAAAAATTTTGTTTAAATCTTCTGCATCTTCTGGAAGCAGATCAATTATTTTGGAAATATGTTCTGGCTTTACTTTTATTAAGTCAAGATTTTGAATTTTTTCTTTTATAGATTTTGCATCTTTCGCACTTATCTTGTTAAATCTTTTTAGAAACCCTATTATCTCTGAGTTAGTTTCAGGGTCAGAACTAACATATTCCTGAACTTCTGCGATACTTAATGGGGTACTGCTTTTAATCATTTTTAGTATGTTTAATCTCTTAGACTTTTAAGACTAAGCTTTTATTTGAATTTTTTATTTAATTTAACTTTTTTAAATGGATTGAAGGGATTAAAAATTTTTTCTTTTTGTTTTGGTCCTTTAATTCAACAATATACACTTTTCCTCTTTTACCTATTATTTTCCCTGTTCTTCCTTGATATCTTGGAAGGAAACTTGCATTTTCTGATGGTTCTTTAACAAGAGAAACTCTATCTCCTTCATTAAGTATCTTAAAGTATCTACTAAGACCTGGTTTTCCTTTCCCTTTAGGCATTGACATTCCCATAAACTAACCAAAATAGATTGTATTTAAAAAGCTATTCATTAGTGTTTTTTCTCTATTTTTAGAGCATATTTTAAAGGATATTTGGATTTATTAACTCTCCATACTTTTTCCTTATGTTTTTTATGTTATTCACAGTGATTCCTAAGCAATTTATAGATGATTCCTAAGAATTAAGCAATCTCTTTTGATTCATTTTCCCTAAATCCTTCTGGATAAGATTCAGAATAAGAATTTTCAGAGCTAGATGGTCCAATATAAGAAGATTCAGAATATGAATCAACACTTTCATGGGTTTCAATATTCTCTACTTTTTGGGATTTTGTAGAGCTAGGAGGGTCTGTATGACATAAATTTCCTTTGTCTCTCGCATCTTCCATCGATTGGACAATTGCATTAAACATTTTTTCTCCCCAAACACCAATCCCACAAGAACTGCAAAAATCTACTACACTTTCATCAGGGATTTCTTTTCCACAATAAATACACTTTTTTGTCATTTTTCCTCTTTTTTCTAAGATTTAAAACAGGATCTATTTTTAAAGATTTGTATAAATTATTTGTATAAACAATTTAATGAATTTTTTATATTTTAAAGACTAATTATAAAATCACCAATATAAAAAAAGGGCCTAATCTGTTAGAACCCCCTATATTTTCTATTATACTCTTTTTTTGCTTCTCCAAAATCAGATAATTTTAAATCATTTAACACTTTTTGATAAATCTTATCTATTTCCTTATGCAATTCAATCGTATTTTTATATTTTTTTATTAAATTATTGTGTATCAATTCGTGGATCATTATGAGTAAAAGGAGTTTATGATTCTCTTTGTAATTTAGTGTTAGGGGGTCTGAAAAAGATTTTATCTTTCCAGAAACAATATAGATAGGGATATACTCTCTTATCCAAGGGGTATTGTTAGTAGAGATTAACTCTAAAATTTTTTTTATATTCTCTTCATACGCCTTGAGAAAATCTTTGCAATTTTCTTTTAGTTCAGAGAAGTCTTGAAGTGTAAAATCAGGGTTAAATTTTTTAGCATAGATAAAAGAAAACCTAATCTCTGTTTTTGGAATCATTTTTATTTCTTTGATAAAGATTTGTTTATTAAAAAAGTTTCTACATTTTCAGTATATTTATCGAAGTTTCTGATCACTCATATCTTAGAGCTTCAACAGGACTTATTCTTGAAGCGTTTCTTGCAGGAACAACCCCCGAAATTGCTCCTGTTAAGATAGCAAAGACCAAACAGCTAACAAATAACCATAAAGGGAATGAGGGTTGTAAAAACCCGTAACCAAGATTCATTAGTATTTCCTTTCCTAAATAACTTAACCCATAACCAATTCCAATTCCTACTAAACCAGCTGTAAATCCGATTAAACTTGATTCAAATAAAAATATTTTAAATATCTCAGAATTTTTAGCTCCCACAGATTTTAAGATTCCTATCTCTTTAACCCTCTCTAAAACAGAGGTAATCATTGTATTTGAAGTGTTAATAGCAGAAACTAAAACAGAGATAAGAGCAATAAAAATAATGAAACTAACAATGATGTTTAAAGCACTAGAATAACTTTCAATCATATCTTCAAAAGTTTGAACAAAAAAATCTTCTTCTCCTTCTTCTAAATCACGAGATTTCCTTAGATTCTCTCTAATGTTATCAAGAATTACTTCTTTATTTTCCATGTCTATCTCCCCAATAATCCAATCATAATTTCCACTCTCATTAGGGTATAACTCTCCAAAATATTTTTCAGTTATGTAGACATTTGCATCATCCTCTGGATTTCCAACTCTATCGTAAAATCCAACAATTCTGACATCCTGTCCTTGAACATTTATTTCATCATTTAATTCATAGGGTTTTTCAAATATTTTATTTTTTATCATATAATTATATCCTAAAACAGCTTTCCTCATATCAGTTTCTCTCAAATTTTTTCCTTTTATCAGTTCGGTATTAAACGTTTCCTCCATTAATTTTTTCTCGGGATTGTATGCAATTAGGTATGAGTATCTTATTTGATCCTCTTTCTCAACTTTTGCAGCTCTTAGTATAGCAGCTGTCGCATCATAAACCCCTGTTGTTTTCTCTACCTCTCTTAAATCCCTTTCAGTCAGTTTAAAATCACTTGAAACAGGGCTGACACCTTCACCTTGGATGATTATTTTATTTGCGGCTGCTTCTTCAGTCATTTCTTCAACATAATCATAAAGCCCAACACCAAAACTTACAAAAATAAATATTGTAGAGATCCCTATAAAAATAGATAAAATAGTAAGAAAGTTTCTTGATTTATTTTTCCAAAGATTTTTTAGCGAATAATTTATTATTTCTTTACTTAACATTTTATCCTCTTATTGCCTCCACTGGATTTTGTTTAGCCGCTTTTAATGCAGGAGAGATTCCTGCTATTGCACCAATTAAAAAACTTCCTACAAGTGCTGAAAAAATTAAAATAAAATTTATTTGAGGTATGGCAGAGGAACCAAAAAAATTGTTTATTCCCATTGTTCCAAAATAACCAATCGCCTCACCCACAATTATCCCTGCAAGCCCTCCTATAACCCCTAACAAACCTGATTCAATTAAAAATTGGAGAAAAATTTGTTCATTTTTAGCTCCAATAGCTTTCATAATTCCAATTTCCTTTCTCCTTTCTAATACAGAAGTTGTCATTGTGTTTACAATCCCGATACTCCCTACAAGGATTGAGATAGAAGCAACAATTATTATGAATATCTGAATACCATTTAGGATTTCATTAACTTGCCCCATTACCGCATCAGGAGTCTGAACCTTAAAATCCTCTTTTCCCTCATCAACATTTCTCTCATCTCTGAGAAGTTCTTCAATATCTTCTTTTGCTTTCTCCATTAAATCAGGGTTTTTTACCTTAACAACAATTGCATCAACACTCTCTTCAGAATCAGGGACAATTTCACTTAAATCTCCTTCCCTCATTCCGATGATATTATCAAAAATAAAACTTCCTTTCTTCTTTAGGATTCCTGAAACTCTAAATTTTTTATTGTTTATCTCTAAAGTATCTCTTGGTTTAATCTCTTTTTCAAAATCATTATCCTCTCCAATGAAATTATTTCCAAGAAATATATCTTTAGGGTTCCCCAGTTCTATTCTTCCTTCTTCCGCTTCTATTTCAATAGCTTCATATACCTCCTCTTGTCTTTCTTCAGGGATAGACATTGCAGGGATGTATTTTGTTTTTCCATTGTAGGTTACCTTAAAAGTTTCAATGTTCCTTCCAATAGCATACTCAACAGAATTAATTTTTTCTATTTTCTCTATTAAATCTTTATCTAAAGGATTAGCAACTAAACTCCCCGGGGGTCCTGCGGTTAATCCCCCTGCCTGGACAGTTATTAATTGTGTAGAACTTACTCCAAACTGAGCATTAACAGCAACTTTTAGCCCACTACTTAAAGAAATTAAAGAGACAACAGCGAGAACTCCAATAAAAATTCCTATTAGAGTTAACCAACTCCTAATACCTCTTCTTTTGAGATTTTTTATCGCAAGAGATAGATAAGTTCTCATTTTCCATTTTGCCTTATTTTCTTCTTCAAGATCTTTTTGTTGGAATTTTGAGTATTTTGTGTTTTCTTTATTTTTCCATCAATTATCCAGTGAACCATATCTGCTTGCTCTCCAATATCTTCTTCATGAGTAACCATTACAATCGTTTTCCCTTGTTTATGTAATTTTTCTAAGAAATCCAATACAGTGTCTCCTGTTTTTGTGTCTAAATTTCCTGTAGGTTCATCTGCTAGTATCACTTCTGGGTCATTTGCTAAACTTCTTGCAATAGCAACTCTTTGTTGTTGACCCCCTGAAAGTTCATTAGGAGAGTGCTCCCCCCTGTTTTCTAACTGGACCATTTTTAATAACTCTTCTGCTTTTCTTTCTCTTTCTTCAAGAGTAATATTCTGGAAAATCATTGGCAACATGATGTTTTCTTTTGCAGTCAATCCAGGAATTAAATTAAATTGTTGAAATATAAACCCAATTTTTTGACCCCTTATTTGAGCTAGCTCAGATTCAGTTAATTCTGAGGTATCATAATCATCTAAGTAGATTTTACCTTTTGAAGGGATGTCAAGGTTTCCTATTAGGTTCATTAAAGTACTTTTACCACTTCCAGAAGGGCCTTTAATTACAATAAAATCCCCTTTTTTTATAGTTAAATCCACTCCATCAACAGCTCTAACAATATTCCCCCCAATCCAGTAATTTTTATGAACATTTTTTAATTTAATTATCTCCTCCATTTTGAATACTCCTCTTGAGAAAGTTTAAAAACCCAAGTATTTATATTTAACTAAGATGGAAAGAGGTTCAATTTTTGTATTAATAATGTTAAGTTTTATCCTTACAGTTATATCTATGCAATCAGTGGTTTCTCAATCCTCTTTATGTAATTTGAATGTTTCATTAATAAACCAAGACCCTTATCCAGTGATTCCTGGGGATTATGTTGAAATTGTTTTTCAAATTTCAGGAACAGATAATTCCGATTGTGAAGGTGCAAGATTTAAAGTTTTGGAGAATTATCCTTTTTCATTAGATGGAGAGTCTTCTGCTTCAAGAGAGATTGTTGGAGATACCTTTGTTAAAGATTATAAAAGCTCATGGATGATTCCGTATAGATTAAGAGTTGATAAAGATGCGCTTGATGGAATGAATGAAATAGAGGTTAAATACGGCCCAGGAAGTTCAAAGAGTTATACCCATTCTAAAAAATTTGATATTAAGGTTGAAGATGTGAGGGTTGATTTTGAAGTTTCAGTAAAAGATTATGACCCTAGTGTAGATGAGATAACGTTTGAGATTCTAAATATAGGAGAACACGACGTAGAGGCATTAACTGTTGATATCCCCGAACAAGAAAGTTTAGATGTTAAGGGAAGTCCTAGAAAGATTATTGGTTCTTTAGACAGTAACGAGGAGACTACGTTTAATTTTAATTTAATTCCATCAAAAAAAGAGATCGATTTGGAGATAACGTACACTGATGAGATTAATGAAAGAAGATCTTTGATTGAATCTGTCTATTTTAACTCAGAATCATTTAAAAGTTCTCAAAAAGATGAAGGTATTGGATTTTGGACATACGCAATTGCTATTGGTATTGTTGTTATTATTGCATTTTGGATAAGAAAAAAGAAGAAAGAAAAAAGGAAAAGAATGAGTAAGAGACGTGAGTAAGAGATAGCAAAAGCTTTAAAAAAGTCCAAGGTTTACCCTGAATTAAGCCTGTTAAGAGAATTTAACTTTATAATCTCAGAAAGTTACCCTTTAAGGTTTAAAATAAATAAAGAAATAAAAAATATTTCAGGAAATTAAAATTATAATCCCAGTTAGATGTTTTTCATGTGGAAAGCCCATTGGTCACCTTTGGGAAGAGTATAAAAGAAGAGTCTCTGAAGGAGAAGACTCAAAAGAAGTTCTAGACAGTTTAAAGATTGAAAGATACTGCTGTAGAGCTATGTTTTTAGGTCAAAAGGATTTAATAGAGCTTGTAGGAAAATTCAAAAAAGCTTAAAATCGAATTAAAAGTATTACTTCTTTAAATCTTCCATCTTGATGTATAATTACAATTATCACAAGTAATACTTTTAATACCTTTTTTTATTCTCACTTTTTCTTTTCCAGAGTAAGGATTTAAGCATTTTTTACAAAATAATTTTCTCTTTTCTTTTAAAGGAATCTTTTTATTTGAAGAGAGTCTTTTTATTTTTTTAATTTCCTTAGGAGACTTGTTTTTTATATCAGAGAAAAATTCTTCAACCTTTTTTTCTGCTCCCTTTTTTGAAATGTTATATTTTGGCATGAATCATAAAACAAATTTGTTCTTATAAATAATTTCTTTTTGTTTTTTTACAGATTAATAAAATTTTCTTCACAAATTATTAAGATTAATAAAAAATAAAAGAGACAACACCACTGCTTCGCGTCTTTCGGACACTAACACAAACGGCGTAGCTGTCTTGACTTCTGAGTTCGGAATGGGATCAGGTAGGACACAACTACTATGGTCGTCTCAAAATTAATTGATTTTGAGGATTTATAAAACTTTTTATATCCCAAATTTTCACTATCTTTTTAATAGAA
The DNA here is from genome assembly GCA_964479015.1 of Candidatus Woesearchaeota archaeon. GTDB lineage: Archaea > Nanobdellota > Nanobdellia > Pacearchaeales > GW2011-AR1 > CAYZJM01. The sequence goes on from CAYZJM010000017.1 coordinate 9,895, forward strand.
TTGGAAGACACCGAATTAATAAAATCATTGATAGAGAGATTAATAGAAAGTTTGATAAATAAAACATTTATATTGTCTTTATGCGGGAGTGCCGGAGTGGACAAACGGGCTAGATTAAGGCTCTAGTGGCTTAGTGCCTACGAGGGTTCGAATCCTTCCTCCCGCATAGATTATTAAATAAATAGTATTACCCGTATAATATGTGTGCGCTCGTAACTCAGCTGGATAGAGTGCCACCCTCCTAAGGTGGAAGTCGTAGGTTCAAATCCTACCGGGCGCGTTTTAGTAAAATTTAAAACACTAAATACCGATATTTTAACACTTTGCGTGAGTAGTTCAGTGGTAGAATGATTGGCTTCCAACAAAATGTTTTGTGAAGAGACCAATTGACTCGGGTTCGAATCCCGACTCGCGCATTTGAAAGTGAATTTGGAAAATTGAAAAATGAAGAAAAGAAACAAGAAAAAACAGAAGAAGAACAAAAAAGAATCAGAACTAGAGAAAAACACAGAAGCGAGTAAGAACCAAGAAGAAAACAAGACAAAAGAAGGAAATGAAGAGATTAGAGATAAAAACAAAGAAGAAAACAAAACAAAAAAAGAGAACAAAGGAACCTTTAAAGAAAATTTTGGAAAGTTTCATGATAAAAATTACAAAAAGCTTTTGATAATCCCCCTTATCTTTTTAGTTATAAGTGTTATTTATCTTGGAGTTTTTTATCAACAAAATAATGATTTCATATATAGAGATATCTCCCTTAAAGGAGGAACCGCAGTCACGATATATGAAAATATTAATACAGAAGATATTGAAGAAGATTTATTTGAAAAATTAGGAGAAGTAGAAGTTAGAAGAATCAGTGATGTTATAACAAGAGAACAACAAGGAGTGATTATTGAAACAAGTGCAGAGACTCAAGAAGCAAGGGAAGTTTTAGAAGATTATTTAGGATATGATTTAGATGAAGATAATGCTAGTTTTGAATTTACAAGTCCGGGGTTAGGAGAAGGATTTTATACTCAGATTTTACTCGCAATTCTAAATGCATTCCTTTTTATGGGGGCAGTAGTTTTCTTAATATTTGGGAAAGAGAGAAAATGGAAATTAATTATCTCTGCGATTGCAATATTTAATTTTATTTTGTTAATGGGGGGGATATTTCCTTACCAAGTAAGAATGATCCTTATACTTATTAGCATCCTTTTTTCTTCATTTATCTTTTTCACAAAGAACATGCCTAGTTTTGCAGTGATTATTTCAGCATTTTTAGATATTTTAATGACCCTTATTGTAATAAATATGATTGGAATGAGGACATCAACAGCAGGGATAATAGCATTCCTTATGTTGATAGGTTACTCTGTGGACACAGATATCCTTCTTACTACAAGGGTTCTAAAAAGAGATGAAGGCTCATTAAATCAAAGAATGTATGGAGCATTTAAAACAGGAATCACAATGGCACTAACATCCCTTTCAGCTGTTGTTATAGCTCTAATTGTTGTTAGTTCGTTCTCTAAAGTATTAACTCAGATTTTTGCAGTATTGTCTATAGGATTGTGTTTTGATTTACTTAACACCTGGATTACAAATGCTTCCTTAATTAAATGGCACGTTCTTTCAAAATGAAATTTAAATTAAACTTAACATGGAAGATATGGATTCTTATAATATTCTTATTTATATCAATACTCTCTCTTTTTGCAGGTTCTAATCTGCTTCAAGAAGGAGTTTTGATTGATAGTGTTGAGCAAGATTCAAAAGAATTAGAAGCAGGATTTATCCAAGGGATGGTAATAAAGGAAATAAATGGAGAGAGTATTGAAAGTGTTGGAGAATACTCAAATAAAATAAGAGAGATATACTCTTCAAACGAAAGTGAGAGGGTGACATTTAATACAGATTCAGGAGAGGTTATATTTTACTCTCAAACACCTCCAGAGATTTTAGTTTCTGAATTAGCTTCAACAAATCTTCAAACAGGACTAGATCTTTCAGGAGGATCTAGAGCTTTAATTCAAGCAAAAAATGAATCACTTTCACAAGAAGAGTCTGAAGAGCTTGCTTCTATGATTAAAAATAGACTTGATGTTTACGGGATTGAAGATATTCAAGTTAATCCAATTTCAAATTTAGAAGGAGATAATTTTGTAAGTGTTGAAATTGCAGGGGCAACTCCTGAGGATTTAGAGCGTTTAATTTCAGAACAAGGAAGATTTGAAGCAAAAATTAAAAACGAGACGGTATTTACTGGGGAAGATAAAGATATCGCTTCTGTCGCGAGATCCGGACCAAATGTTGGGATTCGTTCGTGTTCTCAACAAGAAGGAGGATATTTTTGTGAGTTTGTCTTTTCTATATTTTTAAGTCAAGAAGCAGCTGAGAGACATGCAGAGATTACAGAAGAGATTCCAATAAACAGAACAAATCCAAAGTATTTAGAAGAAAATCTTGATTTATATCTCGATGGAACACTTGTTAATTCTTTAAGGATAGGTAAAGGGCTTAAAGGGCAGGTAACAACACAAGTTTCAATTTCAGGTTCAGGATTTGGAGAGAGCTCTGAATTGGCATATGAAGATGCTGAAGAAAGTATGAAACAACTTCAAACAGTTTTAATCACTGGGAGTTTCCCTTATGAATTGGAAGTTGTAAAGTTAGATACAATATCTCCCACACTGGGAAAAGAGTTTGTTAAATCAATTCTTCTTGCGGCGATAGTATCTATTTTAGCTGTTGCAGTTATTGTTTCTTTAAGATATAGAAATGTAAAAGCATCTCTTGCACTTATTTTGACAAGCGCTTCTGAATTAACAATTATTTTAGGAATTGCAGCTCTTGTTAATTGGAATCTTGATTTGCCCTCTATTGCAGGAATTTTGGCCACAATAGGTGTTGGGATAGACAGCCAGATAATAATACTAGATGAATCACAAGAGAAATTCCTTAGTATAAAACAAAGACTAAAAAGAGCGTTTGCAATAATAATGGGAGCTTATTTCACTGCAGTAGTCGCTTTAATCCCTCTTTACTGGGCAGTTGCAGGGTTGTTTAAAGGATTTGCAATCACAACTATACTGGGAATAACTGTAGGTGTTTTAATCACTCGCCCCGCGTTTAGTGATATAATTAAGAAAATAGATAAAGATTAATTATTATCAATTTTAGGTTTTTTGAAAAAATAGATTACCCTTTAATTTGAGAATTGATCAATAAATTTTGTTGTTTACTCCACTCCTTATCAGGGTGATTTTTTACATATTCTGCCCAGAACTTTATAAAGTCTAGTCTTTCTCTGAAATTTTTTTCTTTCTCTTCACTTAGTTTTTTTAAATTTAGTCCCATGATATTCTTTTATCAATTCAAATTTAGATTTTACCTCTAATTCATTTACTAACTTATCCAGTTCTTCTTTATTAATTTTTTCTTTGAAAACTTCATAAAGATGCTTTGCATCTTCTAAGTCTTTATCACTTCCGAGTCCTAACTTGTATGCAATTTGCATCTCAATAGGGGAGATGAATAAATTTCCCCCCTCAATTTTTACCCTTAGTTTATTTTTAAGAGAGTATTCATCATTATCATTCTTTATTATTTTAAATTCTATATTTGGAACAGGGTTATTCAATTTAGAGAATCTTATTGCATGTTCTTTTAACATTTCAAAAGCTTTATCATAACTGCTAGTATTTATACATTCAAATTTATTTTCATGAGCTCTTTCCCATACTTTTCTAAACTCTCCCTTATTTAGTTTAGGAACTAAGAGATCAATATCTTCTGTTGCTCTTGATCTTCCAAAGAGGATAGAAACATATCCTGAAACAATAACATACTCTTCAAGTAAAATACAAAAATCTCTAACAAATTTGTCTAAGTTATTTAACTCTTTTTCAAGATCAATTTCTTTTCTTTCAAAGTTGTATTTCATATATCTAAAAGGAGTTAAGACTATAAAAAAGTATTTTATCTCCCTTATTTTATTTAATTCAATCATTAAATCAAGGTTTAATCCGGCTTTTAATCTTAAATCTGACATAAGTGCCAGTTATTATCCTCAGTTCTATTATAGATTTATAATTCACAAAGAATAAAAAGCAATTCTCACTTAAAGAGATATGGGAATAAAAAAGAGGGCAGAGAGAGATATAAAAGAAGAAGAAAATGATATCAAGGATATTTGGAGAAGGATAAGAAAAAGAGATTTTTCAGGGAATAAAGGGTTGGCAGTTAAGAATTCTGTTTATAATCTCTCTAAAACAATCTTCTCAAAAATTGGTTCTCTTGTATTTGTAGTAATCCTTGCAAGATTATTAATGCCCGAGCTTTTTGGTCTTTATAATTTAGCTCTTTCAACAATTTTAATTTTTGCTGCAATTTCCTGATTAGGAATAGGCCAAGCTATTGTGCGATATGTTTCTAAATCTCTTGGTAAAGGAGAAAAGAAAAAAGCAAAAAATTACATAAAATATTTTTGGAAGATTAAACTGATATTAACATCAATTTCTGCGTTTTTACTTTTGATACTCTCTAGATTTATTTCAGAAAGTTATTACAATCAACCAATATTTTTAGCGCTTATAGCAGGTATTTTTTACATTCTATCTCTCCAAATAGGAAGATTTGTTTCTTCTATCTTAAATTCTCTTAATGATTTTAAAAACACATTCTTTAAAGAAATTACCTTCCAGGTATCTAGAATTATTCTTGTTCCAGTCGTAGTGATATATGCTCTAAAAATTTCAGTTTCATATGAATGGATTTTATTTTATATTACCCTTTTCTTAGCGATCTCTCACTTACTCTCTGGTTTGTTTTTATATTTTATAACTAAAAGGAAAGTTAGGGAGCAGTTTAAAGAGAATGAAAAAGATAAAGAAAGTCAAAAATTTAAAGAGAGCACAAAAGATAAAGAAAATAAAGAAAGTGGAAGAACTGAAAAAAATCAAAAACTCAAAGATAAAAAAAGAACTCTTTCTGAAGAAGAAAAAAAGGACGCAAATAAATTTGTCTTTTTAACGGCCTTGATTGTTCTTTCAGGAACTTTTTTTGGGCATATAGATAAAGTAATGCTTGGAAGATTTGTTTCTGGAGAGTTTATAGGATATTATCAAGCAGCTTTTAGTCTTATTACTGCACTAACAGCGTTAAGTGCGTTTGCAGCTGTTTTGCTTCCGATATTTAGTAGAATGGAAAAGAAGAGTCTTGATAGAGCGATGAAAAAATCAATAAAATTAATCTTTTTATTAAGTGCCGGTGTTTTTATCTTAGCGTTTTTATTCTCACCTTTAATAGTAAAGATGGTTTATGGGCAAGGTTATGAACAAGCAACAGGAGTTTTGAGATTATTATCTTTTTTAATATTAATAATCCCTGTTACAAACATATACAAAACATATTTCATGTCAAGAAATAAACCAGTTGTTATAGCTAAATCTCTTGGGGCTTCTACGATAATAAATATCTTTTTGAATTATATTTTAATTAC
>CAYZJM010000018.1:0-14017 GCA_964479015.1 Candidatus Woesearchaeota archaeon
TTGAAAAAATTCTTGTTAAAAAATAGATAATTGTTCCTTGAATTATACTTATTTTCCAAAAATCTTTTCTTTTATATTTGATTAAATAAAGAGCTAAAACTGCTAGGGGGATTATTATTATATGTTGCACCGTTATCAATTGAGCAATGAACGTGCGACTTTCAAAAAAATAACTTGTTATTCCAAAAAAAGGTTTTTTTGTTATTAATTCATAAAGAAAATCAAAGTTCCATAGAAGGTATGGAATTAAAACAAGATTTATCTGACTCCCTATCAAATAGGCATCTTTTTTTAGGAATCCTACTCCTGTTATAAACATTACAAGATAAGAAAGCCAGAAAATAGGAGAAATTTCCCCTATAAAAATAGCTTGATAGTATGAAAGAGCTGAAATAATTATGAAATAAACTCCAAAGACACTTAAAAAAATGTTTTTTGGATTCTTTAATTTCATTTTTTATTAAACTTGGAAAATTTTTTAAGAATTGTTGTTTAAATTTTTGAGTTTTTCAAGATATTTAATTGATGCAGTAACAAACTCAGCATGACTCCAAGTTAAAGGAGATACTGAAAGAGGCTTTCCTGTGTAAGGATGGACTTGCTCTGAAAGAATACCAGTAGTCATTGCATAATCTGCACACCAATCTAAAAGAGATTCTGCTTCTTTCAAATCTTTTTTGTTTTTTGATTTTTCGATATAATATTCTGCTAACCAAAGTGTAGAGATAAACCAAGGATTTCCATCTTTCCCTCCCTGAACTCTATAATATGAATCTTTTTCATGTCTTTTCATTCCCCCAATACCTTTTTTGACCCATAGTTTTTCTTTAATGAGACTCATAGTGTCAGTTACTTTTTCATCATCAATATCTAAAACCTTATATTCAAAAATTCCATAACCTGTACTGATATCTACACAAAAATCTTTATTCATATTCCCTTCTTGATCATAATAAATTCCTTTAATGAAACTTTTTTGTTTTTTGTCATATAAGTGTTTTAACATCCCTTTTTTTATTTCTTCAGCAGCTTTTTTGTATCTGTCAGCATCTTTTTTATTCCCAAAAATCTTAGCAAAATTGTGTGCAGAATACAATCCAGCATAAACAGTAGAACAAGTAAAAGTATGAATTCCTAATTTTTCCTCCCATAAATCGTAACTTTCTTTTGGGAGTTTTGTTTTTTTATCCCTATACCCTTCCATGAAGTCTCCTGCAGGTTTTATGAGAGATTTATAAAATTCTTTGAAAAATTTTTTATCTTTATACTGGACATAACTTTTCCATAAAGCATCTAAGACCAGTGCTGTTTCATCTTCTTGGATAGGAAGTTGGATTTTATCACCTTTTACCCACGGATGCCAAGAACTCCCTCTTGAACCATCTGGGCGATATTTATGAAATAAATAACCTCCTTCTTCTAGGACATTTCTACAAAAACTAAAAAATCTTGCAGTTGTTTTTTTATGACTTATCTTATCAAGGGACCTTGTTATAAGAGCTCCATCTCTTGGCCACATATAACTATAAGTATCTTTTTTAAAATAAAAAGTGTCGGTATCATTAGCAGCTATAATCGCCCCACTTTTATCTTCATTTACTTTTACTGTAAGAATAGAACGCTTAAATAAATCTTTAAATTTCTCTTTTAAGTCTTTGAAAATGGAGTAATCTTTATTTGACCATTTCTTCCAATGTTCATCTGTTTCTTGAATCAGATTATTTACCCCTTTTGAATTCACAAATGAATTTAGCTCTTTGACTTCTTTGTAATCATCCCCAACACAAATCCAGCAATGAGTTGTCTTTTTTGAACCGCTATTTAGATTAAAAGAAAAACCAATTGTTGAATCAACTGACCCGTGTTCTATAGGATTCTTGCTTAAAATCCCATCTTCTGCATCTACATAAGTCCCTCTTTTCTCAGAAGTATTGGCATTTCCTGTAGAGAAATCATCAAAATTTTTATTACCATGTGATCCCCCTATCATAAAATAAACCTTTCCTCTATAATCAACAATTGTTTTTTGTAAGGGATCGTAATAAACAGTGTCTCCGATATTTGCTTCAGAAATGTTAAAATTATGATTAAAAAAAACCTTTATATCTCTCTTTTTTGAAGAAGTATTCTTTACTTGAAATGAACGTAAAAAGATGTTTTTTTTATAATGAACACACTCTTCAATTTTTACTTCTAATTTTAATTTATTATTTTTTGCTCTAACTTCCGAGACAAGAGAATCTTTTTTATATTTTAAATTCCATATCCAAGAACTTTCTGAAAGCCAACTTATCTTCCCATCTACATAAATCCCAGTGTGATGAATATTTCCCGAGACGTGGTTGTCTTGTCCAACATACGGGTAATAAAAGTCACGAATTCTATTTTTAGTATCATTAGCTACAAGGATATTTCCATTCCCAAATACAAATGCTCTGGTCATTTTTTAAAAAAGTTTTATTTTGAAAGAGATTTAACTCTTTTTTTAATTAGTGTTACAGCGCTTTTTTTATCTTTTGCCTTCTTTAAACCTGAAGAGAGTGTTTTATCTCCAATTATTTCTTCCACCCAATTAGCAAAATCATTTTTTTCAAGATTAACATGGTATTTATATGTCTTTAAAAGCATTTTTTCCATCCCTCTTCCTAAATCTTCTAAATTAGAAAAAATTCTTCCATCAACACACCAGAATGCATTTTCAGGATTGACATTAGATAAAACAGCTGTAGATTGTTCTTTCACTTTTGTTGGTTTCTTTTTTGTTGGTGATTTCTTTTTGACTACAGTTTTCTTTTTCGTTGTTGGTTTTTTCTTTATTGATTTTTTCTTTTCCATTTTTACCTCCTTCTATTTTTAATTAAATCCTTTTTATTTTTTAATCTCCATCTAATATTTGAAGGGATTCCTTTAAGATATTTTAGAATTGTTTTTCTTTTATCTGGTTCTCCAATTAGATTTGAAGCTATTTTCCTATAATCTCTAGAACTTTTACTTCTTGAGGAGTATGAGACTCTTGGGGTACATTCTGAAAGCGCTTTTAATATTTTTACATCTTCTTTTAATGTAGAAATTACTGGAACTCCAGATGAACTCGAGATTTCACTTGGAACAATTTCAAATTTTTTATTTCTTACCTTATTTATAATAATTCCTTCTATTGGTGTTTGATTCTCTTTTGCAATTTTAACTGCGTGGATAGTTGATGCAAGCGTTAAGTAATCTGGTGTTGAAACAGCTATAAGTTTATCAGAAGCGGTCATTGTGCTTAATATTTCTTCATTGAGTGAAGGAGAAGAATCTATCAAGATTACATCATAAAATTTCTTTAAATCATCGACTTTTTCTTTAAGTTTATACGGATTGATTTTTTCATTGTTTGCTTTCCCCCCGATTATGTGGAACCCTAGAGAATGAGCGTTAATTGCTTCATAAATGGATGCTTTCTCATTTAAAACATCTTGTAGAGAAACTCTTGGATTAACAAGACCAAGAGAGAGGCCTAAATGAGGTGTTGAAAAATTTGCATCAATCAAAATGACTTTTTTTCCAAAGTCTCTCGCAAGAACAGTCCCTAAATTAGAGGTCACACTTGTTTTCCCAACCCCTCCTTTGAGAGCAATGATACCAATAGATTTTCCTTTCATTTATTTTTTATTTAAAATGCCTCTTTATTTTTCCTATTAAAATTTTCCTACGGATTTTATCTTTACTAATAAGAGGAGCATTATTTATTTTATCACTTATTTTTTTATCGGTTTCTTTTTGATCCTTTAACAATCTTTTAGATATTATCTTGCTCATCTCTAAAGGATTTTTACATTTTTCTATTTTTTGAGAAAGCTTTTTTTCATTAAATACCTCTTTTATCCAATTGCTAAAATCGTTTTTGTTCTCATCAACATGTTTTGAAAATGTTTCTTCATCAATTTTTTTAAGAAAACTAGATAGTTCTTCAAGATTCTTTATAATTTCTCCATTAGAAGCATAAAAAAATTGGGAGGAATCTATTTCTAAATTTTTATTTTTCATTATTTCACCCCTTCTTTTTTAGAAACGTTCAATTTGTTTATAAACCTTTCTTTGTCGTCAATAAAATATGCGGATTTTTTGGATTTGATTCTTTTTTTTAAATCCTGGTATACATTCATAAAAGTGATAAAAGCGTCATAAGGGCTCTCATAAGGATTAAAGTATTTATGAACATCTCCATCATTAAACCATTTAGTACACATATAATAAAAATGGTCACTTGTTTGAAGTTTTCTCCAAGCATCGATTAATTCTTTATCTTTACTTAAAATAATTTCGTCTTTTATTTCATAAATCTTGTTTAGTGCAGAGTGTTGCATAGAATTGCTAATCCAAGCGCCCAAATCTCTTTCTACATCTGCCCATGAAACATAGTATGGAACATCTAACTCTCCAACAGGGGTATATTTATCTACAGCTTCAGAAGGAGTAATGAAACAATTATCTGGGTGGGAGAGGAGATAAGATGGAAGATGAGAAATGAAATCGAATATTCCTGTTTCTTCCCATTGATGTTCTCCAATTGTTTCATAATCCATGAAAAGGTTAACAATTTCTCCATTCCCGTTTATCGAATTAATCCATTTAGAGTACTTTTCTGCAGTTAATGGCCATTCAGACCAGTTTTTTTCAGAAAATCTAAAAGCAATATCATCACTTAGTTTATAATTTTTTAATAAAACATTTATAGAATCAGAACCATTAATGCTATATACATAATTCGGAGACCTCCATCCAAGAATATGATCTGCGCCCTCTGCGAGGACCCCCTTGTAACCCATCTCTTGGACAGCATTTGCTAACTCATTGTTAAATATTAATTCAGTGTTTCTAAAGACTCTTGGTTTAACTCCAAAAAGTTCATAAATTTTTTCCCCATGTTTTTTAACTTGTGACTTAAATTCTTCTTTAGAGTATAAAAAAGCTAAAGAGTGGTAATATGTTTCAGCTAAAATTTCAACATTCCCGGTATTAACTAATTCTCTAAAAGAATCTATAACCTCTGGAGCGTATCTCTCAAATTGTTCTAGTGCGATTCCTGAAATGGAGTAACTTATCTTAAATTCAGGATGTTTTTTTATAAGCTCAAGCATCAATTTATTTGAAGGGAGATAACATTTTTTTGCCACTTTTTTCATAATTACTTCATTGTTTAATCTATCTTCTTTAGATTCAAAATAATCAATTTCCTCATGATTCCCAATATCAAAGATGCTAAATTTTCTTAATCTTAATGGTTGATGCACTTGAAAATAAAAACATATTGAAACCATCAGTTAACCCCCTTAGATGGGTTGATTAAATTAGGGCTTTTTAGATTAAAAAGCTCGTTATAAACGTCTACACATTTTTTAGCAGAGTTTCTCCAATCCATCGTTTTTACTTCATTATGACCGTTCTCAGTTAGACACTTTTTTAGTTCATTATATCTTAATACAGATACCATCTTATTTGTAAGTTCATCAATATCCCAAAAGTCAGCTTTTAGGCAGTTTTTCAAAACTTCTGAAACTCCTGATTGTTTTGAAATAAGAACAGGGGTTTTATTCATTAAAGATTCTAAAGGGCTTATCCCAAAAGGTTCAGAAACAGAGGGCATTACATACAAATCACACATTTGAAACGCTTTATGAACATCACTCCCTCTTAGAAATCCAGCAAAAAGGACTTTATCTGAAATCCCCATTTCTATGACCCGTTTGATGATATCTCTATCCATATCACCACTTCCAGCAATTATAAAATAAACATTAGGATAGTAATCTAAAACTTTTTTTGCAGCTTCTATAAAATAATCTGGACCTTTTTGAAGGGTTATTCTTCCTAAAAATAAAATTAGTTTGTTACAGTCACTTAAGGAGTGGGCTTTTTCTAAAGTATAATTTTCAAATTCAACAGAATTATGAACTACTCTGATCTTTAAAGGGTCAATGTTATATTTATCTACCACCATTTTTTTTGTGAAGTTACTAACTGCAATGATAAGATCTGCAGATTGAAATCCTTCTTTTTCAATTTCATAAACAATAGAATTGTTCCCATTTCCTCCTGTTCTATCAAACTCTGTTGCATGGATATGGACAACAAGAGGTTTATTTGTTCTTTTTTTTGCAGCAATTCCTGCTTTAAAAGTCATCCAGTCATGAGCATGGATTATATCAAAAGATTCTTTTTCTGCTATATCTCCTGCAATAGAAGCATATCTTTCAACTTCAGAGAACAAATCTTTTCCATAGATCCCTTTATTTTGGGAATTATCCCTGTCTTCTTTATCATTTTCATTTCCTCCATCTTCTCCAAATCTTTTTTCATCAAAATTTTTTGGAGCCATGTAAGGTTCTAAAAGAGAATTAATTATGTAATTACTTTTTCCCCCTTCTCCAAAAACAAATTTAATATAATCAGAATTTAAATCTAATTTTCTTGGAAGAACAAAGGAGATATCTATGCCTTCTTTTGAGAGTCCTTTTGAAAGCCCGTAACAAGCAGTGCCCAATCCCCCTTTATTGTAAGGAGGAAATTCCCATCCAAACATTAGTACTTTCATCTCTTTTTTGATACCCCTATTTTATCAAAACCAAGAACCCCTAACTCTAAGTTTCAAAAATATGGGGCTAAATCTCTACTTAAATGTTTCCTAAAAATTTTTTTAAACTTTTTAAATTTCTCTAAATTTCCTTAAATATCTTTAAGTTTTCAATCTTTTTTCATCTCTTTTTCAACCCATCCATATCCTTTTTCTTCTAAATGGTCTACTATTTCTCTTTTTCCTTCTAAAACAACTTCCCCATTTACAATAATAAATACTTTATCTGGAGAGATATACTTTAATAATCTGTTATAATGAGTGATTAGTAAGAGGCTTTTTTTGATATCTTTTATTTTTCTCTCTCTAAATTCATTTACTGTTTTTGAGACTAGTTTTAATGAATCTATATCTAAACCAGAGTCTATTTCATCAAGTATAGAAAGTTTAGGCTTCAATAAAATCATTTGCAAGATTTCCATTTTTTTCTTTTCCCCCCCAGAAAAACCATCATTTAAGGATTTGAATAAAAATTCTTCTTTAAGGTCTAACTCTTTAAGTTTTACTTCTAAAAAATTTTTAAATTCGAATGAAGAGAGTTTTTTCTCTTGAGATTCATTATAGATATTTTTTAAAAAGTTAAATACAGAAATCCCTTTGAATTCTCTTGGATTTTGAAACGATAAAAAAACCCCTTTTTTTGACCTTTCATTGGGGTTTAATTTGGTGATATCCTCTCCATTAAATAGGATTTTTCCAGAAGTAATTTTGTAATTAGGATGGCCCATAATAACATTTGCAAGAGTTGATTTTCCAGAACCATTTGGACCCATTAAGACATAAGTTTTTCCTTCTTCAAATTTTAAGTTAATGTTTTTTAATATCTCTTCTTCAACATTTTCACTTTCAACACTTACATATAGGTTTTTTATTTCTAACATTTTCAATACTCCTTTTTTGTTTGAATCGATTTTTTTAAGGTTTCTAATGGAAAGAGTTCACAACTTGCACGGGAAGGACTTATCTCTATTCCTAAAAAATCATCTATACTTTTTTTATTTAATTCCTTTAAATCTTCAATGTTCATTCCCTTTATATTTTCAAGTAAAACTTCTGTTGAGATTGTGCTTACAAAACAGGTTTTTCCAGAAAATCGTGCATCTTTTATTTTTCCGTTTTTAACATTTAATTCTATTATGATTTCATCATCACAAAAAGGATTTTTACCTTTTATTTCATGAGTTTTTTCTTTTAAATGTCCAAAGTTCTTTTTTTCAGAGTATATTTCAATTAACCTTTCTTTGTATAATTCATTCATTTTTTAATAGTTTTTTATGAACATTTTTTAACAATTTTAAATAATAGATTTAAACAATAGAATTTTCTATTTCTAGTTCGATAAATTTATTTAATTCAATTGAGTATTCTAAAGGAAGATTACTTATTACAGGCTCGATAAATCCTGAGATAATCATCTTTGTTGCTTCTTCTTTGCTTAACCCTCTTGACATTAGATAAAACAATTGTTCTTCATTGATGCTTCCTACGGAGGCTTCATGAGAAACTTCAATATCTTTTTCTTCTACATCCATACTTGGAAATGTTTTTGCAACACTTTTATTATCTAACATTAATCCTTCACATTTTACACTTGATTTTGAATTAATACACCCTTTGTGAATTTTTACTAATCCCCTATAAGAAGCAATACCTCCATCTTTACATATACTTTTACTTACAATATTTGAACTTGTGTTTTCAGATAAGTGATAAACCTTGCACCCAGTATCCTGGTTTTGTCCTTTTCCAGAATAAGAAATCCCAAGGAAATTTGTTTTAGCATTTTTTCCTATTAAAACACTACAAGGGTATAACATTGTGGTCTTGCCTCCTAAATTCCCGCTTAACCAATCCATTTTTCCATTTTCATGAACAATTGCCCTTTTTGTGTTTAGATTGTAGACATTTTTGCTTAGATTACCAATACTAGAGTATTCTACTTTGGCATTTTTTAAAACATGAATTTCAGAACATCCTACATGTAGAGAGTTTTCAGTATAAAAAGGAGCTGAGCAACCTTCAAAATAATGAACTTCTGAACCTTCATCTGCAATAATTAATGTGTGTTCAAATTGACCTCCTTTTTTTGCATTCATTCTAAAATAAGATTGGAGAGGAATATCTACCTTTACTCCTTTTGGAACATAAATAAAAGTTCCACTACTCCAAACAGCAGAGTGTAAAGCTGAGAATTTATGCAATAATGGTGAGACACAATTAGTCATAAAATATTTTTTTATCATTTCAGGATATTTTTTAACCGCTTCATCCATTTCAAGGAAAATGACTCCTTTTTTTTCTAAATCGGTCTTAAGTTTATGATATATCATTTCTGATTCATACTGTGCTCCAGTTCCGGATATTGCTTTTTTTTCTGCCTCCGGGATCCCTAGTTTTTCAAAAGTATTTCTTATTTCAGAAGGCACATCTTCCCATTTTTTTGAATTCTTTTTTGCATTTGGTTTTAAATATAAATAGATATCTTGGATATTTAAATCTGAAATATCAGGACCCCATCTTGGAAGAGATTTTTCATTAAAAATTTTTAATCCTTCTAATCTTTTTTCTAACATCCAGTTTGGTTCATTTTTGTTAGTTGATATTTGTCTAACAATCTCTTCATTTAATCCTGCCTCAGTTTTAAATTCAAAATCTTCAGGGTTAGATTTATCCAATGAACTTTTAGAGATGTTTCTTTTTTTACCTAAAGATTTAGTTTTTTTTGAATTTTTCATAGGATTCTTAATCGATTTAGTTCTATTTAATACTTTTAGTGTTTATGGTTTATTGTCTTCTTTACACTCTTTAATCACTGCATTAACATCTTTTATCATCAATTCCATCGTTTCTTCATCTATTGAGTGTATTTTTGCACCTTCTTCAAGAGTATCTATATTAGAGAGATGACATCCTATACAGTGCAATCCATAACCCATCAATACCGGAACAGATTCAGGGTAATTGTTTATAATTTCAGAAACTTTCATTTCTTTTGTGACAAATTCGTTATTTTTCTCACCAGTTTCATCTTTTTCGTTTTTTCCAGATTTTTCAATATTTTCAATGTTTTCATTATTTCCAGCTTTTTCATTTATCCTTCTTTCTTCACTTTCTTCATCCATAAAAAATCCAAAAGAAAGATATTTATATTGCTTTTGTTTTCGCTATGGATTAGATAGATAATGGAAAATATAGATAATCAAGAAAAAGAGAGTTTAGCAAAAAAAGTAGTTTTTACTTCCGGATATTTTGATCCTCTTCATGTTGGTCATTTAGAGTGTTTGCAATTATCAAAAAAGCTATGTGGAAATGAAGACAAATTGGTTGTTATTCTAAATAATGATTATCAGTGTGAGCTTAAAAAAGGGAAAGCTTTTATGCCTCAAGAAGAGAAAAAAAGAATTTTAGAAGAACTTAGGTCTGTTGATGAGGTTTTTGTTTCTATTGATAAAGATAAAAGCGTTTGTGAATCAATAAAGGCTATTGCTAAAAGATACCCTGAAAGTGAGCTTATATTTACAAAAGGGGGGAGATAGATTCAGCCATGAAATCCCTGAAGCTAAAGTGTGTAAGGAATTTAACATAAAAATAGTTGACCAGTTAGGAAAAAAGATACAATCTTCTTCTAAACTAACAGGAATTGAAGAGAAAAAATAAAGTTTAACTGATGTCTTTGACTGATGCTCTTAACTGATGTCCTTAACTGATTTAATGATTGAATCTTTGTCTATTTGGTATTCTTTTAACAATTCTTCTTTTTTTCCAGAATGGGGAATTTTTTCAACATGAAGAGATTTCATTTTGATTTTATCCTTAATTTCTGAGTTTGAAATAACACCAGAAATCATTTCTCCAATTCCTCCCTCTTTGTAATGGTCTTCTACAGTAATAACTTTTTTTCCGTGTTTTTTTACGAAATCTAGAAATTTTCTTTCATTAAATGGCTTTATACAGTATAAATCCAAAACAGAGACATTAATCCCTTCTTTTTTAAGTTCATCGTGTGCTTTTATTGATTCATGAAGTGTTATTCCTGCACCCACAATAACTACTTTGTCTTTATTTGATTTTTTAAGAATTTTAAAATCTCCTAGAACGAATTTTTCTGAATTTTTGTATAACACTGGAGTTTTAGACCTTGTAGTTCTTATATACTTAATTCCGTTATTATTATTATTATTATTATTATTATTATTATTATTCCCAAGGTCATAAACTAGTTTAGTTATTCTCCCTGTAGAAACTGCATCAGAAGGGTATAAAACAATACTATTTGGTAACGCCCTAAACATCGAAATATCTTCTAGCCCCATTTGGGATGCTCCGTCTTCACCTATTGAAACTCCTGCATGACTTCCACAAAATGTTAATCTTGAGGGCGTAGAGAGTGCTGCCATTCTTATTTGGTCGTGTGCACGAGAAAGAAATGCTGAAAAACTTGATGCAAAAACACTAAATCCTTTTTTTTCTAAGCCCAAAGCCATCCCAGCCATATTCTGTTCCGCGATAAAAGCTTCAACAAACTGATTAGGAGTAGATTTTCTGACTTTTTCTGACTTTGTAGAATTACTAACTTCCGCATCAATTGCAATTACATCTGATCTGGATTTAGCAATATTTGAGAGTGCAGAACCATAACTCTCTCTTGTAGAAACATTTTCTCCTTTTTTATAATAAGGAAGTTTAATTTTTTTGGTTTTAGATTTGATTGAATTTTCTCTTTTTTCCTTTTTATTAGAGGGTATTTTTTGGGAGGTTATATCAATATTTTCAAATTGAGGATTTGGGATTTCTGATAGCGCTTTTTCAAGTTTTTCTTTTGGGAGTGTTCTTCCGTGCCAATTTTCTTTGTTTTCTAAAAATGAAATTCCCTTCCCTTTGTATGTTTTAGCTAAGATTAGTGTTGGTTTTTTTGAATTTTTATTTGAACTGTTAATTTTTGAAAAGGCCTTTTTTAATTTTGAAATGTTATGCCCATCAATAGATATAACATTCCATCCAAAACCTTCAAATCTTTTTTTGTAATTAGATATTTTATGTCCATTGAGTGTTTCACCCCTCTGACCAAGTCTATTGACATCAATTATTCCAACTAAATTATTAAGATTGTAGTAAGAGCCTAACTGTAATGCTTCATAATTTGAACCCTCTGCAATTTCACTATCTCCTAAAAGAACAAATACTCTAAAGTTTTTATTTTCTAGTTTTCCTGCTAAAGCCATTCCAACTCCTACAGAAAGTCCTTGCCCTAAACTACCTGTAGCTACTTTAATCCAGTCTAAACTTTTAGGCATCGGATGCCCTTCTAAATTACTTTTTAGTTTTCTTAAATCAGATAACTCTTCTTTTATACATCCTGCTCTCTTTAAAGCAGAATAAAGGATTGGTGCAGCGTGTCCTTTACTTAAAATAAACTCATCATTATAAGGATTGAATGGGTCTTTTGTATCATATTTCATCTCATCAAAGAACAAAACACTCATTATTTCTGCGCAAGATAAACAAGATGTTGGATGTCCACTCCCTGCTTCACTAGTCATTTGGATTACATCTCTTCTCATTAAATTAGATAAATTTTTTAATTTTTTATTAGATATCATTTTTTCCTCTTTTTGTTCCTTTTTACCTCTTTTTTAACCTTCTTTTATTTTTTTCTTATTTTCTTTACATTACATAAAATGTTAGATTAATATTTAAATCTTGTTAGTTAAATTTATAATGTTTTATTTGCTTAATCTAAAATGAAAAAAGAGGTTAAAGTTTATCTTTCTGGAGACCATGCAGGGTTTGCTGTTAAAGAGAAGATTAAGAGTTTTTTAGAAAAAAAGGGTTTTGAGGTTTTAGATTTTGGTCCTAAAGAGTATAATAAAGAGGATGATTACCCTGATTTTGTAATCCCTATGGCAAAAGAGATGACAAAAGAAATTTCGAAAGGGGTGTCAAAAGATTTGAATTCTAAAAAGAATAAACATCGAGATGTAAAAGGGATTATCTTTGCAGGTTCTGGAGAAGGAGAAGCGATTGCAGTAAATAGATTAAATGGAATAAGAGCAGCAGTTTATCACGGGAAGAATCTTAAAGTTGTAAAAACTACTCGTGAACATAACGATTCTAATGTTCTTTGTATTGGAGTTAGGTTTGTTAAAAAAAGGGAGATAAAAAAAGCAATCAATTTATTTTTGAAAACTAATTTTAAAGGTAAGAGGCATCAGAGAAGATTAAATAAAATTGAGAAATTAACAAAAAAGTGAAGAAAATGAAAGAGAATTACCCAAATTGTTATATTTTTCCTTCAATAATCTCTAAATCTCAAAAAGAGTTTGAAGAGAGATATAAAAAAGTAAAATTTTCTTCAAAAAAGATTCAATTAGATGTGATGGATGGAAAATTTGTAAAAAATACTTGTCTAAATTTTGATTTTACAATTCCTAAATTAAAAAAGATAGACAAAATAAAAACGTTTTTTATTTTTTCATTTAACTCCATAAATCCTTTTTCTAAGAAAGAAATTGAGGCACATCTTATGGTTAAAAATCCTGAAGAATGGATAAAAAAGTACTCAAAAAAAGCAGATTCAATCATATTTCATGTTGAACCTTTTCTAAAAGAGAGAGATAAAAACAAAAAAGTTACAGAAATAATAAGAATGATAAAAGATAGAAAGAAAAAAGTAGGGATTGCAATAAATCCAGAAACCCCTACGAGTGAAATTGAATCTTTTTTAGATAAAATAGAGAAGGTACTGATTTTATGCGTTAATCCTGGAAGATATGGTGCAGAGTTTATCCCGAAAACACTTGAAAAAGTTAAGCATCTTAGAAAAATAAAATCAAAGATGGATATTGGTGTAGACGGAGGAATGAGTGAAAAGAATATAAAATCTGCAAAAATCGCAGGTGCAAATCATTTCGCTATGGGTTCATACTTTCAAAATAGCAAAAATCCTATAAAGTCCATGAGAAGATTAAAGAGTATAATCCAGTCAGTTTGATTACTTTAACTTTAATCATGCCCGGATGTGGAGAATGGTATTCCACCTGGCTCGAGATAAAACCAAGTAACATTGAGAGAATATTGAGATAATGTGCAATTAATGTTTAATCAATGTTAGTTAATAATCAGATATACTTAACGAGAGCCCAGGGTCCTTACGGACGTCCAGGTTCGATTCCTGGTCCGGGCGTTGAAAAAACAGATATACATAAAGAATTCATAAAAACAAACCAGACATTAGTTCTCTTCCTTCTTCAAACTAATCTCCCCCTCTTTTCGTTTTGAAACATAAAGCTCATCTCCTTCTTTTATATTAGCTTTTTTCAGTTCTTTTTCTGGAATATTGACTACATACCTATAGTATGTTTTATCATCCCTTTTTTTAGATAACTGTTTTTGCACTTTCAT
>CAYZJM010000019.1:0-14012 GCA_964479015.1 Candidatus Woesearchaeota archaeon
CCACAGTTGGAACAGACTTGACTGGTGTATCTGCAATTAACTAAGACGACACTTTTTCCAAGATTTTCAGATTTATATTCCAAGAAAGTCTGGAATTGCCTGAAAGCCCAAGTTCCAAGTTTCTTATTAAACTTTCTCCCTTGCTTTTTAGTTCTTTTTATTTGAAGCTTTTCAAGTGCGAAGCACTCAAATGGCATTTCAACAATCTTCTTGGACAAGATGTGGTTTGTATTAGTCATAAACCGTTGCTCTTTGCAAGACAATCTTTTCAGATGTCTCTTTGCAGAACGAGTGCCTGTAGACTGAAGTTTACTTTTTATCCAAGAATATTTTCCTTTAATTCTTCTAATATCTTTGCTGTTGAAGAATTGATTATTAGAAGTAACAACAGGATTAAGAATCCCCCTGTCAATTCCGAGAACATTTTTAACTTCCAATTTTTTAGGAGTTTCAAGTTTAGCAACCATTCTCCCAAAAATTTTATTATCTCTGAGGAAGATAATAACTGCTTTAATTTCTCCTATGAGAAATTTAGAGAAGTATTCGGAAACTTTTGGAACAATCTTTTTTCTCCCATTAATAGTAGTCATAGAGATTACTCCATCCTTAAAACTAAAAGTCCTTTGATTGTATCTTATCGCAGAATAAGTTTTTTTGAAAGGGAGAACTCTGAGTTTTTCTCTTTTAAGCATTTCAGAGGCTTGGTCTCTTGCACTACAAACAAGACTACTCTGCAAATCAGACTCTCCTCGGACTTCATAATAAGTGAGTTTATGGACATCATTTTTATTGAAAGTTTTGTTTTCAAATCCAACTCTCATACAAAAATTAACAACATCGTTAAATTCCTCAATAGTTTGGATTATATCCTTGTCATAAGGGATTTCAAATTTAATTGTTCTTTCCATAATAATTCATTAGATAGCAAAGTTTATAAACCTTATGGTATTAGTATTTCTATGGAAATAAGAAAAACAAATTCATCACATTATAATATTAATTATCATTTTGTGTGGTGTCCTAAATACAGGAAAAATTTACTTAAAGGAGAGGTTAAAGATTTTACAAAATCAATTCTTGAAACAATCTGTTTAAGTAAGGGATGGAAATTAATTGAGATGGAAATTATGCCAGACCATCTACATTTATTTATTTCTGCTCCCCCTTATGAGAGTCCCACTGGCATAATTAAAGTTCTTAAAGGAACATCAGCAATACAATTATTTAAGAAATTTTCAGGACTAAGAAAAGAGTTAAGAAAAGGGCATATTTGGAGTCCAAGTTATTATGTCGGAACTGCTGGAACAGTTACAGCAGAAACAATCAGAAAATATATTCAAGAACAAGAAGGAGAACGCAATTCCTCCCCCAAACAAGTTAAGGGGTCTCCTTGCGTTAAAGAATTATGAAATTGGAACATAGATAATTATAATAACCACAACATTTATAAAGGTATAACCCTATAAAATTACTATGGAAAGAGATATAAGATATTCAACACTATTGAAAGTAGAAGAATACATTAGAAAAAATCAACCTATTTGGACTAGTCAATTATCAACAAAAGCAAATATAGATTATAACTCAGCAAAAAATGCCCTTAAAATATTAGAGGATAAAGGAAAGATAGAATATGTCGGAGATAATCCAAAAAATAAACAAATAAAGTTAAAAAGATGAGAATATTAACAGAAAAAGAATATAGAAGATTGAATGAAAGGGACTATTACAAAAAACTAGCCGAAATTTTATCTGAATCAAATGAAAGAAAAATAAAAATTCTTATGAGATATTCAGAATTAATGGATAAAGTTATTTACGAATCAAAGAAATATTTTAACCGGGTGGAAATAACAAGACAAGAAATGATAAAAAATATACAAGAACAATGGGAATAAACATAAAAGAAAAAGACGGAAACTATGTATTTAACGAAAGTCAATCTTACTCACAAGACGGACTTTTAAAAAAATATAGAAATGACCTAATGACCGAACGGTTATTAGAATCTCAAATAGAAAAATTACCCAAACAAATAGAAGAAGAAAAAGGAAATATAGAAATAACCAACATACAAATAGAAAAAATAGAAGATAGAATCAAAAAATCAGAACAAATATTCAAAAAAAGAAATATTACTCCAAGTGAAGAAATTAAGAAATTAAGAGAGAAATATTCAGATGATGAATTAACCAAAAAGGCAAGAACTATTAGAGAACTACAAACATTTGAAATAAAAGATAACGGAAAAACTATTGAAAGAATAACCAAGAATACAATCTCCCAAGAATATGAATTAATCTTATATGCAAGTAATCAATACTCCTTAATGCAAATACAAGAAAATCTAGCCCGACAACATAAAAACATAGAAAAAGCAGAAAAGAGATTAGAAGCAAACAAAGAAGAATTAGAAAAAGTAAAAAACTCATTAGAATCAATAAGAAGTTATTTCAAAAAGAAAAGATTAAATTTAGATAAATTATTAGACGAACAAGCAAAGAATAGACAAAAAGGTAAAAAAGAGGCAGGGGAAATTCATCTGAAATAATATGGAAAAATTAAATATAGAATATATTCCTCTTTCGGAAATTAAACCCTATTCAAATAATCCTAGAAAAAACAAAAAAGCAGTAGATATAGTTAAGAATTCTATAAAACAATTCGGATTTAAGAACCCAATAATTTTAGACAAGAACAACGAAATAATCGCCGGACACACGAGATTAGAAGCAAGTAAGCAATTAGATTATAAAGAAATTCCTGTAATATGGGCAGACGATCTCACAGACAAACAAGTTAAGGCATTTAGGATTATGGACAATAAATCCCAGGAATATGCAGAGTGGGATGAGAATCTTTTAAAACAAGAAATGAATATTTTAAAAGAAAATAATTTTGATTTAGATCTGACAGGATTCGGAAAACAAGAGAGAGCAAAAAAACTCGATGAAATACAAGAAGATAAATTTGATGCAGAAAAGGCATATCAGGAACCAAAACACGAAATAAAAGAGGGAGAAATATATAGATTAGGAGATCATATCTTAATATGTGGAGACAGTAAGAAAAAAGAGACTTTCAAAAGTCTACTGAAAGAAAGAGAAATCAACTGTGTATTTACAAGTCCTCCTTACAATATGGCAGGAAACATGTATAAAAATTATAAAGACAATTTGCAAAAAAACGAATACATAAAACTTAATTTAGAAGTTTTGGACAATATAAAAGAACATTTAAATGGGTATATTTTCTGGAATATGAGTTATAACAAAAATACAAGAGAATCTTTTCTGGATGTAATGAAAGGAATAAAAGACAGGTTTAATTTTTTAGAGTTGATTGTATGGAACAAAAAGACAGCAATGCCTATAAACAGCAAAAAGATGTTAACAAGAACTTACGAAAACATAGTATTCGCAGATAACAAAGAAGCAGAAGATATAGAATGGTATTGGTTAGGAAATACAGGAAAAAATGTCATATTTAATAAAAAAACAAGCAAAACATTAAATAATTATTGGGAGATTAGTGCCTTAAATTCCCAAACAGAATTAAACAAGGCTTGCTTTCCTATTAAGTTGCCTGCAAAGGGAATATTATTGACTACAAATGAAGGAGAAAATGTGTTGGATCCTTTCGCAGGAAGCGGCAGCACACTAATAGCATGTGAGCAATCAAAAAGGAACTGTTTTTTAATAGAATATGATCCTGCTTTATGTTCAGTAATAATAGAAAGATGGGAAAAGTATACCGGAAAGAAGCATAAAAAGATAAGGTAGTCCTTTATTTCCTATGAAAATTCCCAAAAATTCACAAAAAATAGGGGTTTTGAGAAAAGATGGCAAGAAAAAAACTAAGAGGCGGAGAAAAAACAAAAGCAAACAAGAATTTAATGCTCAGACAGTTATACGAGCAAAATCTCCATATAGGAAGGGCATGTCAACAAGTAGGAATTTCCAGGAGAACACACTACAAATGGATTAAAGAGGATGAAATCTATGCAGAAAAAGTTCATGAAATGGAAGAATACTGGAAAGATGAAATGGAGATGGCATTAAAAAAACTCGCAATAAATAACCTGAGTTCAAGAGATATTCAATACTTTTTAAGAACCAAAGCAAAAGACAGGGGCTATGGGGAAAAACAAGAAGTTCAGTATTCCGGGAAAATAGACCAAAACATAGATAAAATTGAGGTGGAGGTTATAAGAACAACAAAAAATGAAACTGAAACTCAAGACAACCAAGGTGTATGATGATTGCGAGAAAGCATATAAAAAAGGATACCCAATTATAATAGAAGAAGGTGGAAGTAGATGTTTTATTGGAGATACTTTAATTCAAACAGAAAAAGGACATGTGCCTATTAAGGATATACAAAAAGGGATAAGAGTTTTATCTTTTAATGAAAATTCTAAAAAATTAGAGTGGAATAGAGTTATAGAAAAGTTTATATATAGGTGTGTTCAACCTTTAATAAGACTTAAAACAAAAAATGGAACAATCATCTCAACATATGACCACAAATTCTTTACACAGGGACAATGGACAGAAGCCTATAAACTTGCCGAACGAAGTCTGGAAACCCATTCAGAATACGAACAAAAGATATTTTATAAGCAATTACGGGAGATTAAAAACTATGAACTGGAAATGCACAGGCAAGGAAAGATTAATGCATCCAGCATCAATGAAGAAAAACCCCCAAGACAGCAAAGATTTCTATCAAAGAACAATGATAAAGATAAACGGAAAATACAAAACAATTCAAATGCACAGGGAAGTAGCAAAAGCATTTATTCCAAATCCACAAAACAAACCAGAGGTAAATCACAAGAACGGAAAGACGAACGACAATCGAGTAGAGAACTTAGAATGGGTAACTCACTCAGAGAACACTCTCCATTCATTCAAGACAGGATTACAAAAAGCCAAAAAGAGAGAATTAAACGGAATGAGCAAACTAACCGAACAAAAAGTGAAGGAAATAATCCAAAAATATACTCCTTACAAAATAACAGCCCCAATGTTAGCAAAGGAATACAATGTGTCAATCTGCACAATAAAGACAATATTGGGTCAAAACAAAAAGAAATGTGGTTGGCACGAAATAATAAAGAACACAAAACACCCATTAAAGCAAGAGAATTAAGAGAAGAAGATATAATCGGTGTAGAGCTATTTATTAAAAAAATCCCTATTTATGATATTGAAGTAGAAAAGACCAAGTCTTATTGTATTACAAAAAATAATTACATCGTTCATAATTCGTCAAAAACATATAATATTCTAATTTGGATTATTCAAAAGAGTTTGAGCGAATGGAAAGACAAGATAATAGACATAGGAAGAAAAACCGGACCGAGCCTTAGAACAAGTGTAATGTTCGATTTCTTTGAAATACTTAAACATTATAATTTATATGAATCCAAATATCATAATATTTCCAATAAAACATATCCATTAGGAACAAATTTAGTAAGATTTTTCAGTCTAGACCAAGAACAAAAAATAAGAGGTGCAAGTAGAGATATTCTTTTTATGAATGAAGCAAACGAGTTTAAAGAAGATGATTTTAAGCAGTTAAACCAGAGAACCAGAGAATTAACAATAATGGATTATAACCCTAGTACAGAATTCGGGTGGTTTTATGATATTCAAGAACAAGAAACAGTAATAACATTCCACTCAACATATGAACATAATCCCTTTCTTCCAAAAAGAATCAAACAAACAATAGAGCAATATAAAGAAACAGACGAGAACTACTGGAGAATATTTG
Organism: Candidatus Woesearchaeota archaeon; assembly: GCA_964479015.1. Taxonomy (GTDB): domain Archaea; phylum Nanobdellota; class Nanobdellia; order Pacearchaeales; family GW2011-AR1; genus CAYZJM01. The sequence continues at coordinate 5,785 of CAYZJM010000019.1, forward strand.
GTTTAGGATTAAGAGGAATTCCCAAAACAACAATATTCAGTAATTGGGAAGTTGGAGAATTAAAGGAAGGGCAAACTTTATTTGGTATGGATTTTGGATATAATGACCCAACAACCCTAATTAAAACAAGATACACAAACAAAGAGATTTATTTTGAAGAATTAATGTATAAAAGTGGATTAACTAGCGATTTAATTATTGGAGAGTTAGACAAATTAAGAGAAAAAGGTTTAATTTCGTACCAAGATACAATAAGAGCAGACAATTCAAGACCAGAAATAATCAAAGATATAAGAAATGCAGGATATAATATCCACCCAACAGAAAAAGGCAAAGGGAGTATCCTTAAGGGAATTAACTTTATGAAAATGCACAAGATAAAGATAAATCCAAACTCAACAAATTTAATTAAAGAAATAAAGTCATATAATTGGAAAACAGACAAAGAAGGTAGAATATTAGATGTACCCGTAGATTTAAATGATCACGCACTAGATGGAAGCAGATATTCTCTAGAAGATAAATACAATCAAACAGAGTTCGCAGTAGGTAGCGTAAATTGGAATTAAAATAAGTTAAATATAAAAGAAGGAATTAACTAAAAATATTATGTTCAATATAAAAGAATTATTTGGAAAAAAGAAAGAAACAACCATACAATCAAAGGTAGATGACTTAATCTCTAATTATGGGCAAAAAGGAATTAGTTTCAAATTAGCAAAAGATATATTCTCCGAACAAACTCTATCTATACACCAAGAGAAAGCCAAATGTAAAAAAGCCTATAATGATGTTAGTTTTGTTCAAACTTCCGTAAATAATTTATGCAACATTCTGGAGGGAGAAAAACCCCAAATAGTTTGTGAGAATGAAGTAATAAAGAAATACACAGATAAATGGGAAAGGTTTTCAGGGTGGTTAAGAGCCAGACGAGAAGCAGAACAAGAAGCAGTAATAACCGGAGATGGATATATAAGAAAGATAAAAGGAAATAAAGGAAGTTTCAAATATCAACACATAGAGAATAGTGAAGATATGTATATTGTATGGAACTACCAAGAAAACAAACCAGAAAGATATATTATGAGATTATATTATACCCAAGCCCAAGCCCAAAAATTAGGGATAAAAAGTTTTCAAGTAAGAACAAATTTCGGAATAAAAACCATATTTGGAATAGAATATCAACCACACGAGATAATCAGATTTAAATTTATGCAACATTCGTTTGGTATTTATGGAAGAAGCCCATTAGCAAGTATTCTCCAAGATGTAGATATTCTGAAGAGAATTGAAAGAAGTATCGCAGTAATTAGTATGTTTAAAGCAATACCTCAAAAGATTTTAACTCCAAAACAAACAAAAGATACCCCTGCACAATGGAATTCCCAACAAGTTAATATGGTTGGAGAACAACTTAAAAACCAAAAAGATTATGAAAACTCAATAGTCGGAACACCAATAGAAACAGTCAATGTAACAGATAGTGGGCAAGTAATAGAATTAACAGGATATTTAGATTATTTCAAAAGAAAAATAAGTATAAGTCTAAGTCCAGAATTCATAATCCACGGAGAATTAGTTAATAGAAATACAAGCACAGAACAAAAACAATTCTTTTATTTGAGTGTAGTAAGTATGAGGGATTATTTCCTTCCTGAAGTAGAAGAATCTCTACAAGAAGGACTAAACGCAAGTTTGAATGTATTAAGAGAAAGAGGAGTAAAAATCCCTAATGCAATATTTAGTTTTGAATATGGAGATTTTGATATTGAATTAAGAGAAGAAAAATCAAATAGATTAATGCAAGAACTTAATACAGGGGCAATAACTTTAAACGAATATAGAGAGGAAATGGGTTATGAAAGAGATGAGAACCTAGGAGATATGTATTTATGGGAATTTAAACCTCAAAATCAAATGAATGAAAATGGACAAAATAACCAAACTGAAACAAATAATCAAAAGTAAATTCCAAACAGATAACGAATTAAATAAGGAAGATAATCTCTACTATGGTAAGCGAAGACGAAAGAAAAAAGATAAACAGAAGAAGTAGATTTGGAGTTAAAAAAAACATAAATTCTTATAGAAAAGATATAGAGGAAACTCTTTATAATGAAAAACTATTAGATGAGAAAATAAACAAATATCTAAAAACAACAGGACAAGAAAGTTTAAATGATGCTTTTAGGGATTATCTTAATTCTTTAACAGGGAATATCACAGAATTATTAAATAAAGCCAAAGATTATATCTCAGATAGTTACGAAAAAGGAAGCAAAAGAATAGTAAATAAAGATGGACAAACAATCAAATTTGACCAACCAGCAGATACAAATGCGATAAAGATTATAACAGATAAACAAAAAGAATACTACAAAAACTTAACCAAACGACAAAGCCGTATAGTAGATAATCTAATTGCCGACGGATTAGAAAAAGGCAAATCAACAAAAGAGATAGCCAATAATATAAAGTCCCAAGTAAAAAAGACTACAAAATCAAGCGCATTAAGAATTGCTAGAAGCGAAATAGTATCTGCCCATAGTTTCGGACAAATAGACACAATGAAACAAGCCAAAGTAGAACATTACAAATTCATTAATTCTCCAGACTATATTGGAAAGGACGGAAAGAAATATCCCTGTTCAGTTTGTAGAAAACTTCAAGGGGCAAAAGGAAAAGAGATTATTTACAATGTTAAAAACGCAGGAGATAAAAACAATCCTATTCCTGTAACTCATAGCCACCCAAATTGCAAATGTACAATTGTTATAGCCTAGTCCTTTATTTCTTGTGGAAAGGGAAAAACCAAACATTTATGAATACCCAAATCGTTAAGATTCTAGAATGAAAGAGTTTAGGGGTGGATATTACTCTGCAATCTTAGAACTATTAGTCAATATAGACAAAAAAGAATACCACGGAAAAGAGTTATTTGAATTATTTGAAAATAAATTCGGAAGTGGAAATATAATCAATTTTAGAAAAACGTTAAAAAAATTAGTAGAATCAAAAAAATTAAGCCGTTCAAATCCCCGAGAATATAACCGAAGATACTATAAATTAATTATTAAGCCAAAAAAGAACACAATTGTAGAGGATATGCACACACTCTAAAAAAAGTTAAATATAAAAGAGACAAAAATCATAAGAGAATATGGATAACATAAAAATATACAACACAGAAACATTCCAAATAGAAAAGAAGCAAAACGACAAAGGAAATAAAATAATTCTAAAAGGAAATGCAATGCCATTAGGCGAAACTTCAAGAAATGGAGTATTTTATAGACCAGAAAGTGTTAAGAAATCATATAAGAGTCTAGAAGGAAAGCCATTCTTATTCGCACACCAACAAGACGAAGTTAGACATATTCTGGGAAAGATAGAGAATGTTAATATTAACGATACTCATGTAACATACGAGGCAGATATAGACCCCGAAGAAAAAGAATTTATTAGAAAATCAGAAAAAGGTTATATTAAAAATGTAAGTGTAGGGGTTCTAATTAACCCAGAAACAATAGAGATAGACGAAGAAAAAGGAATAGCAAATGTAGATGTAGAGGAATTCGTAGAATTAAGTTCAGCACCTGTACCAGGATACCAAAATACTTCGGGTGTATTACAAAAACAAGTAATAAGTATTGCTGAAAAGTTAGGCAAAGAAGATATAGCCAACCGACTTAAAGAAAAGTTAAACTCATCTGCGTCAGAGGAGAAAACCTCTGACGCCCCTTCTTCTAATGATGGGGAAAAAGAATCTGAAACTGAAGAAAAGGAATCGGAAGATAAACCCGAAACCGAAACGGAAACTAAAACAGAAACCGAAACAGAGTCAGAAAAAGAAACAGATGAATCAGATTCAGAGGAAAACGACGAAATGAAAGAACTAAAATCAAGAATAGAAGAATTATCTGGAAAAATGGAAGGAATAGAGAATGTTATTTCAGCACTACAATCAAAGGTAGATACTATTTTAGATGAACAAGAAAATGAAGATGAAGACAAAGATGAAGATGAAGATGAAGACAAAGACAAAGAAAAACTAGAAAATACTCAATCTGAAAACGAAGATGAAGACAAAGAAGACAAAGACAAAGAAGACAAAGAAGAAATAGAGCCAGATAAAGAAGAATCATTTGAAGGAAAAGACATTCCTAAAATGGATAAATCCGAAGTAAAAAAGAAAGAAAAAGAATTAAATTCAGAAGATGATATACTCCCCGTTAATATGGAGAAGACAATTAAATCCAATAAAAGATATTGAACATAATTGAAAGGGGGTTAAAATAATAAAGTGGAACAAGAACAATTTTTAGGAAAGACATTCAATCTCGGCAAGAGAGCCGGAGAAGAAGAATTACCATATCACGAATACGACATAGTAGAGAAACTAGGAAAGAAACTAGTGGAAGGATATACAAAAGTCGCAAAAGATGAACTATGGTTATCAAAATCTCACAAAAAGAGAATTGAAGGTTTTTTCAAGAGTTTCGGCGCATTGACAGAGGAAGAAGGATTAGATAATCTGAACACAGAAGATTTAACTTTCCCTAATAACTCAGCACTTTATACTACTATCGTTCGTTCAGTAGTAGAAAGAGCATTTAGACCTGTACTAGTTGCAGGAGAAGTTATTAAGACAATCTCGGTTAATCCGTCAGGAATGGAAAACTTACAAATCCCTACAAGCGCATTGAGAACAGCAAGTGATTTACCTAGTGATGGCGAATTAGATGCACCAAACAACGACGACTATTCTAGTCAAACAATTTCTCTTAATTGGATATATGCTTATGAAGTAATTACTATCCAAATTATAAGACAAGGTGTAATTGATATCGTTCAAGACCAAATGTTTGAATTAGGAGAAGCACTTAGTAGAAAAGTAGATAGCGATATTTTGGAAGCATTCCAAGACGCTGCACCAACTACCAACGCAAACAGCAACTATGCTGACGCAGAAGGAACTTTGGAATACGAAGACCTAGTAGATGGAGTATTCGGTATGCAGTCTAATAATGCTGTTGCAGATGCTATCGTAACAACGCCAACTGTATGGAGAGATTTCCTAAAAACAAGCGATGTTAAAGGAACATTCAAATTTAGTTCAGTAGATGCAGGAAGTATTTTCCCAAGAGTATTAGATTTCCATGGTGTTAGAGTTTATCTGACTACCAACGCAAATACAGGAAATGTATTCCTAGTAGATAGTTCAAAATGTGGCTATTTAGTAGAAGCAAGTGGAATTGAAATGCTAGACGGAAGAAAATCTGCAACTGTTAATTGGGAAGTAATTGCTTTGAAACTTTACGGAGTTACAGTAGTTAAGCCTAAGTCTGTTTATAGACTAACAGTAACAGGATTTGAAAGTTAAACCTAAATTTTAATTTTTTAATTTTAATTTTTTAATTTTAATTTTTTATTGTAACTCAAATGAAGATTGTAACAATGCTTACAGAGAAGTATTTGAATGGATTTTTTCATTTTTATAATTCCTATAAGTTAAATAACGACTATCCCATAATTTGTTACCTTCTTAATATTCCTAAACCAAAGCAAGATATTCTAAAAAAGGAATTTCCAGATGTAGAATTTATACCCTACAAGGATACATTTAAACCAGCAGTAAATTCTTTTCACCCGGAGGGTGTTCAAAGAGTAACCCACTTAAAAGCCCGTTTTATTCGGAAGAATATTAAATCAAAAAAAGATAAGGTATGTTGGTTAGATTGTTCAAAAATAATTCTAGGAAGTTTAAATTTTATTGAAAAAGAATTAGATAATTACGAATGGATAGGAGTTAAAAGACCCACAGGAAATGAGAATAAAACCTATTGGGCAGGATTAATAGCATTCAATTGGGGCGACCAAATAGAAAGATATGAGCGAAAATGTAATAACAATAAAAACAATTGGTTTAATGACCAAAAAGCATTAACAAAACTATTAGGAAAGCACCTAGACTTAGACTACTATAAATATGTATCTCACGAAAAAGACATATACAATCCAAAATATCTAATTGTTAGAAATTTAAATTATAAAAATATGGATAAGTTTAGCGCAAGTGAAAAGTATTTTGTTAAAATTTTATCCGATAAAATAGAAGGTTATAAAGATAAATATAAAGAATTTAAGAGCAAATTTCCTAAAAAAATTTTAGCCTTTATGCACAAACCATTTGAAGATTGGTGTTTTTTAAGCAGTATTAAAAATGTTCAAAAGCATACAAATCAAGATATAGAAATATGTAAAAATTTTAACCCTAGTTATCTAAAAAAATTAAATCCAGATATTGTTTGGAGTAGAGGTGGAATTTTCTTAATGGACGAATTTTTCAGACATAGACCCGATTTAAAGAATAAAACTCTAACCACCCTAACCCACGGAGGAGAATTATTAACAGATAGAATATCCAAAGTAATGAAAAAAATAGAAGGAACAAAGGGCATATTAGTACAAAATTTAGACGCAAAGATTAGAATGGAACACGATATATCCAAAAAAGGATTAGATATTTCCGTTTATCTAATACCCAATATGGTAGATTTAGAGCATTTTAAACCCCAAACCAAACCCTCACAATTTACAATTGGATATGTAGCAAGGAATGGAAAAAGTTGTAGAAACCAAAAAGGTTGGACAATCTTTCAATATGTAAAAGAGATATTAAAAAAAGAAGGAATAAAAGTAAAAATGGCGACAGATACTAAAAATAAACTCCCTCACGAAAAAATGCCCGATTTCTATAACTCAATTAATTGTTTGATACTTCCAAGTCATTCAGAGGGGCATTCAAATACGATTAATGAAGCAATGGCGTGTGAATTGCCTGTAATAACAACCAGATTAGCGTGGCACGGAGAGAATTGTACAGATAATGAAAATATATTATTCGCAATTAGAAGTGTATATGAAATAATAAATAAAGTGAGATACTTAAAAGAACACCCTAAATTCGCTCAAAAGATAGGCAAGAATGCACGAAAATTAGTAGAAAGGGAACTAAACCCACAAAAAATAGGCAAACAATGGGAGGCTTTATTTAATGGGTTATAATCTAGTAACTAGACAAAGTAATTCATTTGGGGGCAAGAGCAGGAGTTAGACCCTCAAAAATTTTATAGGCAGAGTAAAAGGAGATGTAACAACAACCTACGCAGATATATCCAAAACAGTAAGATTATTAGACTATTATCCCCAAGTAGATATATACGATGGAATTAAAAATATGGTAAAATGGTACAATGAATTATGATTGGTTATTTGAAAAGATTAAACATATTCCAACACAACACGGAATAAACAGAGAACAGGCAATAGAATTATACGAGATAGCCAAATCATCTGAATACCCTATAATAGAAGTGGGGGCATACAAAGGAAGAAGCACAAGCATTTTAGGATTAGGAAGTAAAAACGGAAACAAAGTTAAAATATATTCAATAGACCCATTTACTTGTCATGGAACATTTAAGGAAAACTACAAAAACTTTTTAGAAAATATAGAAAAAGCAGGAGTAAAAGATTTAGTTTATCCCATTCCAAAAACTTCGGATAAAGCAGAGATTCCAGATAAAGTAGGATTACTTTTTATTGATGGAAGCCACGAATATAAGTGGATTAAACACGATTTATTAAAATTTAAACAAAATGTAATAGACAAGGGATATATTTCAATGCACGACTTTCATTTTGAGGGAACAAAAAAAGTATTTGATGAAATAATATATCCTAATCTTTTTAAGAATGGGAAATTTACTAATTTCAAACTAATAAAATCTTTAATAGTTATGCAAAAAAATGAATAAAGTCTATTTTTGATTAATAAAACTTGAAACTTTTTTTGATTAGGTCTTGTCCATTCAACACCCTCTATTTCTTTTAAGATTCTTAGAAAATCTCGACTACTTAAACAAAATATGTTTATATTAACTATTTTTATATTAGGAAGATTTAAATAGTAGGAAGATTTAAATTAAGTATGGCTGATAAGTATATATTGAAAATAGAGGTTAATGCTTTTGAGTGTCAGAGGTGTGGGCATATATGGATTCCGAGAGTAACTATGGATGAATTAAAGAAAAAAGTTAAAGAAGAACCTATGATTTGTCCCTCTTGTAAAACACCTTATTGGAGAACCAAAAGAAAAAATAAAGAGAAGAAAAAATGAGTTATCAAATAGAAAATAGGAGATATACTGGAAGTAAAGCAAA
>CAYZJM010000020.1:0-13702 GCA_964479015.1 Candidatus Woesearchaeota archaeon
TCTTTTAAGCAGAGTCAATAGTTCAGACATTATGCCTTTAACTCAACCAAAACCCCCAAAATATACAAAAATAAACCAAAAATAATCAGGGAATCCCCCTTAAAGACAAAAATTTAAATAAGATAAAGACGATGAAATTAAATAAAAGGTGCACAAAAGCCATTAAAATTTTAATCGGGTTTGGACACCAAGAAAACAGGCAGTTTCAATCAGCAAAAAGGGCTAAAGACCATGTTATTGGGCATTTTAGCGTCTATACTGCTTGGTGTGACTTTCGGGACTTTCACAGGCTTAATTCCAGGAATTCATATTAATCTTATTGGGGTATTTATTGTTTCTTCTTCATTTTTAATAACAAACATCGAACCAGTTTATATTATTGTATTCATTGTCTCAATGGCAATCACTCATACATTCATAGACTTCATTCCTTCAATTGTTCTTGGATGTCCTGATACAGACACAGAGCTTTCAATTCTTCCAGGGCATGAGCTTTTAAAAAAAGGCCAAGGTTATGAAGCAATCCTATTAACCCTCTATGGGAGTTTATCTGCAATAATACTTCTTGTCTTAATATCCTACCCTTCCATTTATCTTATATCTCAATTTTATTCTGTAATTGAAAGATGGCTTCCTTATTTTTTAATTTTCATAATGATCATTTTAGTTTCTCTAGAAAAAAAGAAATTTACTTCATTATTCATTTTGCTTTTTACTGGACTTTTAGGATGGAGTGTTTTAAATCTTGGGTTTAATGAACCACTTTTACCTCTTTTAACAGGTCTTTTTGGAGGTTCAATGTTAATAAAAAGCATAAAAGAGAAACCAATAATTCCTGAACAAAATATGGAAAAACCGACATTCAACAAAAAGGCTATATTCAAACCTCTTATAGGTTCTTTAATTGCCTCTCCTCTTTGCAGTTTCCTCCCAGGACTAGGAAGTGGGCAAGCAGCAGTAATAGGAAATACGATCTCTAAAACAAATAAAAAAGGATTTTTAATATTATTAGGTGCAACAAACACCTTAGTAATGGGTTTTTCATTTATCTCACTTTATGTTATATCAAAAACAAGAACAGGTGCAGCCGTTGCAATCAAGGAAATTCTCAAAACAATTTCAATAGAAATTTTAGTGTTAATAATTGTTGTTTGTTTTTTCACAGGGTTCTTTTCTTTTTTCATAACAAAAAATATTGCAAAAGTAATAATAAAAAGAATAAAAAAGATAAATTATCAGAAACTATCTCTAATAACATTTTTAATTTTAATAGGAATTATTTTTTCTTTTTCAGGGTTTGTTGGTTTAATTGTTTTTATTATATCTGTTTTTACCGGAATCTATTGTATCTCTTTAGACATAAAAAGAACAAATATGATGGGGTGTTTGTTGATACCCACAATTATTTTATATTTATTTTAAATAAATATTTAAATTTTAATAATATCTAATCTTAATATATTTTTAAAACCACTTTTGAATATTTTCTTGTTTCTCTGGTTCCTTTCCGAAAATACTCCCAATATATCTCTTAGTTAATTCTATATTCTGACGGAGGTATGTTGAAAGATGGTATTTTTCTGCTAATTCCATTGTAGGTTCTAAATATTTTTTTATTCCTCCTTCATTAACAGTAAATATTAGTTTTCCACCACATTTAGAACAAACTCCTTTCAATGGAGGTCTCCTAAATATTTCATTACATTTTACACATCTAAAAGTCTGGGTTGAAAATTTTCTAAGATTTCCTTTTAAATCTCTTAAAAAATGCCTCTCAATCACTAACCTTACAGCATCTGAAGTATCCACTGCTCTTGTTTTCTCAATAAAATCCATCTGGTGTTGTACTTTTTCAGACATTGTACCAAGAGTTTTATATGATGAGCATAAAACACCTTTATTAATGTTAGATGTATCATGAGTAAATCCAATATTAGCAAATGGTGTCCTTTTTTCCTTTAAAGCAATTTCAACGTTTGGGATAGTTATCTCTGAAGAATGTTTTCTTTCTTCTGAAAGTTTATATAATTCAAGAGGATATTCATTATTATCTAAAAGTTCAAAATCAAGAATTTGGTCATCAACCTCTCCTGCATCAATTTTAGCATTAAGCACAAGGGGAGCATCCTGTGTCCCACCTCTATGACTGGGTAAAAATTTTTTTGAAAAATTTAATAAAACATCTGACAAAATCATTATTGCTGCTTCGTCTCCATCACAATCTCTTCTTATAGCAGCATGCATATAAGGAGAAGCGTATAAACCTTGTACCTTTGAAAATCCAATAATTCTACAAACAACACCTGCACAATTATGAGGGGCCATACAAACACCTAACATTCCAATCAAATCCTCTTTTGTTTTTGCATTATAAATTGGATCTAACCCATAAAAATTAACAAGAAGATCATCAATAAATCTTGCTACTCTCAAAAAAACATCATCTGCTCTTTCATCTGTTCCATTAGGGCAGCTAGGAAGAAGAATATCATGAGGCATCAATTCCAAAATTTGATCATCTCTCTCAAGTTCCTCTCCATTTATATCTTTTTTATATCCTATCTCTCTAAGCTTTTCAACACTTACTGAGATTTCTTTAGGTCTAAAGGAAACAATCGGTAATTCTGTAGCATCAAATCTTATTGTACCATCTTTATTAACTTGTAATCCATGTTTAGCCCTAAGAATCCCCTTTCCCAAATGCTCCATCTGTTTATTTGAAGATGATAATCCTCTTACTCCTTTTATTAATGGAGGCAAATCTCTATCGGTCATATTCACAAAATTTTTTGCACTCTCAAAATAATGCTTAATATCTAAATTTTGATACAAAGATGAATTGCATCTTTCATGCTCCTGGCATGGTTCATCTAACTCTTTTTCACAACCCTTACAATAATACTTCTTTTTTGTTTTATTTCCACAAACTTCACAAACCCTATATATAGTATTTTTTTGGCAATTTTCACAATAATAAAAAGGGAATTCTCCTCTTACTGTGCCTACATTTATTGCATCATAAACATTTCTCAATCTTCCTCCTTCTTTTCCAACAGGAAAAAGAACATTAGGACTTCCAGTTAATTTTCTTAATTTTGCTTTTTCAGGGCGGCCCATTCTTGCCCCAATAAAATCTCCTGCTTTATCTTTTATCTCAAATTTTGAAAAAGAATTAATTATACTTAAAACATCTTTATCAAGGTCATATTTTTTTGTATCTATTTTCCCCTCAAAAGAACCTTCTTCTTTAATAATATTAAAATCAATTCCTAAATTTGAAAGCAATGCCAAACTATTTTTCTCATTTAAAACAACATTTTCAATTGTCATTTCATGTTCAACACCTAATAATTCTAATGCTCTTTTTCCTTTTTTGAAAATTTCTTGTTCAGATTTACTAAACGGAAAAATAATTTTTTTATCAAATCTTGCATGATTTATCCAATCTAGTAAAGAGTGTAACTCCTCTTTGGATATTTGGGTCCAAAAATAAATATACTCTGGATGAAGAGGAATTTTATTTTCATTACTGATCTTAACAGCCTCTTCAAAAGAAACATTAAACTCATCTATCTCTTCCTCTAATTTAGGATTTTTTTCTCTAAGTTCTAGTTTCCACCATTCTTCAACATAACCTGGTTTTATCAATTGAAAATTACGATTAGCTAAATCACTAAATGGAAAAAGTAAATCCCCTAAATAGATAATCTCTTCTACATCTGGATAAAGTTTTTTTGATTCCTGATATGTCTTTATTTTTCTTACACTTCCACTAAAAAGCTTAACAATTGGCCCATCAATACTATCACAAGAAGTTGCTGCTATCCCTTTTGTGGGTTTTTCTATTTTTAATTGAGTTCCTGTAGAAATAAATCCATCTGTAATTCCCATTGTAGCTGGATGAATTGATGCTGCTGAAAAACCAGAATTTCTTCCCCTTCCATATCTAAATCTAAATGAACCACTTCTAGAAGGGTGCCCAAAAACAGGCCTTCCTGCAACAAGATCCTTTATGTATGTTGGTGTTCCACCTTCTTTAGAAATTCCTTTATTACTTTTTTCGTGTAATTTGATATACTCTTCTAAAAAATTGAACCCTGATGATTTAAATCCTTTATCTTTAACCTTATTTAATAATCTAAAACCTTTTGCGGCTTTTTGAGCTAGGCCTTCTGAAAAAATTAAACACATTCCTCCCCTGATATAATTTGTATCTACTCTCTCTAAATTTTTATAGTTAGAAACTTCCTTACTTTCAGTAGGCTCCCCCATAATTTGTATTGGAAGATTTTTTGCAAGAAACTTTATCTCTTCGTCTGTAGGCATATATTGTAAATTAGTTATTCTTTCGTGATAGTCATGATTTTCAGTAATATACCTTTTTATCTCTTCTTCTGTTGGATCATATTTTTCATATCCAAATATCTCTCTAAGATGATCAATCAATGTCAAAACAACACAAGAAGCAGTAGTCCCTGCACTCCTAATAGGGCCTGAGAAATAAGCAGAAATATACTCTTTTCCATCTTTTCTTTTATTAATTTTTAAGCCTGTAAAACCTTCAATAGGAGAAGAAACAACCCCCAATGTGATATATGAAAAACCAACCCTTGTCCCAATTTCTATTGCCTGGAGAGTATTTTCAAATTTGCAAAATTTTCCATTAGCAATCTCTTCAGCAATTTTAAATGCTACAGCAGTATCTAACTTCCCATACATCTTTTCTAACTCAAGAATCCTTTCAACAACCCCTTTATTTGAAATTTCGGGATATATAGAAGCAATTAAACCAACAGATTTTTCTGCAAGACTCTTAGCTAAAGGGATTTCAACTTCATCTGTTGGATCTAACCCTTTCGCTTTAGCTTCTTCAGCAACAGAATAAACATTTTTAACATCGTTATCAAAACGTTCAAAATAACTTTCAATCATCTTTGTTGCTTCATCTTTGTTAATCATTTTTCAAAATCTAAAATTTTAATTTCTCTTGTTTTAAGATTAAACATTGGAACTTTACAAAAATCCGGCTTATTTCCAAGTCTCTCCTGATAACTACTTATTGATTCCCAAGAAGAGCATGAGATGAGAAGGATATTGTTATAATAAGAAACAGCCATTTTATGTGTATGTCCTGCAAAAAAGATATCTGGGATATCATTAATAAGTAATGGATCCTCTTCAAAAGGGTAATACTGAACTGATGAATGTGTAGGTGCCAAATGCCTATTCTTAAGTAAATATTTCATAATTTTATCAGGAGAATTAATTGCATCTGCAGTGATTAATGAAGGAACATTATCAGAATAAAATGGAAAAGAAAAACCATGATACATCAAAAGGTTAAAACCTGAAAAATTATCTTTTATCCCAAAGGTAATATAAGAGGGATTAGTTACTACTTTTACATTTTCAAGTTCATATATTGGCCATGCATATTTTTTATCAAAAATTGGTTGAGGTTCCATAATTCTAACACCATCATGATTTCCAGGACAAATTATTATTTGGATATCTTTAGGGATTTGGGATAATAAATCTGAAATTCCCTTAAACTGAGATTCTAAATCTTTAACATTTAGCTGAGATTCTTGGTTAGGATAAACCCCTACTCCTGATACTATATCTCCTACAACAAAAATATATTTTATTTTTTTAATTTCAGGGTCATCAGAAATCTTTCCTTTTAGATACTCAACAAATTTTTTAAAATTCTCTTCTAAAAAAAGTTGACTTCCATAATGAAAATCCCCTATAAATAATACATATTCTTCTTCAGGAGATTTTTTCCTTTTAAACAAAACTGAATCTGGAAATACCACATCATTAACAAATATAATTTCTCTACTTCCTGAGCCCTTTACACCTATAACTGAATCAATAGAAATATCTTCACATTTTTTATATAATTCTTCCCTATTTTTATTTATTAAAATTTTTATAGAATCGGTAAGATCTTCTAATGTAAGTAAAATATTCCCATTTTTTGTAACTCTTTTTTCAGAAACCATCCCTATAATAGAAATTCCTTGTCTATTTCCTGAAATTTTATTAATTGATACTAAATTTGTTAAATTTGAATGAGAGTTCAAAATACCTCTGAGTTTAACAAACCTATTTCTAAAATGTTTTATAAAATCATCAATATCTGGCTTTTTTTTAAGAGTTGTAATAAATGATTTTGTTTTTATCCCTTTACTCTTTATTTTATTCTCTTGCTCAAAATTATCTTTTTTTGAAATCTCTCCTTTCAAATTACTCTTGTTTAAATTATTTCCAAATTTAAATTTACTAAAATCTGTATTTTTCTTACTGTTATCCTCATTATTTATAGAATGGGTTTCCCTTGATATCTCAACCTCAATACCCATTTTAATTTTCAATTTTTCTAAATTTTCTTTTTTATCATCTGAAAGGGTAGAAAAAATTTGATTTACTTTTTCTTTGTTATCAAATAAATCTTTTGTTATTAATTTTTTATTAGTTTGTTCCCTAATTTTTGTTATAATAAGTTTAGCTGATTCAAAATCCATAGATTCTGTAAATATATTCAAAACTTCTCTATCTAATAATATCCCTTCTTCTAAACAGTATTTTAAAATTTGGTTTTGATTCATTTTAATATTTTAAATAATTCTGCTGTTTATTATTAATCCTATTTCTTAATAATCTCTTTCGCTTTTTTAACTACTTCTGAGGAAATTGCTAATCTTATCTCTCTAGTCCTTCCTCCTCTACCTTTAGAAACCACTCTTACATTGATTATTCCAAGCATATCAAATTCTTGAATTATATCTGAAACTCTTCTTTGAGTTAAAATTTCGGATCTATTTCTTAAACAAACTTCTTTATAATTAGCATAAACATCTCCCGTAAATATTGGTTGATCTTTATCAGACTCTTTATTTTTTGATTCTATTAATTCTATTATTGATTGTAATACAAATTGGAATTGTTTTGGTTCTGACTGGATAACATCTAAAATTTTATCTTTTTCTATTTTATTGTTTGATTCATCAATATGTTTAAAGAGTATTTTCTCTGAACCATCTCTTTCTGCTAATTCTCCTGCAACTCTCAACAGATCTAATGCTCTTCTAGCATCTCCATGCTCTCTAGCTGCAAAAGCAGCACATTTAGCAATTATGCCATCATCAATTACATTTTCCTTAAAAGAATAATTTGATCTCTTTTTTAGGATATCTTGTAATTGTAATGCATTATATGGTGAAAAAATAACTTCTTCTTCTGATAAAGAACTTCTTACCCTGGGATCTATTTCATCTAAAAAGGTTAAATTATTACTAATTCCTACAACACATAACTTTGCTTTTGAAAGCTCAGAGTTAAGTCTTGTAAGATTATATAAAAAATCACTAGATATTTTTTTTACAGCTTGATCAATTTCATCTAAAACTAATACAACAACTTGTTTTTCAGAATCAACATGATTAATAAAACGAGAATAAACTGATTCTGTTGGAAGACCCGTATCTGGAACACTCCCCCCTAATTTTTTTATTAATTCTGCTAAAACTCTATATTCTGTATCTGAAACCTTTCTCAATTTACAATTCAAATATTCTATTCTTAATTTAAAATCCCCTTCCTTTTTTATTCTTTTTAGTAGCTCTTCTCTTACATACTGAATAGAAAGAGTTTTCCCAGTACCTGTTTTCCCGTATAAAAAGAGATTACTCGCTCTTTCTCCTTTTAATACTGGTGCTAAAATAGATGCAATTTGTTTTATTTGATCATCTCTATGAGGGATTTCTTCTGGTTTATGATTAATTTGAAGAATAGATTTATCTTTGAAAATATTATTCTTATCAAAACTTTCAAAAATTTCATCTAATTTTATAACCATTTAAAACACCCACACTATCATTTCCTATGGAAAATTAATTTAATTTATAATCTTCAACGAGAAAAAAGATAAATAATATATAAAGGATTATGACTACTCAAAAAGAAAAACACCTTTATTTCTTATGGAAAGACTCTTTTTAGTATATTTTGAAGAATAACCTAACTAAAATCTTAAATTAAAATATTTTTTATTTATTTGATATATTATCTAAAATTCATTAATTTTTCATTAATTTTTCATTAATTTTTTAGATTAATTGAGATTGATAAATTATAATCTGGATTAACGGATTGTAATTTGGATTAATTTAGATTAATAGATTGTAATTAATAAACATATTTAATAATTAGAATATATAATATATAATATATATAATATATAATATATAATTTTATAAATAAAAATAAAAAACAAAAAACAACAAATTTTCTTTAAAAAAGTTTCTATAAGAAATGAAGGGGGGAGAGGATTTTCATTTATTACAGAAAACTTTAAATAGAATATTCTTCTAAAAATAACTATGCAACAAGAAAAAAACCCTTTTAGTGCAATTGTTGGAAAGATGGTTGTAACAAAAGAGGGTAAAAGATTAGGATTTGTTAAAGATATTACCTTTGAAACAAATTCAGGAGAATTGATTAATATAGTATTAAAAGATTCTACATCTTATACAAGAGATCTTAATTTGGAAAGAACAAATTCAAATGAAATGTTAATTCCTTATAACTCTATAATTGCAATTGGAGATTTTGTAATTGTATCTGAAGAAGATTTAATTTAATCTTTTATTTATATACTCCTTTTTTTGTATAATTTCTTTTTTTATAAATTTTATAAGTTATTTTATTAATTTTAAAATACAAATCTTTAAAAATATAATATTTCTATTTACTTTATGAGAATAGTAGGATTTAACTTTACAAAAATAGAAGCTGAAAAATTTTCAGATAAATTAGATAAAATCAAATTAAAAACAAATATAGAGTTTACAGATTTAAAACCAGTTAAATCAAATATAATTAAGACTAAAGAAGAATTTTTAGGAGTAAATTTTATTTATTCTATTGACTATGGATCAGAATTTGGAAAAATTGGATTTTCAGGAAATATCTTAGTAAGTGTAGAAAGTAAAAAAGCAAAAGGAATATTAAAAGAGTGGGAAAACAAAAAAATTCCATCAGATCTTAAAGTTTATTTATTAAATGTTATTTTAAGGAAAGGTAATATTAAAGCGTTTGAACTAGAAGATGAAATGAATTTTCCGTTACATATGAAGATGCCTTCTGTAAATGAAGATCAGATAAAAACAAACAATAATAAATAAAGAGATAAAAAATAATTTTTTGATAAAAAGTAATCTTTTTTAAATCAATTTTCTTATAATTTAGATTATATGAAAATATCTGATAATAAAAAAGAAAAGATTGCTGAACAGATTCTTGCTCTTCTTTATTCTACAAATCCAAAACCTATCTTTACATCCCATATAGCAAAAGAAATTGTGAGGGATGAGGAATTTATTAAGAAGATTCTTTTAGACCTTAAAAAGAAAGGTTTAATTAATCAAATAAAAAAGAACCCAAAAGGAATTCAATACAAATCAAGATCAAGATGGAAATTAAGTGATAAAGCTTATGAGTTATATAAAAAATATCAATAAATTTGGATAATATATTATTTTAAAAGATCATTAAAAATTTCTTAAAAAATAACTAATTTCTAAATAATTAATTAAAAAGATTATATTAGGATTACCTTAATATTTTTATACTTCTTTTGTTGATATGTATTATGACCGATAATATAAAAGAAGCTTTTAGAAAAGTTAAAGAAGATATGAATTCATTGAGAGGAGATTTAGATTATTTAAAATCAGAAATAAAAGAAATAAAATTGGCAATTTCTTCAAATAACTTTTCAAATAACTTTTCTAATAATTTTTCAAATCAAGAACCAAATCAAGAACCAAATCAAGATACTAATAACAGTTTTAGGCATAAAGAGGATAATAATTATAATAATATTCCTAAAAAAAGGGGTTATACTGATTCGACAATCAGACACAAAAATTGGACAAATTCGACACATCTTTCGACACATTCGACAGATGATTCTCTTTTTAAGCCCTTAAAAGACCAAAATTTGGGTATTTCCACTGGAAATGGAGGGGTTCCAACAGACAGACAGACAGACAGACAGACAGACAGACAAATGGAAAAACAGCATAATTTAGAAAAAAGGTCGTTTAATAATGCATTAGAGATATTAGATTCATTAGATAGTATAAAAAAAGAGATTCGTTTAAAATTTAAGAACTTAACAGAACAAGAAATGATTGTTTTTTCAACAATATATCAATTGGATGAAGAAGGGATTTCTTGTAATTATAAACTTCTTTCTAATAAACTGAATCTTAGTGAAAGTTCTGTTAGAGATTATGTTGGGAGACTTATAAAAAAAGGAGTATCCGTCGAGAAAATTAGGATAAACAATAAAAATATTACTTTAAAAATTTCTCAAAAATTAAGAAGAATTGCAACTCTTAATACCATTTTACAACTAAGAGACTTATAATTTTTTAGTTAATCGCTTTAACGAATAATTATATATCTTACTTCAATCCCCTAAATCTTATTTTTTACTTTTTTATTCCTCACATCTCCTTTTTTTATTTTCCCCTATTTTTTCTTTATTTTTCCTCTTTCTGTCCTTGTTTTAGTTCAAATTTTATTTGTAAATCTCACTTTATCCCTTTTAACTTTCAATTTTTCATACTAATCTCTCTCTTTCCCTTTCTTTTTTCCTTTCTTTTCTTCTTTAACTCTCACTTTCTCCTTTTTTAGGACCTTTTCTTTTACTTCTTCAGGTATATATACCCTTTTTTTACCATTTTGTTCAACTATTTCATCTAATAAACCCTCACTTTTCTGTTTTATTGAGCTTATTTGGCCCCTTATTGTGGATCTTTCCTTCCCTAACATAGCTGCTATATCATCATAACTCAATTTTAAATCAGAGTTTAACAATACCCACACTACTGCTTTTTCAGTTATCGAAAATCGGTCAAAAAATGGTGTTTGGACAGCTGTTTGGACAGCTGTTTGGACAGGGTAAACAGCTGTTTGTTTCTTGGACAGCCTGTTGGCTGTTTGGACACCCGCCTTCATTTTTGATTCTCCCATAAAAGAAAGAACATTCTTTACGTTTTCTATCTCGCTTTTTACCGTCGATAAATCTTCTTTTAGCTCTTTAATATCCTTTTTTGTTATTTTTTTTTCAGAATCAAGATAATTTATCCATCCTCCAATTGAATTTACATCTTTTTTTACAGAATCAAACCCTTTTTTTGTATCTTCCTTAAGTTTTTCAACCTCTTTTTTTCTAAATAACCAATTAAACATATATTCTTATAAAAAACTATGTTTAAAAACTTTTTGTTTTTCGTCGATAAAATTAAGTAATATCCCTAAAAAATCAAAAGATTAATAGTTAATTTTTAATCTAAAAAATAAACATTTTTTTATGAAAATTAAAATAAAAACAGCTGTTTTTTTAAAAAAACACCCCAAACAGCCTGTTTGGACAGCCACAAACAGCTGTTTGTTTTTTGGACAGCCTGTTTGTTACCTGTTTGTCGTCGATAAAATTAAAATTATTTTTTAATAAAATAAAAAACATAAAATTTAGGGTGTTTGTGCTGTTTTTTTATTAAATGTTCACTAACATCACCTTAGTGCATAAAACCCCCCTAAATTTACCCAAACTGCGAAAAATTATCGGCCATGTTAAAACATACTTTTAAGGATATAAATAATTAAATACCTCTTTTTTTTGATTAATACCATGGATAATAATACAACACAATATTTCCCTAAGAAAGAGCATGTTATGGGGTATACCTCTCCAAGGATTCAACTAACTCGTTTGGAATCTTATGAACAAGTAAGGAAAGGAGATTGCCTTTTTAATTCAAAAGGTGAAAGTTTAGATGGAACAGGATTAGGAGTAGGAATTGTTGAAAAAGTAAAAGAAAATGAGTTTTCAGGTCCAATAGGATATTGTGATGGAGATTTTTTGATTTCAGGTGAACAAATAGATGATGTAGTTCTTGTTAGGAGTAATGATACTAGTGGTTTAGAGATTCTCGCAGGTAAGATGGTCTTTCCAATTTTAAAAGAAAAAGGATCTAAACACTAATCCTTTGATTGATTGAATATATTAATTAAATTTCTAATTATGATTAAATAACTAACTTAACCTAAGTGCACAGCTTATTTTTAATAAAAAGAATAAAGCAGTGGAAAAATTTAGATAAATCCAAAATGAGTCTAAAATAAATTCAAAATGAATAACTTAGTATCATAAAATTGAAATAAGGCCAATAATAACCCCTAATAGGCCCTTAAGAACCAATAAAAAGTTATAGAATGAATTATAAGAGAAAACAATTTCAATCCTAAAATTAACCAAAAATTAGTAAAATTAGCTAAAAATCAACGAAATCATCAAAAATTGATAAAAATCCTTTAAAATCTATAAAAATAGGTCTAAAATAGCAAAAAATACCCTAAAAACTTCGCACAATATATCTTGTACGAACCCACGATTTTTCTTTTCTAAACATTCACTAACCTCACCTAAGTGAATATTACTTTAAAATTTAATCTTTATACAAATTCATAACAAAAGGATAGTAGATAAACTCTTTTTGAATTTCATCATAAAGTTTTCTCCATCCATAAATACTTCTAAATCCTTCTTTTTTATTTTTCTCAACATTTTTAAAAACACTAAAAAGAGATTTCACTAACCAGAATGGTCTTTGCATAATTATAACTCCCTGATAAAAAGAGAAAAGTAAGAAATTACCAAGGCGTTTTTCTAGATATGTTCCTTTTAAAAATCCCTTTTTCCGAATATAGTCTTTTTCCTTTATTTTTTTATCAAATTCAGATGTTTTATGGTAATCTGACTCTTTATTAAATTCATAACATTCCAGATTAGTTTCTAAAAAAATTAGAAGAATAAAAAATCCAGCTATAAAAAAGATAACCATACACGCCCAAACCAAAAAAATAGAGCCCCTAAGGACTATAAAATCATAAAGGGTTTTGGATAATAAGGTCAAAAGGAGGATTATCAGAAGGAAGAAAAGGGATGATAAAGAAAAATACCCGAATGCAAAAATTTTTCTTATACTCTTTAAAATTCTATCACTTAGAATTTCCCTAAAGAGACCTCTTTTTTTGTTCATAAATTAAAGAAATGAATCAACCTTAAATAACTTTTCAATTAACCATCTAAAGTTATGACTAACTAAAAATAAATTAAAAAATAATTTAAAAATAATAATTCAAATAGCCCCTATTTGTTTTTAAGATCTATTTTCCATTGGTCTAGCTTCATTAACTCTCAACTTTCTACCTTCAATCTCTTTCTCATTCGTTTCAGAAGCAGCTTTATCAGCATCTTCATCATTTGTGAAAGTTACGAAACCGAATCCTTTAGATCTTTTGGAAAACTTGTCTCTAATAACTACAGCTTCTTCAATTTCTCCAAATTCAGAGAAAATTTCTTTAAGCTTTTGGTCATCAATCCCAAAATCAAGATTTCCTACGTAAAGTTTCTTACTCATATTCTTTTTTCCTAAAATTTATTTTAGAACAAGTTGCTAGCTCATTCACATAAAAAAAGAAGAAACGGGGCTTTTTAAGGTTATTCCTTTGTATTTTAACGTATTTTAGTTAGGAAAAATAAAATAGAAAAAAATTAATTAAATTATATTAATACGTTAAGAAAATTGATTTACTCTTGTTTCTCTTCACTTTCTTTTTG
>CAYZJM010000021.1:0-13655 GCA_964479015.1 Candidatus Woesearchaeota archaeon
GTGATACTGGCAATTGGCTTACACTCAAAGATTGGTACGACCACGATGTAATGACATGGAGAGGAGACGGCAAAGTAGGCATCGGGACAACTAGTCCGAGTGCAACACTTGATATAGCTGGTTCTCTTTCTAAAGAGAGCGGAAGTTTTGATATTGAACATCCAAATCCTGATAAAGCTGAAAAAGGCTATAGATTAAAGCATTATTTTGTAGAAAGCAACACTCCGGGAGATAATATTTACAGATATGAAATAGAAACAGAAAACAAAACAGCATCTATTAAACTTCCTGACTACTTCAAGCATTTGAATACAAACCCCCAGGTCTGGGTATCTGCTAAAGATGTCTTAGGATACGGCAGAGCAGAAGTAAAAAACAACAAAGTTAAAATAGAAGTTTCAAAGGATGGAAAATATAATATTCTTGTGATTGGAACAAGAAAAGATAAATTTGCTATGGATTACTTTGACGAAAAAGGGATTGAGTATATAAAGGAAGAAGAAAAGGATGAATAGATAGATTTGTGAAAAAATTCTAAGAGATTGTTTAAAGCCTTAGAATATAATTTGAGTTAGGGTTAATGATATTTTTTAGTGATCAATGTTATCTCAAAATGTTATTTTTGTTTGAAATAAATCATCTGTAGCGATAATAAATTACCTACAATTAACTTTATTAATTAACAATTCTTTCCCTTCAAATTGTGATTATAGGTGGGAGGGAGATTGTACTTAATCTTAAAAGGAAAATCATTAAAATCATTTAAGGTTATACAATAGATAAAAATATAAAAATTATAAATATTAGGATACTGGACAAGAATACTAAGAAAAGTTTCTTTTCATCATAGTTTTTTTCTGTAATAATTAGGGAATTGAGAATTATATATATCATACAAGGGATGAGTAAAAAGGGGTTTAGATAACCTACAAGAAGGTAGGGTAACGCAAAAAAGAAGGCGATCAATCTTTTTGATTTTTTTAAACCTAAGAGTACTGGCAAGGTTTTTATCCCTTCTTTTTTATCACCTTCATAATCCTTGAGGTCTATAAAATTTGCTGCGAAAGTGAAAATGAGGAAGAATATAAGATACTCTGTAGGAAATGAAGAAAGATAGGTTATACGTTCTTTTTCTAAAAAAAGTGAGTAACCTAAGAGAACAAGGAATAATGAGTTAAGAGAGATAGTTAATTTGGATAAAATTGGAACTCTTTTAAATCTTAAAGGGGGCATAGAGTAAACGAAATAGTTTAATATAAACAAGAGGGTAAATAAGATCCCAAAATATCCTGTTAATGAAGCACCGATTATTGATAAGACCAAACAAAGAACCCCAAATGTTTTATACTCCTTTATGGACAAATCTTTTTTGAATAAGGGTCTTTCCTTATTTGAGATTTTATCAATATTATAATCTGTAAAATTATTTGTGATAACCGAAAAAATCCATGATAGAGTGATACAAATAGAAAGAATTATTACTAAAAAGTAAATATGTTTTGGAAAAGTATTAAACTGATTATAGCTTATAGCAATACCTAGAAAAAACATCATTAAATAGTAGATTAACCTAAAACCCCTTATATCTTTTAATATTGTCTTAAAGAACTCTTTCTTGTGTAGATAAAATAATACAAAAAAGATGATTAATGATAGGATAAAAAAAGGGAAGATAACAACAAATTGGTCTCTAGGTTCAACAATAAACAAGTTTCTTATTTCATTTGTACAAAACGATAAAAAAATACAAATATAACTTAAAAAAGCAGAAAGGAGACCTTTTTTTGGATTATTGTTTGTTTTTATATAAGAGTATAAAGATATAAGGGCAATGATAATAAAAAGATGTACCCTCATACCAAGAGAAGGCCCCATAAAAGTTGGCTTTATAATCTCATTGCTTCCAAAAAAAGTAATAAACTTGATTAAAATATCTCTAAAATTTTCGAAAAAAAAGTAAGCCATTGGACTTTCTCTAAGTCCTTTAAAAAGGATATCAATTATTGGACCTAGTAAAATAAATGAGAAGAATAATGAGAATACCTTGAATGTCTTTGAACTATCTGTTTTTGTTATTATTTTAATGAGTAATAAGATTAATAACATTACAAAGATGTAATATAATGTGAAATGAATGTTTGAAGCAAGCGATATACCTGTGTTTGCGGAGAAATCTTCTAAGAGGTTCCTTAATTGGATAATAAACAAAAAAACAATAAGGTAGTAATAAAAAGGAATTTTTGAGTTTTCTATATTATTGATTGTTTTTTTTGAAAAGTTAAAAAATTTTTCTATATTTTCTTTTATTTTATTTAGCATTTTCTTTTATAACAAGATTACTAGTATTTTATATATCTTTTTATGAGAATGTATAAGATTAAGAGTAATAGGGTATAGAGTTATTATTGATATTGTGAGATTAAACAGGAAGACAATCATTTTAAGAATTGGCTATAGAAAAGAGGTATATGGTTAAGATATGGAATTTGAAAAATGAGAAAAGATTCAGGATGGGTTTTGGTTTATTAAGTTTGGATTATGAAAAGGATGCAGTTTAAATGAAAAAGAGAAAAGTTTATAAGTATTATTATATTTATTTTGTTAACTAAAATAGTTAATAATAAAATGCAAATGAGAATAAAAGCTAAAAAATTTGGAGGTTCAATTGGGATTATATTGCCTAGAGATTTAGTTGATAAGAATAGTATTTTTCCTGATGATTTTTTAGAAATAGATGTAAAAAAGGTGGCAGATTTGTCGTTTTTATGGGGAAAAGGGAGAGATATTAAAAAATCTACGGACAAAATAATGGATGAAATTGATGAGGGAGAGAATGAGTAAATACTTTTTTGATACCTATGCACTAGTTGAAATTTATAAAGGAAACAAATCTTATGAAAAGTACAAGGAAGGGATTCAGATGATTTTGAGTAAGCTGAATATACTTGAATATATTTATTTCTTAAAAAGAGAATCCAGAGATGATGAAATTGATGAGGTGTTCAAAAGATTAAATAGTTTTTGCATAGAGTATGATAATAACATTCTAAAAAAAGCGACAGAAATGAAAATTAGATATGAAAAAGAAAAACTGTCCTTTGTTGATTGTATTGGTTACGAGCTTGCTAAAAAGTATAATTGTAAGTTCCTTACGGGTGACGAAAAATTTAGAGATAAAAAGAATGTAGAGTTTGTTAAGTGAATTAGGATGAAGAATAGATAAATTTGTAAAAAACTTATAGGAGATTGTTAAAAGCTTTAGAGTACTATTAAAAAACTTTTAGAATATAATTGAAGTTGATGTTGAAGAAATAAGAAACATAGAAAGTTTTATATATTTTGTAAGAGGGTCTTAAGTATGGAAATAAAAGTAAAACTCTCTGATGAATTGAGAAAAATTATTTTTGAACTTGGGTTTAGTGGGAACTCTGAATTTATAGAAGAGGCTGTTAGAGAAAAAATACTTGAACTAAAAAAACAAAAATTTTTTGAGATTAGTGATGAGGTACTATCCGGATTAAAGAGTAATAATATAAATCAAAAAGATATTTTAGATAATCTTGAAAAAAGAGAATGAAAATAAAGATTGCAGTGGATGCCACTCCAATCATTTCTGCATTGATAGGTGGTGCAAGCAGAAATATTCTATTTAATCATCGGTTTAATTTTGTTTCTACTGAATATACGATTAATGAAGTGGAAAAGTATATTCCTACAATATCAAAAAAATCAAATGTTGATGAAAAGAAAATTAAAGAAGCATTATATTTATTGCCCATCAAAGCCTATTCCCAAAAACATTATAATAACAAGATAAAATCTGCTGAAGAGATTATTGGAAAAATAGATAAGAAAGATATTGATATCTTGGCATTAAGCCTTGAAAAAAATTGTCCTCTCTGGAGTGAAGATAAACATTTTAGAGATATAGATGATATTAATTTAATAAGAACTAAAGATTTAGTTTAATAAGAATATCTGAATAACTATAGTAAAAGGTTTATCGCTTTTTTATCATATTGAGAGAAATGAAAATGAGGAATTTGATTGGAGGCGTTTATTATAATAACAAAAGTAACAAAAGCTATTCAGGAATTGGAAGAAGAGACGAGAGATCGAAAATTTGAAAAAAACAAGATCCTTCAAAAACTTATAGGAGATTATCAAAAGCCTTAGAATACTATCAAAAATTCTGAAATATAATTTGAGTTGATGGTTGAAGATAAAATTGATGTTAAATAAAAATTAGGGTATTTTTTATCTCTTTAATTATCCCTGCTAAAATTAGAAAGATTTAAATAATAGCAGGGTTATTATTTTATATGGCAAAAACACAAATGGGGCAAAAACACAAATGGATAAAGAAGGGTATGTAAAGAGAGATTTAGAATCTGAAATAAGGAAATATCTTAATTCAGAAGAAATCCTTTTAATTGTTGGACCAAGAAGATGTGGAAAGACAACGATTGTTAATAGAATCCTAGATACCCAAAAAGGAAGAATAAATAGGATCAGTTTTGATAATCTGAAAACCTTAAGATTATTTGAAGAAGATATTGATGCATTTATTGATGAAAATGTAAAAGATTATGATATAGTTTTTATTGATGAAGTTCAGTATTCGAAGGACTCTGGGAAGAAACTTAAATATGTTTATGATCACCACAAAACAAAACTGATTATTTCTGGTTCAAGTGCTACTGAAATATCAATTCAGAGCTTAAAATATCTTACTGGTAGAATTTTCTCTTTCAATCTTTATCCCTTTTCTTTTAGAGAGTTTATTCGTGCAAGAGAACCAAAATTGGAAAAATATTTAGAAAAAAAGGATGTATCTGAGATAATTCTGGAAAGATTAAATCGTAATTTAGAAGAATATAATTTGTTTGGGGGTTATCCTAGAGTTGTTCTTGCAAAGAGTTATGATGAAAAGAAAAAAGTTCTTGAAGGGATATTTAACACATATTTACTAAAAGAAATAAGAGAAATTTTGGATTTAAGTGATGATTATAAATTAAATAACCTAATTAAGGCGTTGGCGTTACAAACAGGAAATATTATTAATTATAGCGAACTTTCAAATATTACCGGATTTTCGTATTTAGATTTAAAAAAGTATCTTAACATTTTAGAAAAAACTTTCATTTTGAAACAAGTTAGACCTTATTATACAAATAAGAGAACAGAAATTGTTAAGGCTCCAAAGATTTATTTTTTTGACATGGGTTTTAGAAATGTCGTGATTGACAACTTTCAGAAAGAGAGAACAGATTTTGGGAATATTTATGAGAACTTTGTTTTTAGTCAATTTATTTTTAATGGATTTGAATTAAAGTACTGGCATACTAAATCTGATGCTGAGGTGGATTTTGTTTTAGAGAAAGGATCCAATTTAATCCCTATAGAAGTTAAATCAAATTTAATTGGGAAGAAGTTAACAAAATCATTTAGGAGTTTTCTTGATAAATACATTGTGAAAAAAGGTTACTTTTTTTCTTTGAATTTCTACAGTGAGATGAAAATAGGAAATACAGATATCAAATTTTTGCCTTTAGTTCTTTTACAGAGTTTTTTGGTTAATGAACAATAGTCTGACTAAAAGTATACTCAGATTTGTGTTGGCGAGAATTTTAATAAGTGAATTAGGATGAAGAATAGATAAATCTGTGAAAAACTTCTAGGAAATTGTTAAAAGCCTTAGAATACTATTTAAAATTCTAAAATATAATTAGAGTTATGGTTGGTGGTGAGGAAATTTAAAAAGAATCGGAAAATTTATAAACATTATAATTCATTATAAAACATAATAAAATATAATAAAATGGTTCAGGGCATTATTAATTTAGGGGAGAATGAAGATAGAATTTTGAATATAGTTAAAGCTAAATATGGACTTAAGAATAAATCCCAAGCGATTTCTTTGATAGCAAATATTTATGCAGAAAGTTTTCTTGAGCCGGAATTAAAACCTGAGTATATTAAGAGATTAATGAAGATTGATAAAGAAAAAGGGGTTTCATTTAAAAATATAGGTGAGTTGAAAGAGATAATAGAGGATTAAGATGTATAATTATGAGATTAAACCTTCTTTACTCAAAGTTCTAAATAAATTATCTAAGAAGAATAATAAATTGTACAATCAGGTTGTTAAAAAAATTGAGGAAATCATCAACTCTCAAAATATTGAATATTATAAAAATCTACAACATAATCTACAGGAATTTAAAAGAGTTCATCTAGGAAGAAGTTTTGTATTGATTTTTAGGTATAATAAGAAAAATAATTTAATCTCTTTTGAAGATTTTGACCACCATGATAAGATTTATGAAAAAAGAGAATGAAGAGCTAAATTTAAACGAAATCTATCAAAAACTTTTAGGATATAATTTTAGGGGGTTGATTTCACTAAACAATTTGCAGGATGTGGGAAGAAAGATTTAAAAACGTAACAACCGTTACGTTTCCGTAACATATGATTGTATTGTAAGATAACACAGGAGAAGATAAAATGATATTAAATACCAATAATGAAAAAATCTTAGAATTATTTTTCAAAAAACCTATAACTGGTTTCCAGATGAGAGAGGTTATAAGGCTAACTAAATTAGGTAATCCGACTGTTGTCCGCGGCTTGAATCTATTAACTAAAAAGAAACTTATTAAAAAAAGCAAGGGCAGAGTTTATCCTTTTTATGAAGCTAATTTAGAAGATAGCTTTTTTAAAAAATTAAAGATTTTTTATAATTTAGTTTGTTTAGAAGATGCAGTAAAAAAGATAGTTGAAAAAACAAGGCCAAATTGCATTGTACTTTTTGGATCAGGAAAAAAAGGAGAAGATACTGAACAGAGTGATATTGATTTATTTGTGCAGGCAGAAAGAAAAGAGATAAACTTTTCAAATTCAGAAAAAAAATTAAATAGAAAGATAAATGTTCTTTTTGAATCTGATTTATCTAAATTAAATAAAGAACTCGTAAACAGTCTTGTGAATGGCATTGTTATTTACGGATTTATGAAATTAAAATGAAAGGTGATGAATGCAGTAAAAGAAGAGATTTTAAAACAATTAAAATATTTTTTGTTTTATTATTTTTTTGTGTTTGTTTTTTTCCTTTCATTAGTTCAGACATTATTTCTATTAATCCGGGAGGGAGTCAAGAGGTAGTAATAACTCCTAGTAGATATATAGAAGGTTTTTTCTTTGGAATGCCTGAAGAGGAAGAAGAACCTGGAGATGATGAAGACGAAGGAGGTGATTCTGGAGGAGGGGGAGGAGAAATTCCAGAAGGACCTTCAGGTACTGGTTTTTATGTTTCCCCTTCTAGTTTCGAAATAAACCTTGAAGTAGGGAGTAGTACTCAAAGAAAAGTTTCAGTTGGAAATTTAGAAGCAGATGAAATGACTCTTTCAATTTCAAAAGAAGACCCTAATGGGATTTTAAAGATTGAAAAGGATTCGGTGACAGTAGGTTCAAATGAATTAGAAGAATTTGTTGTTACATTTATAGCTCCTAATGAAAGAGGAACTTATGA
This sequence comes from Candidatus Woesearchaeota archaeon, assembly GCA_964479015.1. Taxonomy (GTDB): domain Archaea; phylum Nanobdellota; class Nanobdellia; order Pacearchaeales; family GW2011-AR1; genus CAYZJM01. The sequence continues at coordinate 7,533 of CAYZJM010000021.1, forward strand.
AGCAGAAATTCAGGTTGAAGATGAGGTGATTCCAGTAACATTAAATGTTTTTTATGAAATGTTATTATTCGATTCAAGAATTATTGTATTAAATGAAGATGCTAAGGTTTCTAAAGGAGAAGAATTGAGAACACGTTCAACACTTATTCCTATGTCTCCAGACCCTCGTGTAGATGTTACAATAGATTATAGTATTATGGATTATAATAGAAATGAGTATATCACTGAAAGTGAAACTCTTCTTATTGAAGAACAGATGGATTTTGATAAAAACTTTAGTACAAAAGATCTATCTCCTGGTAGGTATCTTGTTACACTTGATTTAGTGTATCTTAATGGTGTAGCTCCTTCTAGAGCCCATTTTGAAGTAATAGAACCCGAAGGACCAGATGTTTTCGCAATACTAATATTTATCTTATTGATAATCATTTTGATTATAGGGATAATACTTATCTTGCTTTTGATAAAAAGATATAAAGATAAAAAAGAAGAAAGGGAAGAATTCATTAACTCTTAGTTATTTTTGAAAAATCTTTATTTTTTGTTATTACTTCAATTATCTTATAATAATTATTAAATGATTTTATTTTTTATAAAATAAGGGTGAAAATGGAGAAAATTGAATTTTATACAGGTTTATTATATAAATTAAGGAGTATAAATTAGGGGTATATCAAAACCTTTATAAATTCACATCTACCCTAATATTTATCCGATGATTAAAATGAGGATACTATTCCTCGATACTATACAAAATGGATGCTTATGAATTAATTGAAAAAGTTAGAAAGAGTGGCAAGTTAGAGAAAGGTACAAACGAAGTTACAAAAGCTATAGAAAGAGGAACAGCAAAATTCGTTGTTTATGCTTCTGATGTTGAACCAAAAGAGATTGTTCAGCATTTGCCTTTATTATGCAATGAGAAAAAAATTCCCTTTAAGGAGGTAGATAGTAAACAAAAATTAGGAATCTCTGCAGGTTTACCTGTATCTTCTTCTTCTATTGCAGTTATTGATGAAGGGGATGCTAAGATTTCTGAGGTAAAATAATTAAATTTGTTGAATGGATGATAAATAAAAATGGTTAAGCAACAAAAAGTTCAAGAGAAGAGACAAAGTGGGTCAAAAGGAAGTGAAAAGATTCTAGGGGAAGCTGTGCCTGCAGTTGTTGAAGAGATTGTGGGAAGAACAGGATTTAGAGGAGAGATTACTCAAGTTAAGTGTCTTGTTCAAGAAGGAAGAGATAAAGGAAGGTCAATGAGAAGAAATGTTAGAGGACCTGTAAGGATTGGAGATACACTAATACTAAGAGAAACTGAAATTGAAGCAAGGAGAATCAAATCTAAAGTAACTAAAGGAGCTTATAGTTAAAAAATAGAATGGAATCAGAAAAAAGGATTTTAGATAGAGAGATTGTGGGTAAGCTTGAAAAAGGATTAAATGAAAATGGGCTTAGTGGTGCAGTGATTATTAAAAAAAGTGGAGAAATGAGAAATGTTAAAGGAGAGACTAAAAGAACCGAGAATTTTGCAAAAAGGGTTAAAGGTTATATTGAAAAAAAAGGGTATTCTTCAGAAATAGAAGAAGGTAGTGAAGAGTATCATATAGTATACTGGAGGACAAATTAAAATGCCTAAATGTTCTTATTGCGGAAAAAATTATGAATTCCCTAGAGGGCTGACATTTATCAGAGCAGATGGAACAATTAATCATTTTTGTTCTGGAAAGTGTAGGAAAAATAAGTTTATGAAAAAGAGAAAGACAAGGTGGATTTCTAAAACAAAAAAAGAGAAAACTGATAAAGAGAAAACTAGTAAAGAGTGAGTATTTTTGTGAGGGGTGTTTTGTATAAAGGGGATTATTGTTAAAAAATTATTGTTATTGAAAAGAGGTTATTGTTCTGAAGAATTTTTTAATAAATAAATTTACAACTTTAAATTTGCTTCAAGAGACAATTTGTTTTTATGTTCTTTTTCTCCATCATAATTTGTTTTTTCTATTTTGTAATTTAACTTAGTATTTAATCTTCCAATTTCAAAATACACCCCCTGCTTCGTAAGAATTTTTGTCAGGGTTAAATTCATATTTTGATTTAGTTAAGGATGCTTTTGCATTGAATCCTAAATCTTTAAAATATTTAAAATTTCTTAAACTTAATTTTGTTTTTACCCCTAACTCATCTTCCCAAGGTTTCCATAAATAATAAGGATTGAGAGATACTTTTTTATTAGAGCTTTCTATCCCAGTGATTATCCCCCCTTCTACTTCTGAGATGGTTTGTTTAAATTTTTGTGGCCCTAAATCTCTTCTAAAAAGATTAGATTGTCCGAGGATATATGGGGTTAAAAATTTATTCTCTTGAAATAAACTAAGAAATTTATAGGAGATTCCTATCCCTATATTAAAATCATAGAAAAGAGTACCAAGAAAAGTATTTGGAGAAGGATTTAACCCTCCTGAACATATTTCTCCTCCAATTCTTGAGCTGAAGTTGAAACCTCCTTTTTTACTACCTTTAATGTTTTTATTGTTATTATTCTCTCCATTGTTATCGTTTTTGTTTGAGATAATCAAATTTCCTTGGATACCAAAAATATTTTTATGATGGATATCTGTGCATTGAGAGACATTTCCATAAAAAATGCTTGCTTTAGGATTTACTTTTATACTTTTTGGGAATATGCTTATGACATCATTTAATAAAAAATTATTTTCATAACCTATTTGAAAGAGATTTATTTCTTCCATTGGAGAATTAGAGGCCCCTTTTATTTCTCCTGTTTTTATAAATAAATCTTTTGAATTAATTTCTGTTGAAATAAGATTTTTTTCAAGAGTTATCTCTGTTTTTGGATTTTCTTTTAGAGATTTTTTTTGAGTTAGTGTTTCTTTTAGGGGGTTTGAAGATTCATCATATCCTGTAAAATTTAAAAAATTCCTTCCATCTTCGGTTATTAGTCTGTATTTAAACTTAGAATCTTCAAAGAAGGGATGCTGGAATGCTAGTACCTTGTTATGTTTTTGATATTTTTCGAGTGCTTTTTTAGTATTCTTTGTGTTTGTTTTGAATATATTAGGGCCGTTGATAACAACAAGTCCATTATCTGTTTTTGAGAGGATATAAGCATGTTTTATTTTATTTTTGTATACTCCCCCTACTGCAGCACTTCTTATTCCTAAATCATTTGCAAGCTTTTCTACATGGGTTGAAATTGCTCCACAAGCTCCAACACTATTTTCCCCTCCATAAAGAGAGTCTTGTAATTTTTCAAAAAATAAATCTTGACTTAAAACTTTTTCCATTAAAATTTCATAATTATAATAATATAATAGAGAAGAAATACCACTCAATAATCCAATTTTTTTATCAAGTGGAAAGGTTTTAGCGTTTTTAACAAATTCAGAGTAAGAAGAAGATTTTTTAACGAGCTGTGAAGGACTTAATAATTCTGTTAGAGAGGTTGTAATGTTTTTGCTTTCAGAATAAGGGTTATTATTTTGGATTGCTTCTGTTTCTGAAGTTTGTTCAGTCAAATTTGGATTAGTTAAATTCCCTAGAGAGGTATCTAATGCTTGAGCAGAAATTTGAATAGGATTATACAGCAAAGAAGCTATAAAAATGCTTTTTGCTATGATATTATTTAATTTTCTCATTCAAAAGTAGTGAAATCCCAATATATAAATTTTCTTGTTTTTTAAGATTTGATTTTTTCACCGCCTTTTCATTTTCTTTTCATTTTTTTCACCTCCTTTTCATCTCTCTTTTATCTCTCTTTTATCCATTTTTATTCTTCTTTTATCTTTCTTTAAGTAATCTGTTAAATTTTTTAAATTTCCGACGACAAAAACTTTTTTTAATAGGAAAAGTTTATAAACTAAAGCATGTTTTTTTGAACATAATTTAAATTTAAAATTAAATTCTCTTATGAGATTAAATCAAAAAAATGAGTGTTAGTAAGAATTATGGAGCTTCTGAGATAAGGGTTCTTACAGGTCTAGAAGGTGTTAGAAGACGGCCTGCAATGTATATTGGGAGTACTGGGAAGGATGGTTTAAATCATCTAGTTTATGAAGTTGTAGATAACTCTGTAGATGAAGCAATGGCTGGTTATGGAAACAAAATAAATGTTTCTGTAAATAAAGATGGTTCTGTAACTGTAGAGGATAATGGAAGAGGGATTCCAGTAGATATGCATCCAACATATAAAGTTCCTGCAGTAGAGGTGGCTTTAACAAAACTTCATGCAGGAGGGAAATTTGATAAAAAGTCATATATAATCTCAGGAGGATTGCATGGGGTCGGGATTTCTGTTGTAAATGCATTATCAAAAAAATTAGTTGTTGAAATCTATCGTGATGGAAAAGTGTACCAACAAGAATTTTCAAAAGGGATTCCAAATTCAAAATTAAAAGTTATAAGAAAAACCGGTAAGGGGGATCAGACAGGAACTAAAATTACTTTCTGGCCAGATAATGAAATTTTTTCAACAACCCAATTTGACCCGGGGATATTAGAAACAAGATTTAGAGAAATTGCTTTTTTAAATGCTGGATTAAAAATCTCATTAAAGGATGAAATTAAAGAGAAAAAGGAAGAGTTTTATTATTCAGGGGGGGTTGTGGAGTTTATTAAGTGGATAAATAAATCAAAAGAGAAAATCCATACCCCAATTTATTTTAAAAGAGAGTCTCAAGGGATTATAACAGAGATTTCAGTTCAATACAATTCTGGTTATCAAGAAAATATTTTTGGTTTTGTGAATACAATTAATACTATTGAAGGAGGAACACATGTTTCTGGTTTTAAGACTGCTTTAACAAGAGTAGTAAATGATTACGCAAAGAAAAATAAGGCCTTAAAAGAAGGTAATTTGACAGGAGAAGATGTAAGAGAAGGATTAACAGCAGTGATAAGTATAAAGATTCCTGACCCTCAGTTTGAAGGACAGACTAAAACAAAGTTGGGAAACAGCGAGGTTAAAGGTCTTGTAGATTCTGTTTCAAGTACGGCAATTTCTCAATTTTTTGAAGAAAATCCTTCTATAGCTAAAAAAATAGTTTCAAAAGTTATAGACTCCGCGAAAGCAAGACTTGCTGCTAAAAAAGCAAAGGATTTAGTCAGGAGGAAAAATGTTTTATCTCTTGGAGGATTGCCAGGAAAGCTTTCAGATTGTTCAAGTAAAAAATCAGACTTTACAGAAATTTATATTGTTGAAGGAGAATCCGCGGGAGGAAGTGCAAAACAATCAAGGGATAAAGAAACTCAAGCAATACTTCCTCTTAGAGGTAAAATCTTAAATGTTGAAAAATCTAATTCAGGAAGAGTTCTTTCAAGTGAAGAAATTATTAATATGATTACTGCAATCGGAACTGGAACAGGCGAACAATTTGATATAGATAAATTAAGATATAATAAAATAGTAATGATGAGTGTTGACGGGGAGGAAACAACTTTTGTTGAGGCTCCAAATGGGATGATTTCTTTTGTCAAAATAGGGGAATTTATAGATAATCTAATTGAAAAAAGTATAAACCCTTCTGTTTACAAAGTTTTATGTTTTAATCTAAAAACAAGAAAAACCCAGTTTAAACCTATTAAAACTGTTATCAAACATCCAATTGAAGAAAAACTTTATGAAATAAAAACTTCTTATGGAAGAAATGTTAAGGTTACTTCTTCTCATAGTGTCTTTGTTTTTGAAAATGGGGAAGTTAAACTAAAAAAGGGTAATGAGATTAAGGAAGGGGATAAAATTGTTGCTCCAAGAAATTTACCATTACACAATTTCCAAGAGGTTAAGAAATTAAATGTTCTTAAGAGATTGATAAATATTAAGGAAAAGATAGATGAAGATATTTATATTAGAGGGGAAGACGTTGAGAGATTATTGAAATCAAAAACTAAAGAGTATTATGAAAATAACAATGAATTTGTTGATAAAAGGGTTGTTATTCCTAATGAATTCGGAAAACTTTTGAATAAAAAAAGAAAAGAAAAAGCATTAACTCAAAACTTTTTGTGTAAAAATCTTAATGTAAAACAACCTTGTGTTTATTATAACTGGGAAAAAGGAAAGTCAAAACCAACCTTAAAAAATTTTAAGAGATATGCACAAATTTTAAA
>CAYZJM010000022.1:0-6618 GCA_964479015.1 Candidatus Woesearchaeota archaeon
TTTGGCTTATAAAAGTTAAAGAATCTTTAAATTTTATAAATAACATGTATACAGACTATGATTCTAAAGATTACGATGATGATATAAATCTTTTAAAAGAGGATATATTAAATAATAAAAGAAACTATGAAAATCTTTTTGTAAGAGCTTCTTTTGAACTAGATGTTAATAATGTAGAAACAAACGATTCTAATTTTCAAGATTGGATTAAAGAAATGTTTCAAATATGGACTGAATCAGCAAAAGAAAGAAATCCTATAATGTCTATGTGGAATGTTACAAAAAATTTAGCTAGTTACAAAAAAGGAAAAGCTTCAGTACAATGGAATGTTCTTTTAAGAAAAGTTTTAGGATATGATGGATTTGCTGATAGAAGTGGAAAAGGTTATATTCATTCTTCTGAGCCAACTCAAGCCGTATTTCTATCTAAATCTGCTTTTGAAATAGAAGGAGAATTTTTAAATAAAGACTATAACAGCTTAGATGATTTTCCTGATTGGCTAAAAAAGGCTGATTATTCTCCTAGTGCAGATTTTAGTGTAACTAAAGCAGGTGACATTATTTGGCATCTTGGAAATTGGGAAAAAGGAATTTGGAAGGATGGATTTTGGGAGGATGGAGTTTGGGGAGATGGAACTTGGAAAAATGGAACCTGGGAAGATGGAATTTGGCAAGATGGAACTTGGAGAAATGGAGTTTGGAAAGATGGACTTTGGAAATATGGACAATGGGAAAAAGGAACTTGGCAGGGTGGAATTTGGGAAAGTGGTTGGTGGTGGGGAGGAAAATGGAAAGATGGGCTTTGGAAGAATGGTACATGGTTATATGGAGTTTGGGAAAACGGTACATGGGAAAATGGAAATTGGGACTTTGGTACTTGGGAAAAAGGAATTTGGAAGGATGGAATTTGGAAAAAAGGAACCTGGGAAAATGGAACTTGGATTGAAGGTTATATTTATGATCCAGATTTAGGAAAAGTTTATTCAAAAGTCAGTCCTAAAGAATATTTTGAAAGGAAGAAAAAACAAAAATGAAATTAATGAAAAACTTTAAAGAAAGTAAAGATTTAATTCTTTTTAAGGATTTATCCTTTGAAAACAAAGTGAATAGACTAACAACATCCCCTTATGAAAAAGAAAAATTTTATCATGTAACATCTAAAGAAAATGTTCAAAATATTTTAAGAGAGGGCTCTATTAGAGGAGATGAAATTTGGGTAACTAAAAGTGAACCTCATGAAGACTATTATAAGGGATATCTTATTGAATTAAACTTAGAAAACTTTGATTTAAAAAGAGATCCTAGATGGAAGAGTAGTCATGAAGTTTATATAACAACAGAATCTATTGATACTAATAGAATAACAAAGATCTTTTCTTTTTTAGAAGAAGTTGACTATAGAGAAGACATAATAGCATCTTGGGGAATTTCTAAGAGTAAAGCTGAAGATTTTATTTTAGAATATAATTTATAAAAGGATTTTTAAATGAGATTGATGAAGACTTTTAAAGAAAAAACTAATTTTAATAAAGCATTTTGGGGTTGGTTTAAAAGATCAAAAGTTGTAGATGAAAGAGGTGATCCTTTAGTTGTTTATCATGGTTCCTTTACAAATTGGCATGATGATCCAGAAGCTCAATTTTCTTTTGATAAGTTTAGTTCAGCTACAGATACAGGTGATGTTGGTAGGGGGTTCTACTTTACAGATTCTAAAATTGAAGCACAAGCTTATGGAAGATTTGTTAATTCTTTTTATCTAAGTATTCAATTTCCTTTTATTTTTGGAGAAGAATACTATAAAGAAATTCAGATAGCAATGGAAAAATTAAGAAATTCTGAAAATCCTGGAGTTCTTCCAACTGTTAAAAATTTATCAGATTTATTTGAAAACATTGGTATAGATGTTCCTGTTTTAGAAAAAGGAAAACGTTCTTTTATGAATGTTTATGAGTTTGTTGAAAAAGTAGGAAAAGAAGAATTTTATAAGGGAATGTTAAAATTAGGCTATGATGGAGTCTATTGGATGGGAGAATGGGTTGCCTATTATCCTGAACAAATTATGCATACTAAAGAAGCATTATTATAAAAATTAAAGGAATAAAATTTTATGAAAATAATGAAAAGATATAAAGAAGAGTTTAATTCCAATTTTTGGGATTGGTTTGAAGATAGTAAAGTTGTAGACAAACAAGGAAACCCACTTATTGTATATCATGGAAGTGGAAGAGATGTAACTGAGATCACTCCAGGATATAATGAACCTGGGGCATATTTTACTACTAATTATAAATTAGCTGGGAATTATGCAAAAGGAAATTCTGAAGTTATCTATTCTGTTTATTTAAAAATAGAAAAACCTTTTATTGTAAATTTTAATGATAACATGGAACCAATAGTAAATGGAAAAATTGTAAATTTTGAGGATAATATAGAAATTGTAAATTATGTTTATAGAAAAAACTATGATGGAATTTGGTTTCCAGAAGGTAATTTTACAGAATCTGATGAAACCTGGGTAGCATTTTACCCAAATCAAATAAAATCAGTTGATAATAGAGGTACCTGGGATTATTATGAGTCTAATATGTTTTATTAAAAGGATAAAAAAATATGAAAATAATAAAAAGATATGAAGAAGGAAAAAAACTAAAAAAAGTTATTGTAACTCCTGATAAAGGAAAAAATTGGACTTTACAATGGGATAATGGTTTTTATGTTTTTCATGGGGATAATATAGAAAAATTTTCAAAATTTCTGATGAAGATTCATGCTAAAGATAATAAAAAAGAACCTAGATCTTATAGAAGTCTAAAATATTTAGATCTAGCAAAAGAGATAACAAATGGTATAGATACAACTATTTGGGTATGGGAGAAAGATTTAAAGAATATTAGAAATAGAAATAAGTAATACTATTATAATATAGGATGGAGGAACTTTTTTATGATTTATGAGTATAGGTGTTCAGAAACAGGAAAGACTATAGAAAAAGAATTTAGTATAAAAGATGAAATACCTGTTGAAATAAAAGAAGGAAAGAGAGTATACAAAAGATACTTTGGAAGTCAGAGTATACATATTCCTTTTCAATGGGGCGATGATACTAGAAGAAATACAAAATTTGATAAATCTCCTTCTGGAAAGAAGCATTTTTATTAAAAAGGAAAGATAATTAATATGGCTAATCCATTCAAAGCTCTACAAAGATTTTTTAAGATAAAGGCTGTTCCTAAAAAAGATCGTATTGATGGAAGTAAAGAAAAAGAAATAAAACCAACAAATAAAGAAGGAAGAGTTGTTAAACTTACTTCTGAGGTACAAAAAGCTTGGGACTGGTATTTTAAAAATTCGGATTCTCCTCAAACTATAAAAAATAGATTTGATCGTTATGATGATATTGACTATATGATTTATAATGATTCTATTATTTCATTTGCTTTAGAACTCTATTCTGATGAGATTGCACAAGCTGATGTTCAAGAAAAACCGGTTGAAGTTTTTGCTAAAAAAGCAGTAGAAAAAGAGATCTATAGACTCTTAGAATTATGGGGAATAGATCAAACTTATATTAGAGAATGTGGTTATAATCTAGTAGGATTTGGAGATTCTTTTGACATTATAGACTTTAACAAAAAAGATGGAATAACAGAGGTTTCTCCAATAGATGTTAGAGATGTTTCAGAAAGATATGAATTTAAATATTCTGAAATAGCAAAAATGAGAAAATCTAAAAAGAGTTATTTAAATAGAGCACCTGAATCAATCTCTAATTTTATTGATAATTTAGAAAGTGACTCTTCTCAGGCTTCTGGTAATTTTACTTCTTATCTCTTAGGGTTCCTTCTTTCTGATGGCAGTTATCTTCCTCCTTGGGGAGTAAATCATTATAGACTTTTTTCAAGAAAATCGGAGTTTTGGCCATATGGAAGATCAATGTTTATAAATTTGATTGGTCCTTTTAGGCAGTTGAAAACAGCTAAAAATCTTATGGCTTTATCAAGAGCTTTAGCTTTTCCAAAAGAGATTTATGAAATAGAAACTTCAGAAGAAATGTCTGAAGTAGAACAATGGGAAAAGGTAAATGAAGCTAGACAAGAATTTCAAAATTCTGGTGTAACAGAACAAAATAAAGAAGATTTTTCAGTAAATAGTCAACTCTGGATTCCTAAAGGAGTTCTTTCTTATAGATCAGAAAAAAGTGATCTCAGAGTAGAAGATATAAAAGATGTTGAACTTCTAAGAGATGATCTTATTATGGGAACTAGGATTCCTAAAGGATATCTTATTGTAGATAGAGGGGGTTGGGGAACATCCTCTCAATCGCTTATTCAGCAGTCTAAACCTTTTGGTAGAGCTGTTTTTTCTGTACAAAGTCCTATTCTACAAAATATATCTCATCTAATAAGAATGCATTTTCTTATGACAGGTCAATTTGATGGTGAGCATACTGAATTTCAATTAGCTTTAAAATTCCCAGTAGTAGAAGAAGCTAGTGATAGGCTAAGAATGAAACAAGATACTTTAAGGCTAGCAGGTGACATCATTGATGGAGTAAAAAATGCAATGGGGCTTAGAAATGAAGAGCCCCCTCCAGAAGTTGTAAGGGCTATATTTTCTAAATACTCTTTTCTATCAGATGAGGATATAGAGAATATAGTAAAAGGATTTGCAAAAGAACCAAATCCAGATGATGAATCTAAGTTTGATGAAGAAAAATTCAATAAGAGAATGGATGAAGACTTGATTAAAGAAGCTTATTTTCAATCAGCAAAATCTTTTAGAATGAAAGAAGGGATAAAAAATAATAGACATTTTTTCTTTTCTTCAGATCAATCAATATCAAAAGAAAATTGGAAAGTTTATTCTTTCATGAGAAAAGAAAAAACTTTAAACAAAGAAAATAAACTAGAAGAAGAATCTTAAAATTTTTAGCAACTTTTTAAAATTTTTCTAACTATTTAAATATGATATAATAAAGGGAGAAAAATATATGTCTAAAATTAAATTGGTAGAGAATGTAGCAATATCTCCAAATGAATATAAAAAAAGAGATTCTCTAACAGAGAAATATCAGACTCTTACTATTGAAGAAAAAAGTGGAAAGACTACAACATATAAAGCAAAGGCAGTTTATACTTTTCCAATCTCTAAACCTGATTCTAAAAATTTAAATGAGAGAGTCTATTCTTCTAAGTTGTGGGAAAATGTAATTAAAAACAAATATGGAGAAAACTCTTATGGTCTAATGGATCATCCAGAGAATGAAGGCTCTACTAAAGATCGTTGGTGTGTTTGGAGAAATCTAAGATTTTCTGAAGATAAAAAAACTATTTTAGCAGATGCTTATCTTTTTGGAAAATGGGGACAGGAAGTTCTTGAAGGACTTGAGGCAGGAGGAAAGGTTGGTTTATCTACTTCTGGATATGGTGAACTTTTAGAAGATGACCAAACAGTAAATCCTGAATCTTATGAACTTGAAAGAGTTGCGGATTTTGTTTTTAATCCTTCTTATGAAGTATTCGGAACTAAAGAAGACAAACTAGAAGTTGAAACTGAAGAAGAAAAACCCTCTGAAGAAAAAGAAGAAATAGTGGAGGAAAATGAAAAAGAAAATAAAAAGGAGAAGTCCTCTATGGAAAAAAATAAAAAAATAAGTTCTTTTGAAGAAAAGTCTTTTAAGATCAACATGATGTCATCTTTTAAAGAAGCTAAAAAAATTGAATCTTTAGATGAAAGAATTGAAAATCTTAATGAACTTCTTTCTTATTTTGAAGAAGGAATTGCAGAAGATCTTAAAAAAGAAATTCAAGAAGCTCTAGATTCTGACCTAGCAAAAAAAGAAGAATTTGCTAAAAAAGGAGAATCTTTTGATAAAATAGAAGGAGAGAATAAAACTCTTCAGGAACAGCTCGATTCTTTAAAAAATGATTTTGAGGAATTAAAGAAAGAAAAAGAATCCTTAGAAACAAAGTTTAAGAATGCAACTGATCTTCTTGATTCAACTAAAGTGTATACAAATAAGCTTCAAGAGATGTATGACTTGGTAGAATCTGAAAAAAATGGAATGATCTCTGCTTCTGAATATAATGAAACTTTGGCTTTTATAGAAGATCTTGAAAAAGAAAAAGAGGATTTAAAAGAAGAAAACCTTAAATTATCTAAGAAGTTCTCAACTATTGAAAGAAGAAAGAAAAGAGCAAGATCTTTAAAAAGAGAAGAAATAAAAGAAAATGAAGAAGAAGAGGTTGAAGATCTAGAGGAAGAAGAGGAGAACTATGATGGAGTAAATAAGGAAGTTCTTCAGTATTATAGAGAACAAGAAAATTCCAATCCTGATGTTTCTAAAATAAAAAATGAGATTCTTAGATCTAGAACACTCTTTGAAGCTCAGATGACATATATGAAATTAAAAGGGCTTGTTGAGAATGACTCTAACTATGATCGTAGAGTAACTAGAGAAAAAAATACTTTTGCTGAATCTGACAGACAATCATTAAATATTAGAAAAGGATGGCTATAAAAATCTTTAAGGAGAAAAAATATGAGAATTGAAAAGAAAGAACAAATAAATTATGTATCTGTTGTATTGGAGAATGATGTAAGAGTTCCTAATACAAA
>CAYZJM010000022.1:6718-12119 GCA_964479015.1 Candidatus Woesearchaeota archaeon
AAATAAATTATGTATCTGTTGTATTGGAGAATGATGTAAGAGTTCCTAATACAAATATTATCCTTGAGAAAGGAGAGATTATTAAAGTTCCCTATTCAGGAACTCAGGAAGAATTTCAGGAGAAGTATCTTAAATCCAGAAAAAAAGAGGACTAGTATGAGATTTCTATTTACACAATCATTAAAAGAAAATGAAGAAGATTTTAAAATAAAAGTTTCAGTAAAGGATGTAAAACAAGCAAATGAACTTGTACAGGATATGAGACTTTCTTATGAAAAACCTTATACAGATCTTTTTATTTTTGATGATGAAGAAGACTATGAAGCAGCAATAGATCTCTTTGATAGTTATGCAATAGAATACTTTGATGAATAGAAAAATAGAAAATTAAAAATTTCTCAAGGCTTCAAAGAATTTTTGTATCTTTGAAGTCTTTTTTATTTTTTTAACTATTTAATTATAGGAAGGATACATGAGTATATATGAATCTATAAAAAGAGCTTCTATAAAACCCAAAAGAACTATGTTTGATTTCAATATCTCTATTGTAGGAAAAGAAGTCAAAGCAATAAGAATACACCAAGAAGAAGACATTTTTCAAGATTTTTCAGATCCTTCTATTCTACAAACAAATGTTATAACTGCATCAATAAGATTTCCAGATGAAGTTCCTCTAGAAAGATCTAGGATATCAAGTCAGACTTCAGTATCAAGCTCAAAAACTTATTTTTATGATATCCTTCCCATTGAAATATTTGCAAAATTGTCAGATAATATAGAAAGAAATGACTTTTTGTTTTTCTTTTTAGAGGACGAAAAAAACAATAAAATTCCTCATCTTTTACAAATAACAGATGTATTCGGAAAATTTGAAATTGGTATGGTGTGGAAAAAATTTTATGCTTCTCCATATAATGGTTCTGATATAGAAAAAATTATTCCTTATTTAGAAGAATATGTAATTAGACAGAATTATGATGAATATAAAGAAGAAAATCCAGATTCTAGTTATCTTATGGATTCTGATGATTTTGAAGATTATTATCATGAATCATTTAAGAATATATTTGAAAATCCTTTAAATCCTAGAGCTCAAAATATAACCTTTTCAGAAGATCTTGTAATTCAATGTGCTTTTGGTTCTATTTCTATTGAGGGCTATCCTTTAGTAACTCCAGAGGATCCTTTGAAAATTACAACAGAAACTGAGATTACTCTTACTTTAGGACCAAGCCTAGATTGTAAATATCCATCTGTTTATAAATCAGAATATCTACATCCTTTTATATTAGATAAGAAAAATGCTTATTATATATCTGAATCTTTTACAGAAGATCTTTCAGGAAGTTTTACTGTAAACCTAGAGTTTATGAAAAAAGATCAGTCTTCTATAATTGTTTTTATAGATGAAACCGGTGAATTTCTATATGATACTTTTTCAATTTTAGGAAGTTATGATATACAGAAGTATAGACCTATATTCTATGTTGAAGATACTTTAGGAAATTTTGTTAGTATAGTTATAAAAGAGAACTATGATATAGAACTAACAGGAAAAATAGGAACTACAAATTACTCACATATTTTTGGTAATGTAGAAGAAACTGAAAACATTCCATTTTCTTTTGAGTATGATTCTGGAGATTTAAATTTTAATGTTTTAAGTGATTCTTTTACAGTAGAAGATACTCAGGTATTTTTAGAAAAAGAGTATTATCTTGGTTATGAGCCAGAAAGATATATAAATGATTTTATTAGGCAGGTGTACTTATGATGAGTCTTAAAAAAATAAAAACAAGTGCTCTATTATATTTTTCTTATGTAGTTAACTATCAAATGAAGAATCTTTCAAAAAAGAGTAAAAAAAGTGTAGAAAAAATTTTAGAAACACAAATAGATTTTCCTCTTTTAAAAAATATAGAAGTATTTTCAGATTATAAAAAGAATAAAAAAAGAAGACTAGAAGGAGCTTGTGTAGTTCATAAGGAAAAAATGTATATTCTATTTATGGCTTCTAACTCTTTTCAAGATTGGTTGTCTAATCTGCTATATTTTAAAAAGAAAATACCTTATAATAATGTAAAGAATAGAAAAATAAAAGTTCATAGAGGTTATATCAAAAGATATACACTGAACTCAGTAAGAACTAAAATTCTTCTTTTTGTAGCAAAGCATAAGGATATAAAGGAAATTATAGTTACAGGATATTCTATGGGAGGTGGATTAGCCCCTATTTGTGCAGTAGATTTAGCTTATAACTTTCCTGAAAAAGAAGTTTCTTGTATTGCTATGGCAGGTCCAAGAATAGGAAACAGAGCTTTTATAAATTCTTTAGAAAAAAGAGTCTCTTCTGTTCACATCAGTTATGGATATGATCCTATTGTAAAGATTCCTCCAAGATTGTTTGGATTTAAACATATTTCTAAAAGACTTCATTATGAATCAGATAAAAAGAGAAGATTTTGGAAAATAGATATAAATGATCATTATCCTGACAAGATATTCAAAAAGATATTTAAATTCTATAAAGGAGAAATAGAATAATGGAAAATATTATAAATTTAAACGAACAGGGAGAGATCTACAGATTTATTTCTTCTGAAACACTAGAACCAGGTGATTCTATTGTTCTTATTATAAGAGGAAGAAAAGTTGCTCTTCAAATCTCTGTTCCAGGAACAAGCTATTATATGATTTCTGTAACTCAAGCAAGCTCCGATAAGGTAAAGAAAGGAACTGCTACTTTTATGGATGGAGAAGACGTTGACTATTCTGAAAGTGAAGACTTTATTGTTGAAACAGGAGGAGCAGTTAAAATTGAAAATAGAGAATTTAGTACAGGAGACATTGAAGTAGATTGGGTATTCTAAATGATTAAATTTAAAAGTTTTATTACAAGATCTACGATGTTTTATTCTGATCTTGTAAAACCAAAATCTATTATTAAAAGAAACTCTTTAGTGGATCCAACAACTTCTAAACCTTATATGCTTTTTAGAAGTTCATATTTGAGTGAAAGCTATGAGAATCTTTTTCTCTATCCTAGAGAAGCTATCAGTCAATCTCTTTTATTAGATCCTGGTCAATATACTATAAGTTGTTCTGGAGGTTCTATAGAAATCTTTGAAAAAGGAATAGCTGTAGCAGGAACACCTTTTCTTTTAGAACTAGAAAATCAAGAAGAGATCTTCTTTATAATGAGTAATGACTGTTATAGACCTTCTATTTATGAAGGAAGAATAAAACATCCTTACAATGATTCTATAAGAATGGAGAATACTCTTACTTTCCCTAAATCTATATGGCAAGAAAGAGAGCTTTCATATTTACAAAAAATAAGTATTTTACCTTTATCTGTAGAGTATGTATTTGTAGATGGAGAAGAAGTCCCTTTTGAGGATTCAACTTTTTTTGTAGGATGGAGTGATGAAAGTAAAAAAATTCCTTTTGTTTTAACAGATGACAATGAATTATTTTTAGAAGATCAAAATGGAATACTAGGATGGTATGACCTTTTTCAAGGAGCTGTTTTAATCTCTTATATTAAATCTCCAAATTTAGGATCTTTTAATTCAGATGATTTATTTCCTATTGCTTCATTTTATAAAGATTCTGATAATTATCTTGCTGTGAACTTTCGTCAAGATAATTGGATCTTTTTAATGGGAAAAATAAATGGAGTTTCAATAGAAGAGAATTTAGGGTATATAGAAGAATCAAAAGAAAAATTATATTTCTTTTTAGGAGATAGCCATGTTTATATTCATACACAAAATAGACTTTATGACTTCTTTTATGAAGATCTATTTAAATTTGAGAAATTGTATGTAGGTTTTGATGGTTTTAACAACTATTATAATAATATAGTAGAAGGAGTTGTTATTTAATGAAACCAATTAGAAAAATAAGTGATTTTTCAGAATTAACAGTATTAGATGATAATTTTCCTCTTCCTTTAATTAGAAAATTTGGAACTTTATCTGTTTGGACAGGCGGTCATATAGATGATGTTAAAGAATATCATAAGCCACCTTCTCCAATAAATGATGTTGTAGGAATAAAAAGAGTAGATGACAGATTAAGAAATCATCTAGATTCAGAATTTCCTCATCTTTTAACTAATATTGTTACAACTGATCAAGAAGCTTATAAACTTATTTTAGAATCTTCAAGAGGTGCTTTAGAAGTTGAAACTCAAGCTTCTCAAGATTCTTTTACTTATGATCCAACAGAAGAATATCTATATTTTGAAGATATGTATGACAAACATACTCTACAAGATTTAGCTTATCATAAATTATATGATGAAAGAGATACTTCTTGGAAGTGGTATAGAATGAATTTAGTTACAATAGAAGAAGAGGAACTTTTTGAATTAGAATACATTTCTGATACTGAAAATCCTGAAGTTCTTGGTACTTATGAAGATCAATACACAGATTTCAACTATTATAATAGTGAGTTAACAAATCATGAAGACAGTTTGTTTCCTCATAAAATTATGGGGATTGATTCAAATTATTCACTGTCTTTAGATACTGATGAAGAAGAATTAATCATAGGAGTAGAATAAAATGGGAACATATAGAATTCCAACAAAGACTTATGTAGATGATAGGTATGATGCATTACATCAAGGTCCAGGAGGAGTATACGAAACTGTAGGAGATCTGCAGTCAGCTTATCCTACAGGTGACAATCATATCTATTTAATAACTGCAGATGGATATTGGTATTATTGGGATAGTGAAGTATCTCAATGGACTCAAGGAACTGCTTATGGGGATACTCCATATCTTACAGCTTTAAAAAACAAAGCTGAAGAATGGGCTCAAAATCCAGAAGATAGTGAAGTAGAAACTGGTCAATATTCTGCTTTGCATTGGTCAGCAAAATCTCAAGCTTATTCCAATACTTCTATTGATGCAAGAAACAAAGCTCAAAAGTGGGCTGAAGAAACTGAAGATACAGAAGTAGAAACAGGAGAATATTCTGCTCATCATTGGGCAAATAAATCTGATGGATTTGCTACTACTGCAGAATCTGCTAGAGATGATGCTCAGACTGCTCAGGGATTTTCAGAAGATGCTAGGGATACTGCTCAGGCTATTGCAGGTGGAGTAAATGGAGTTTATGATACTGCCTATGATTTAGATATAGACAATCCTGATCATGGATCTGTATATTTAGTTCTTGCTGATGCAAATTGGTATTATTGGGATGTTACAACAGAAGCTTGGTTAGCAGGGGGTTCATATTCTGACAATCCTGCAATTTCTGCTTTAGAAGGAAGAATGGATACTGCAGAAACTGATGTTGACAATCTTGAAGCAAAAGAGATCACTGCAACTGAAACAAAAACTGTTGGAGCAAGTGGAGCAGACTATACAACAATCAATGA
>CAYZJM010000023.1:0-12010 GCA_964479015.1 Candidatus Woesearchaeota archaeon
TTCAAGATTATAAACCCGTATTACTCCTTTTCGAGGAGAATCTGTTTCAGCATCCTCTAAATTCCCTGAAATGTCTATTAAATTAAATATTTTCCCTTCAAGAATTGCGGTCATACTCTTCCCATTAGAGTCTTCACATTCAACATTTATTTGATAATCTCCATAAAAATCCTTTTTTCCTTTCAATGTTAATTCATTTTCGTTACTGTCTAAATAAATTTTTTCAAAATTACTGGGATTATTTGTTGTAGCATTAATATAACTTACTTCTTTTCCATGAATATCTTTCTCTGGCAAGCTGATTACTCTTTCTTCTTCTTCATTAAGATTGGAATCAATATCATCCAAACAAATTCCTGTTTTTAAAACATCTAAAACATAAGATTGAGTACCATAATCCGCCCCATCAGAGACATTTATTTTTATATTATATCCTGTATCTTCATCAACCTTAGGAGCTATTCCAGTAATTTTTCCTTCTTGATTGATACTTAACCATTCAGGAGATTCCCTTAATGAATACTCTAAATTATCTTCATCTCCATCTATTACCTCAACTTGATAATTATAAGTTTCTCCTTCATTAATCTCTGTAATTGGTGAAGAGGTTATGTTAAGAAAAGTGTTTTCTACTAATAAACTTATTAGAGTAACGCTTGAAACTCCATCAGAGTCTTCCGAAAAAAACCTAAGTTCATAATCTTCACTTTTTTTATAAATCTCAGGGGTGATCTCAATAGGGACATCATTGTAATAAAACCTTTTTGAAACTTTTTTATCTAAAAAAGTATGTACTAATTTTTCTGAACTATCCAATAATTTTATGCTTATATCCATTGAAGAAGTGTCATGATTAAAATAATAATTAAAGCTGATATTTTCTCCCTTATCTATGCTTGCAGAAGTTGTACCCCCTTCCCACTCTCCATAGGATACAGAAATCGCATTTACACTAGTAATTAGAAACAACATCGCTAATATAACTAATAAAATTTTTGAGTTCATTTATCAGTCCCCATATTTATTTGGCACCCTTCATTCTTATTTACCGTTTCAATTTGACATTGATAATCCAAATTTTCATAGATATTTTTTATAGGGGTTGAACGGATTTTTGGGGGTGTAAAAACGGTTCCTAAAAGAATGGTTTTTTTGAAATAGCCTTTTACGACATAAAAAATTTTATTAAAGTTATCAAAAACATCATTAAGAATAATAAGATTAGGACTTTTCTTTTTATTTAAGAGATTTACAAGGTATTTTCTCATTTTTTCCTTCTATCACTTATTTATTATAGTCCGTTATAACTTATAAACCTTTCGTTAGTCTTTACTATGAAGGAGTTACAGTTTTATACTAATCCGATGCTCCCTCGTATCGTTTTTAAAGAACACACATTTTATAAGTTTCTAATAACATAATGCAAGGTATGGAAAAAAAGGTTTTTGATTACTCTATAGATGCAGACAAGGAAACATTACAGCAATTTAAGAATTGCTACTCTCAAAAATTTGTAAAAACTGCCGCATTGATGCCTGATGCGCATAAAGGGTACGTTGCTCCTATCGGAGCTGTTCTTTCAACAGAAAATCATATTGTTCCTTCATGGGTAGGATATGATATGGGATGCGGAATGAGTGCGGTTAAGATAAAAGAAAAAAACCTATCAAAATTAATCGAAGATAAAAAAGGAGAGATTTACAAAGAAGTAAAAAAGATGGTCCCAATGGGTCTTGGAAAAATAAATGAAAAGGGGGCAATGACTAAAGAGGGTAAGCAAAAATACAGAGAGATTCTCAAAGAATTTCAAAAAAAGGATTATAATAAACAGGTAATCAATTTTCTCAAAAGTGAAAAAGCAGAGAGATATATAGGTAGTTTAGGGAAAGGGAATCACTTTATCTCTCTTAACAAAGATAGTAGGGGTCGTTTCTGGATTGTAGTCCATTCAGGTTCAAGAGGTGTTGGACACTGGGCGGCTAAGATCTATATGAAGAAAAGTGCAGGGAAGAATAAAGAATTTGAAGAGACTTATCCTTTAAAAATTAAAAGTGAATTTGGGAAAGAATACATAAATTTGCTTAATTTTAGTTTGGAATTTGCTTTATTAAATAGAATGGAGATATTGAGAAAAACAATATTTTCAATAGAAAAAGTTTTGGGAAAAGAATTGAAATGGGATTTATGGACTAATAAGAATCATAATCATGCTATAAAAGAAGGGAATTTATGGGTCCATAGGAAGGGGGCAACACCTGCAAAAAAAGGAGAAAGGGGAGTTATTCCTGGAAATATGAAAGAAGGATCTTTTCTTGTGAAAGGAAAAGGGAATAAAAATTTTTTAAAAAGTTCATCTCATGGAGCTGGAAGGAAGTTAAGTCGCTCAGAAGCAAAGAAAAAACTTTCTATTAATGAGTTGAGAGAAGAAATGAAAGAGATAGTTGCAGATGTAAATCCTAATGTTTTAGATGAATCTCCAAAAGCATATAAAGATATATACAAGGTATTAGAAGCCCAGAAAAAGAGTGTTAAGGTTATAGAGCATCTTAAACCAATAATAAACTGGCAGGAGTAATGAACTTTAGTTTTAATAAAGTATATTAAGAATACCTAATTAATTCTAACAAATTTATAAGACTATATCCAACAAAATAATTTTAATTCACGAGGACTAAAAGTTTCAGATGTAGATGAAATTATTGTTTCTTGAGCATAAATCTCACTATCAATATCTTCAGTTTTCCAAAAGCTACAATCTTCATCAAGAGGGCATATTTTTGATTCACATATCAAAGAGTTTGGTTTTCTTTTAGATATTTTATTTTTTAAGTCTTCAGGGAATCCTTCTTCTTCAGAATTAATTGGGAGGTTATCATAATTAAGATTTATTATTGAACTTCTTATTGTTTTATTTAATTGGATTTCTCTTAAAATAGCGTTTTCCAAATCATATATATTAGAAGATAAATCTTCAGATTCAATGTCTGTTTTTGTAGATGCAAAAAGAAGTAATACCCCTGCTATGATTATTACAGAAAGGAACGCTTCTACTATTTTTACCCACCCTTTTTTATTCATTTTATTAAACATTTTTTATTTATGTTCTATCTATTCCATTTATTTATTAAACGTTTAAACATCTTTTGTTCTTTATCTGTTTTGGGATATTATATTAATATTAATTTTACCAAACAAATATCCTTAGATACCCAAACCTTTGATTTAAATCCTCATTTATGTAAACCAAAGGGATATATTTTGAATAAACATTTACCGATGAAGGAATTCTTTTTTGTGTTTTGATAGAATCTTCATTCTGATAAATAAATTCAAAACCAAATTCGTCACTCTCTGAAATTCCTAACTCTTCTTTAAGTTCATCATAACTTTCACTATACTCTTCAATTACACTTTCTATTGCTTCCTCGGAGATAAATTCTTCTGTCCAGACATATCTTAGAGTATAATTTCTATTATCCCCATGATCTATTTGAAAACTGACACATTCTTCTTCAAGATCTCCATTAAATTCTTCTGTTTCAGGAAACATTAGAGAGTTATAAACCTTGAAAGAATCTACATCAAACGTTCCAGTATTTCCCGGTTCTGTTATTTGAACAGAATTATCAGTTAAAGACCAATTGGTAATATACTCATAATCTGTTTCATTTTCTGCCATAATATAGACTGGAATGCCCCCTATTTCATCAATGAAAGAATCTAGTTTGATACAATCACTATTAATGTTTTCACTAACATAATGGAGATCAATAGTTAATTCAGTCAGCTCTGTCGCCATCTCCTCTTTTAATTCGATTTCTAGATAATTCAGAAGATTTTGTTTTTCTTGATTTGATCTTAGTGAAGGAGAAATTGCAGTATAAAAAAAAACTAAAAACATTACAAAAATAGCAAAGGATAAAACTACCCCTACATGAGACCCCTTTTTATTCTTCATAGCATATTATTCAAAAAAGAGTTTATATTTTTATTGATAAAATTTTCTTAATCCTATATCTTCTTTTAAAGATATTATTTTATACCATTATTTTGGAAATCCCTTTTAGGATTCTTTTCTACCCATTTATATATTTCTTTATGCATCTGTATGCAAAACAAAAGATTTAAATAGTGTAATGAATAGGTATTCATAATTAAATAAGCCTATAATGGCACGGAGGATCAAAATGCCACAAGGAGATGGAACAGGACCTAATGGACAAGGACCAATGACTGGAAGAAGAATGGGTTTTTGTGCAGGTTTTAACAATCCAGGATTTATGAATTCCGGTTTTGGAAGGGGTCTTAGAAGAGCTTTTGGAAATGGATTCGGAAACGGTAGAGGTTTTGGATTTAGAGCAGGAAGATTTCAACAATCTGCACCCCAGCAATCTATACCTGTACAACAATTCCAACCACAAGTAATTACAGAAGAACAAGAAAAAGAGTATCTTAAGGAAGAGTTGGAAGAATTGAAAAAAGAAACAGAAGAAGTCCAAAAAAGATTGAAAGAGCTCAAGAAATAATTTATTTTTTATTTTTTATTTTTTTTAAAATTAGAAATATTTGGATTATTTAATCTGCCTAAATCATTTAGATTACCCAAATAAGATATTTGCTACCGTCGAAATTAAAAAAGCCATTAACATTAAAGTAAAAGAGTGTTTAACCCCTGCTTTAATCTTCCCTTTTGAAAGTTTTCCTATTGTTAATCCACTAAAAAGTCCTTGTACAAGAAGCAATGCTAAAAAAGAATTTCCCAATTCGTCTGGATCCAATTCAGAGCCACTTCCGCCTCCCATTGCTCCACCCATTCCTCCCATCATTCCCCCTATATCTACACTTCCTCCTCCAGGAGCTGAAAGGCCGGACATCATAGGGAATATTCTGAATTGCATGACTAATATAATAATCATAAATACGATAAATATCATATATCCTTGAGCAACTAAGTTAGAGGTAGTTGCTTCTCTTTCTTTTCTTAACTTGTCAGACATGCTTACAGATTCTGCTACAGATTCAAGTATTTTCCCTATATTTCCCCCTGCTCTTTCTGCTTGTCCGATTAATGTAAGTGCTCTTGAGATTGTCTCATTATTTGCATCTTTAGAGAATGTTTCAAGAGCGCTTCTCAAAGGGATTCCCATCGTTATCTGATTGGCCAACTTACGTACGTGAGGACTTAGAGGGCCATAAGGTTTATCTTTTACATTTATTATGCTTCTATTGATAGGGTTCCCACTTTTAACACTTTCAACAAGATTCCTTGAAAACTCAAGAAACATCTCTTGCTTTTCTTGGGATTCTTTTGTTTCTTGAATAGTAGAGATAACAAAAGGGAGTACTGCTATGATTACCCCTAATCCGATGATGGGGAGAAAGAAATTAGAACCAGAGAGTAGAAACGAGATAAACATAACTGAAACCCCTACTATAAGTCCAATCAGATGTATTTTTTTTAATTCCATTTTAACTTAAAGGTTGTTTTAATTGTAAAAACATAATAAAAACAAAATTTATTATAGAAACTCCAATTACCATAATAAGGGTGATTATTGAAGGCTCTAATTGTAATCCTAATCCACTGATTTGAATCATCATAAATAAAAGCATTAGAATCATAGGTGCTGCGATTACAACACTAATATATACATCTATAAATGTTTCAGTTGTTTTTGTATATTTTTCTCTTTCAAGCCTATAATCGATAAGAAGGCTTTCAGCTCTTTTATCAAAAAAGTTTGATAATTCTCCCCCAGAAGTAATTGTTGTTGCAAGACCGTTATATAATTCAGCGAGTTTTTTACTTGGACTATTAAGTGTTGAATTTTTTAGTGCAGTAACTAAGTCATAACCATAAATATTAATTTGATTCATTAATTTAGTTAGTTCTTTTTTTAGATTTGGATATTCGGAGGTAGATATGATTATTTTGAATATACTTGTTGGCTCTACCATCGAGCCAGATATTGAAGACATGTTTATTGTAGCAAAAGGGAGTTCTTGATTAATTTTTTGTTCTAAAGATCTTTTTTCTAATGAGGGGTAGGTGTACATAAAGAGAAAAACCCCAATTGGAACTATAATAGGTATCCAAAATGTTTGTAGAAATCTTAGAGAGAGGTCTTGAACGAATATAATATCTGGAAATTCACCTATTTTAATGAATAGAAGAAAAATAAAAAGAAAAATAGAGATAATAAAAGAAATTAGTGTGCTTGCAAAAGTCATTGAGATATATGCTGTAGGAACAAGATTTAAATTTGTTTTTAATAGATTCTTCCTCATATCACTAAAAAACTTTTTTTGAGACATTTCATGAGCTATTTTTGAAAAAAGTTTACTAGAAGTTCTTGCAAAAAACCCAGGATCTTCTTTCCCTTTTTTCTCAGATTTTCTTTCTTTCTCTTCTTTTTTTATTAATCTTTTCAAAACCCCTTTTTCTAATTTTGATGCCCCTAAATCAATTTTCTTCTTTTCTTTTTTTTCTTCTTTGGTCAATGGCTTTTTTTTCTTAAATTGTTTTTTTATTTTCCCATCTTGCTTTTTTTCTTTTTTTAATCCACTTTTTTTGGTTTCTATAGAATTTTTTTCTAATTTTTTTGTCATCGAAACTTGTTCTAATAACTTTGGAAGATTATCATTCTTTTCCTTCAATTTTCCCTTCAATTTTTTAATATGGGATAAAAGAGATTTTCTTTCTTCAGAATCATTAGTTTCATCAAAACTTGAAATTAT
This sequence comes from Candidatus Woesearchaeota archaeon, assembly GCA_964479015.1. Taxonomy (GTDB): domain Archaea; phylum Nanobdellota; class Nanobdellia; order Pacearchaeales; family GW2011-AR1; genus CAYZJM01. The sequence continues at coordinate 6,739 of CAYZJM010000023.1, forward strand.
GGATTCTAATTCTTTTAGAATCTTTTTTTGTTGAGAGATATCTCTTCTTAAACTTAAAAAAATATTATCAATGTGATTCATTCTATCCCCTCTTTTATTTTGTTTTGAATTTGGAGTATTATTCTTTTTGTTTGGTTAAACTTCCCAGCATCTTTTTTCTTATGATACTTTTCCAATTCTTTTTCAAGATTTTCTAGAGAACCAACTAAATGGTTAAGAAATGAAATTTCTTCTCTTAACTTAGAAAGAGGATCTATCTCTTTTGAATCACCTTCTTTTTCCATCTATAAAAAAAGCGAATAGTGTTATTAAATATTTTGCTTATGGTATATCAAATTTTTTAAGAATATTCTCTGGTTTTTTATAATACTCTGTGACTATATTTTGAACTTCTTCAAAATCAAAAATTTTACGTTTTTGGAGCTCGTAAAGAAGTTTTACTCTTCTCCTAAATTCTAATTGTATTTTTTCTAAACTTAATCCTACACTATTAGAGATTTTTTCAAATATTTTGCTGTTCTTTTTAAAATAAAAAATATCATCTGAAGCGTTCCACATAAAAGGTGTGTTTGTTAATGCAACTCCTTCAGAAGAGATGTTTATAATTTCTACAATCTCCTTTAATCTTCTAGTATCTTCTCCTTTTACAACCGCATGAGTCATTATTGCAACACAATCTAAAACATTAAGAAGAGTTGGAGGAAGATTTATTGGAGGGGTTTCAAGTCTTTTTATAACACTATCTACCGAATCTGAGTGCACAGTACTTATAGAAGAGTGTCCAGAGGCCATTCCCTGAAATAATACAAAAGCTTCCTTACCTCTAACTTCCCCTACAATCACATAATCTGGATTTTGCCTAAAAGAACTTTTTAATAAAGCAAATAGATCAATTTCTCCTATACCTTCTAACCCTGAAGCAGATCTTACTACACTAGGGAGCCAATTTTCTCTTGGAAGATTTAACTCTCTTGTATCTTCAATACTTACAACTCTAGATTCAGGAGAAATGAAAAAAGCGATAGCATTTAATAGGGTTGTTTTACCTGAAGAAGTTCCTCCAGCGATTAAAATATTCATTTTATGCTCTATAAGCAACCACAAATAAGCAAACATTTCTGGACTTAGCGTCTTAAAAGAAAGTAATTGAGGAGGGGTCCAAGGAGTTGTGGTAAATTTTCTTATTGTAAATGTAGGCCCTCTACTAGTTATATCTTTTGTATATGTTGCATTAACTCTACTCCCATCAGGGAGACTTCCATCAAGAATTGGATTTGCATAAGATATGTACTTTCCAGATCTTTGAGCTAATTTTTCTACAAATCCTTCTAGTTCATCCATATCATCAAAAATGACATCTGTTTTGATATTCCTATAAACTCTATGAACCAAATAGATTGGAGCGTTTAACCCATTATTTTCTATATCCTCAACAAAATAATCTTTTAAGATTGGATCAGCCCTATTAAAGCCTATAAAATCTCTACACAAATAATAATATATTTTCCTATAACTTTCATAAGGTATCTTTAATCCTAATTCTATTGCAACGAATTTGAACTTTTGATCTATATATTTTAACAATTCCTCTAAATCTCTTTCAACTATGGTATCAAAGTTAATCATCTCTTTTATTACAGAAACTATCTTTTCTTTGTCCTGTTGTTCTTTTTTATTTAATATCGGCTCTTCTACCCTGTAAATTAATTCATACTCCTTAGGATCCCAATAAATATGTGCAAAAGCAAAAGGAGAGATTAAAGCGTATCTCACATCAACATTTGTTTTGTCTTCTGGTTTTTTAAGAGGAGGAATTTTTGGAGAGAAGTTTATATGAACTTGGGGATAATTTTGTATCGCTGAATCTTGTTTTTTTTGTTTTAACATTTTTTGTTTATACTTTTTTGATTTAATTTCTTGTTGGATTTATCTCTTTTTTAACTATTTTAATAACGTTTAGTTTATTTTAAAATCCATTGTAGGCCTTATTTCAGTAAATCTAGCATCATCATAACCACTGTTTTCTATTTCTTCGCAGGAGTAATATCTGGGGGCCTCATCAGGACATAAACCCATTTCAGTATATGAGTGATATCCTTCATGAGAGATTGATAATCTATAAGAGGTGGGAGCTTGAGAAAGGATTACCTTCTCTTTTTCCCCGTTACATGTCATATTATAATCTTCTGAGTATTGAATGGTAAAACTAACAACTCCTTCATCTCCTACTTCTTCAGTATAAACTTCAATTTTCCCTTCATTAATCTCTTCTTCAGGTTCACTATAAAAATGGTTACTTTCCATTTCGAATTTAATCAAATTATTTTCACAATCTATCCTCAGATCTCCTTTTTTTATACTTAATTCAATGTTTCTTTTATTCCCTAATCCCCCCTGTGAGATTGAACTTAAGATTCCATCTATATTACTAATCATATTTCTTGATTGTTCTAAAATAGTTTGGTCTTGCATTTCTAAGATTTTTGGCCTCACAAAAGAAAGTACCAATGAAATCATTGTAAGGGCAATCAAAGTATAAATAACTGTTTCGACCCAAATCTGACCTCTCTTTTTCATAGATATATTAAGAAAGATTTGATTTAAATAATTAATGCAATCTAAAAAGTTTGCATCTATTTATTTTTTAGATTAACATAGATTTATACTTTCTAAAGAGTCAGAAGTAGAACATCTCTTTTGATCAACTTTTGGAGCGATTTCTATTGATTTTGGGGTGTTTGTTTGAATCCCTTCTCTATCCCATTCATAAATATATGTCTTCCCTGCTTTTTTTTCAGGTAATTTTACTCCCCCTTCAATTTCTTCATTATAAAATCTTAACCCTGATATTGTTTTCAGTTCATTCGTGATCTCAAAATTTTTAAAAGTTTCTTCTCCCTTTATTGAAACAAAAACCCCCTCAATTTCTACATCTTCAATGCTTATAGAAAATGCTAATTCGTCCTCTCCATAATCATAACATGTATTTTCTCTGTTTATTTTGACTTCTTCAAAAACATTAAAACAAGATCCCGCATCATCCAGTTGATTTGTAATTAGATTATTTACTGCTAACCATACAATTGACCCGAGAAACATTGATAATGCAATCAAGATTAAAGTGACAATAACCCCTGATACTCCTTTCTTATTTTTTTTTGAGATTTTCATAAGAAATTTATACCTCTATCAGTTTTCCATGTTGTTCTTCACAAGTGTGAACTCTTTCTTCTCCATCAGATGTTTTTCCAAGTAATACAGGAATTAAAATTAATTCATCTCCAGAACTAATTTCAATATCTCCACTACCAATGCTCCCTGAAAAGGACTGGCCTTGCTTTAGTCCAACTTCCGGCCACTCATCAGAACCAGTAATCTCTTCTATGCTTCGAGTGATATAGCTACCATCACCAGAAATTTTTATATCTAAACTATACATTGGAACATTCCCCACATTTGTGATAGAAAGGGAATCTTCAGAATAACTGGCTTCAAAGTTTACTTTCTCACAAGTGAGTTCTATATTTTCACCTCCAAATTTTGTTACAGCTTCTTCAGTAAAACCTCTAACCCATACAAAAACAATTAATGCACTTACAAGAACAATTCCTACTAAAAGAACAGTTGCTATAACTGGTGAAACCCCTTTTTTTCTCATTTTTTCATTTAGTTTTCTAAGTTTATAAATTTAACATAAAAATATCTTTATGAATCTATTTCTTCACTAATTTTTGAATTTCCACAGCTTGTAAATTTTTCTCTTTCATCTATTTCTATCCATCTTGTAGGAATTATATTGATAAAATAAATTTCTCCAACATACTGTTCAACATCTTCATTTCCCCCCAGATATAAAAAAATAAACTCTTCTTCCCCTGGTTTTAAAGGATTACTCCCAATAGTATCTGCAAATATAATCGCACCTTGTCCTGTTTGTTCACCTAAAGCATATCTATCCATGTCCATAGTAGCAATTTCTTGTTCTGATTCTGTTTTATTGGAAGCCTTAATAAATAATCCCCCTATGTTAAAACGACCATTATTTTTCAAGGTAAGATTAAGCCACTCTTCTTTCTCATAATCATAATCTATTAACGAAATTGAAACCCCTTCAGGACACTCTTCAGAATCTTTTGGGATATATGTCTTAATCCAAGAGTAAATTATTATGCTAAGGATTATTGCAGTAGAAATTAATAAGACATAACCAATAATGACACTAACTCCTCTTTTATTTTTATTAATTAAATTCATAATTTATTTAGAAAAAAGGAATATATAAAACTAACTTCAAAACTGGTTTGTAGCAATATATCTCTCTTCTTCAATTTCTGAAGAAACTAAAAAATAAAAATTTTCACCTTTTCTTATCTCAAAATCATATTCTCTTTCAAGATCATCTTCAGAGACTTTTATTTTAACTTTAGAGATATCATTTCCAGAATAGCTATCCCAAAATTCATTCCAACTTCCTTCATCTTTCACATAGAATGTTACATCTAAATCAGAATATGAATACTCTGTTATATTTTTATTATTCCCAACAATAAAATGGATCTCTCCACGGTTTTCATAACCTGAAACAAATTCTTCAAATACTTCATTTACTTCTTCATCATTTAAATTATTTTCAGGATCTGTAGTATACTCTAAAACCCTTTTTCCTTCTATTATTATTTCATCTCTTAAATGGTTTATTCCAGAGTATGTTTCTTTAGAAGCATAATTTGAAAGAGACATCAACCCTACTATCAAAGAGATTAAAACAAGTGTTGCAATAATATAAAACTGACCTTTTTTATCCATCTTTGAATATTTTTTTATTTTATAATCTATTAGAAAGAGACCGAATTGCTTTATTAATCTTATTAATTAACAAAAATAAAATTGAACATAAACAAATTTAAGATAATTTAAGGCGTAGACCCGGAGGATTGCTCAAGGATTACTAAACAGCGATCCTTACTCTTTCTCAGTTCTGCAACCTGTCAAGCATCCTAACAAATGTTTAGGGCTGCTCCGATCAAGGCCTGACCCAATTCGCATCTGCAAGATCGAGACAGACAAAACATCAACGTCCGAGCAAGGACTATTTAATTTTCCTATCACGCCCCTCCTTGCAGTCTGCCATAAAGCCCATTTGCAATTGGCGGAGGGCTATCCCGCCGACCTAGTCTACAATAAAGTATGTTCAAGATTGTTTATAAAATTTATGATAAGATCTTAAGTCTTGAATCCTATTTGATACTTATCCTGTCTAAACTCTTTTTTG
>CAYZJM010000024.1:0-11630 GCA_964479015.1 Candidatus Woesearchaeota archaeon
TCCTTATAGAATTGGATTTAAAATATTCAGAAGAGAAAGTAGTAAAATTCATAAATGATACTTATCTTGCTTGGCAGAGTATGAAAGAAGAACTTTTGAAAATAATTACTAATTTTAAAAATAAAAAAGAAAAAAAGAGCAGGAATAATAATACTTATTTTGGGTAACTTTGTGTTGCTGATATGATTTAATCTAAAAAATTTAATTATTAGTTGCTTTCTATATTTAGGTTACTTAGAAGTTTTTGGAATATTTCTTCAAGATTTATTTCAAATAATCCTACAGACATCCTTAACTTCCAATTTTTTAGAATCTTAGGATGAATTTCTCCAATAAAACCAATACTCTTTTTATCTAAAAAAATTTCTGCTACTCTCCCATTAATAAAATATTTTGGGAAATCTTCTGGTTCAACAATATTTATGTTTATATTAAGCATTTTAAATAGATACTCTATAATTTGTTTTATCTCTGTAAAGTTACTTGGGGAGATAGCTCCTGCAAGATGCTCATTTTCGTTGACATGAGTACTAAAACTGAATACTTTCCCCATCTCAAAGATTTTTTGAGGATACTCTGAATCAACGTTTTCTGAAAAGATTTTTAACATTAAAGGGGTAAGACTTTTTCTTAGTACATTATAATCTGTTTTGGATTCTTCAACAAATAAGTAGTCTGTTTCTTTTTTTTCTTTAACATCCATTTTGGAGAACTGGTCATTACGGGTTGTAAGATGATAACTTGAGGTTTCAAGCATTTGTACTCCCGATAAAATCTCAGAAATTTTTCTTTTAATACTCTCTTTAGGATCTTCTTGTCCAACTGTAGAAACTTCTGGAATTTCAGGGATTAGATTATCATACCCATAAGCAATTGCTACATCTTCTATTAGATCTACTTCATGAAGGATGTCTGTTCTCCAAGGAGGTATTTTTACAATTCCATTAGAATAATCATGGCCCATCTTTTCAAGTGATTTCTTTAATTGTTTTTCATTGAGATTTAATCCTAAAAGATTATTTGTATTTTTTAGAGAAATCTTCTTTTCTTCTGGAGATAAATTTGGAGTAATTTCTTTCTTTTTATTTTTAACTTCCATTTGATAAATCTTACCCCCCATTTCTGCAAGTGAAGTAACTAATAGGTTTAAACATTTTTTTAGTATTGGCAGGTTAAATCCAGAACATTCAACAAAAACATTCTTTGTTTTTTCATCCACCCTTCCAGTAAATTCAGAATTAATTATCGGAGGCATGCTTAGTATATTTTTTTCTGAATCCAAAAAAACAGGGAATTTTGTTTTTCCAGATAATAAATGAGAATACTTTTTACCTGCAGGATGTTTTTGAAGAATTTCTAATCCAGACATCTTTTTCTTTTCATCTAGTGGGATAAATATTATTTTATCAGGTTCAAGAGCTTTATATGTGATAGGAAGTTTAATTTTTTCTAAAGGGTAGATTCCTATTGCTACTTTTTTTCTTTTTCTTCCAACTGTAAAATGAAGTTTTTCTTGGGTATCTACTAACTCTTTAATTTTTTCAGAATCTAGTTTTAAACCCTTTACAATTGCACATGCTGTATAAGGTCTAACATCATAAACAGAAGAATCCACATTAACAACATAATCTTTATTTGGTTTTTCTATTTTATATTTTTTTAAGCCTGTTTTTTTATCTAAAAAAGCTAGGAAACTTCTTTTAAATCCCCCATAAGAAAGAAAATCTGGTCGATTGGGAGAGACTTCAACTTGGATTTCTTCTTTATCTTCTTTTTCTAAAGGAGTCCCAAACATTGCAATGTTGTGTTTCATTTTATCATCAAATCTTCCAATTTCTCTTTCAAATTTTCTTTTGTTTATTGTTATGATTGCCATTTTAATTTCTTAACCAAAATTTTTCTTTTTTTAATTTATCCAAGTTGTTTTTGTACAATTCACGGATATCATTAATTTTATAATAATCCATTAAAACTCTATCAAATCCAGGGCCCCAAGCTAAAACAGGCACGTATTCCCCAAACAAAGGAATAACTACTTCTGGTCTGAATATTCCTGCTCCTCCTATTTCAAGCCATTGTTTCTTTTTAGGATGCCATACATTTATCTCAACACTTGGTTCAGTGTATGGAAAATATGCTGGAGAGAATCTTACTTTTTCAAATCCCATCTTTTTAAAAAATTGTTTTAAATATCCTAATAGATGTCTTAGATTTACATTTTTATCAATAACAATTCCTTCTGTTTGATTGAATTCAAAACCATGACTCCAGTCTATTGTTTCATTACGGAAGCATTTTCCTAATGCAAAAAACTTTGCAGGTAGATTTTCTTTCTTTAGATTTTTAAGTTTTTTTGAAGAGACTGCAGTTGTATGGGTTCTTAAGACCAACTTTCTAGATTCTTCTTCATTCCATTTATATTCCCATCCCCTACTTCCCCCTACACCTTTTTCATGACTATTTTTCACTTTTTTTACAATTTCTTTTTTTTCTAAAGGAGCTTTTTTATCAATAAAGAAAGTATCTTGCATATCCCTTACAGGATGATCTTGTGCTGTGAAGAGGGCGTCAAAAATCCAAAAAGAACTTTCAATCATATTCCCATTCATTTCTTTAAACCCCATATCTGTCCAAATTCTTCTTGCATAATCTGAAGCTTGATTAACGAAATGTCTTTTCCCCCCACTTATTTCCGGAACTTGAGAAACAACATTATACCTTCTGAACTTTTTTCCTTTCCAAGAATTTTCTTCTCTTAGTATTTTAGGAGTTACTTGTTCAATAAACTTGGATGGTTTAATTTTTGAATCAACTATCTCTTTTCCAAGTTCAGTAATGTCTATTTTAACTACGGAGTCTTCTTTTACTTTTAATATGTCTTTTCTTTTTTGTAATTTTTTTAATAATTGGATTTGTTCCTTAGTTAGAGAATCATAATTTAGAGGGAGAGATTCAATGAAGATTTCTTCTGGTAATTTTTTTGAAATTTCTTCTTTATTCGCGTTAAAAACAAGTTTTTTATTTTTAATTTCAACTAGGGATTTTGATTTCAAAACTCCTAAAGAAACTCTAAACTCTTCGTTGGATAATCCGCTCTTTTTTTGTGCTTCTCCAAAACCGAGTATTCTTTTTTCTCCTAAAACATCTAACAGTTTTCTTTCTGGAAGTCCTCTTTTTCTATAAAGAATCCCATTAATACTTAATTCAACAATCCCTTTTTTGCTATATGTAAGCTTAACTATCTCTTTTGTTTTTAAATATTCTAAGGCTCTTAATACCGAGGTTTTATCAAGATTACTTTTTCTGCATATATCTCCAACATTTCTTTCTTCTATGTATGGGAGAATCTTTAATTCATTAGGGCTTAAAGATTCTGTAATTTTTTTGATCTCCATTTTACCAGAATAATTAATTAAAAAGAATACATTTTATAAATCTTTTACCATCCTAGTTGGCATCCCTAAAACAAGTCCTAGTGCTTTTAAATCATAAGGATTCCTCTTATTTTCTTTTTTTAGTGCTACGAATTTTACATTAAGATTGTTTTTATTACATAGTTTAATGTTTTGTATGACTCTCCCTAAGATTTTTGTTTTTACAATTCCTTTAGAGTTGATTATTTCATCAAGGTAAATCCCAAGATTTACCTTTCTTTTTTTGGAAATTTTAGCCATAACAGAGTCAAAACCAGAATCTCTTTGTTTTGATTTATCTTTTTTTCCACTTGTTTTTATTAGTAATGTGTCGATATCTTCTTTTTCGAGAATCTTTCTGTTTAAATCGTCATCCTTTCCTGAAAAGATAATTTTTTTACCTTTATTTTCTCTTATTTTTTTTCTTGCTTTTTCAAAATTATCTTCTTCGATAAAAGAAAAATTATTTTTTGTTGCCATCACAAATCACACTTCCCTTAAATCTTTTGTTTTTTAGGAGATTATCCAGTTCTTTTAAATTTTTACCAAGGATATACGTTTTGATTTTATTATTCTTTATTATCTTTGCAGCTGTTTGATCTAATACAAAATGTTGTCCTGGTTTAAACTCTTTTTCATTTGCTATTTCATAAAATTTTTTCCAAGATATTTTTGGAATCATTTTTGCATTTTTATGTTTACTAGGATTTTTGTTATATAACCCATCAACATTTGTGAGGTTTATAAAAATAGTATCGAAGGAAGATGCAATCTCTACTGCTGTTGAATCTGATGTTTGATTTGGCTTATATTCTAGTGCCCCACAAAAAACAACACTCTGTTTTTTAATGTATTTTTTTATTGTTTTTAGAGTGTGCGGTATCCCTCTTCTAGGATTAATTTTGAAAAGATAACTCATAAATCGGGCATTCATTCTTGTTGCAGAAATTCCTGCAAAACTTTGAAGCTCTTCATTCAAACCCATCTCTTTCAAGGCTGAAATGTATTTCCTTGCAACAGTCCCTCCCCCACAGACAACAATAAATTTGTATTCTTTTGAATTACTTATTATTGTTTTTTTAAATTCTCTTAGAAAATTTGGGTCTATCTTTTCAGGAACAATTAAACTACCTCCAAGGCTCAAGACAATTATTTTTTTAGCCATAATAAAAAAAAGAAAAAGGAGTTTTTATACTTTATCTATTTATTCGTTTAGATATCTTGAAAGAATGTAAAAGGAGTTTAAAAGAGGTGGTTAAGGAATTTAAAAATTATTTTACTGTGAAAAGTTTATCATCTTTGACATTAAAAATATCTAATCTTACCCCTGCGTCAATCCAACCATGAGCATAATTAATGGCTGCAAAAGAATTAACAAAGTCTTTTTTATCTTTAAAATGATTTGCATCTGAAAGATAATTTGAGGCCATTTCAAGAATTTCTTTGGCATAGTCCCCTTTTCCTTTAATGATATTCTTCTTTATCTCTTTTAGAGCTTTTTTTGTTAAATTTAGATATCTATCTAGCTTTTGTTCAGATATCTCTTTATTTGTTTTGTTCATAGTGTATATTAGTAAATTGTCTTTTTAAGAATTGTCTTATGTTTAATTTTATAAAATTTTTATATTTTAAGAGGTTTGTTTTAATTTTATTGATTGTAGAATGTTTGTCTTTTGTTTGTAACTCTTTTTAGAATAAATCTTGACCCTGCAATATCTGATACAACTGAGGAGAGAATCCAGTTTCCTACAACGATTCTGAAGACTCCTTCGTGTACAGGGATTTTTGCTTCTTCAGAAAATCTTTGGATGATATCATTTATCTCTTGTTCCGAGAGTACTATTTTTGTAGGCTTTTTTCCCATAGTTCCTGTAACAAAGATTCTCTCATCTGCACCCTCACATTCAATTATTCTTACTCCGGGGTCCTGGAGAAGAGGGTTAAGTTTCCCTAAATCAATCTGTTTTTTTGTAGGAGTGGGATTAAGATATTGAAATCTTTCAGGTAATTGAGGTTCTGGAATTTTTAGAACTTTTTCTTCTGATCCGGGACGAGGAGGTTTTAGAGAGTCTTCTATTTCCCTACTACTAGATTTGATTTTTACAGGATTTTTAATTTCTAAGCCAGATTCTATTTTTTCTCTTAAGGAAAAGTCTCTTTTAGGGGGTGCTTTTTCTCTAAGATTTTTCTCAAAAATTTTCTCTCTTTCAGGGTAATAATCTTTTTTGTCTTGATTTTGAGGTTTTTTTACAATAACTTCTCTTTTGTTTTTTATTGGATTCTCTTCTTTGATTCTTATTGGGATTTTTTCTATTTCTTTTGCCTTTTTTGCATAAGAAGAATTAATCAATTTTCTCTTTTTTAATATCTCCAACTCTCTCTTTTTTCTTTCTTCAAAATTATCATCAAGGACTTTTTTTAATTTTGTTATTTCATCAACGTTGTACTTTTTGATGAGTTCTTTTGAGAAGAGTATTAAAAATGCTCGTTTCTTTAATTTGATATTATCCTGGGATATTGCTTGATTTTGCATTTTAAAGAAATCATTGAGATTTATTCGATATTGATTTTTGATACTGGCCTGAACGAGAGTTTTCTTCTTTTGTTTGTCCTTGCCCTTCTTTTTCTGAAGAAGGAGTTGGAGGATTTTTGGAAGGTTGTTGGACTTTTGGAGCTGGGGATTGTTGAGGTGGGCCAATTTGTTTTAGATTGTTTTGAGGGGTTGGATGAACAGGAGGTTTAAGAGGAGAATGATTTTCTCTTGCTTCATGGAGTAGTGTTAATCCTCTCGCAATAATCTTATTTTGCTCAATAAGATTGTTTAGCCTTTCTACAATCTTTTGATTTTCTTTTTTATCTTCCCCAAAACTTCCTTCATTTTCCATAAAGCTTTTTGCTGAAGTCTCAAACAATTCTAATAATTTTGAAATTTGGTTTGATAAGTTATCAAATCTTTCAGAAAAATTAGTCATTACTTTTTGTAGTTCTGTAAAATTTTCAATTAGTATTTTTTCAGTTTTGGATTTGCTAACTGGTTTTTTATTACTTCCTTTTTTTGATTTAGAAGTAGATCCTTTTTTACTGTTAACCCTCTTTTTAGCCATGTATCACCTAATGATTTCTTATTTATAAATATTTAGAAAATGTCTAAAAATTCTTTGTCTTCTTCATTTCCCTGAGAATCTTCTACATCTTCTTCATTTTCATGTTGCTCTTCAATCTCATTGCCCTCTTCTCTTTCTTTATTTCCTTCTTCATTAGCTTCTTTTATACTATCTCCTCTATCCTCTTCATTCTCATTCTCTTCTCGGGTGTTATCATCTCTTTCATTTACTTCATTTTCAATCTCATTATTCATTTCTCCCTCTTTTTTCTCTCTGGTTTCTTCTTCATTAGCTTCTTTGTTTTCAAGATTATCTTGGTTCTCTTCTAAGCTTTCTTCTAAACCGGAAATAAACTCAGAGATATTGCTTGCCATATCTGCATTAACACTTATACTATCAATTCCTTTTTTTACTAAAAACTTAACCATTTCTTTTTTGCTTCCTGCTTGGCCACAGATACTTGTTTCAACACCATTTTCTTTACAAACTTTTATCACGTGTTCTATTTGCCTTAAAATCGCAAGATTCGTTTCTTCATAAATTTCTTGAACTCTTTCATTACCTCTATCAATAGCTAAGGTGTATTGTGTTAGGTCATTTGTTCCAAAAGATATAAAATCAATTCCTTCTTCGCATAGTTTATCGATTATCTGAACAGAAGCAGGAGTTTCAACCATTACCCCAATTCTAGCATCGAGGAAATCTATTTCCTTTAAAATCTTTTTAACTTCTTGGACATCTTTAACCGAAATAACTTGAGGGAGGATTAAACCTATTGTTTTATCTTCTTCGGAAACTCTTTTTAATGCATTGAGCTCCGCTTTTAGAATTTTTGGATTTTTAAGACCAAATCGAATTCCATGGAATCCTAACATTGGATTCGCTTCTTTCGTTTCTGGAGCTCCTTCTAGATTGCTGAACTCGTCGCTTCTTATATCTGAAGTTCTAATCCATAGTTCATCAAATTGTTTTGCAATTTTAGAGATTCCATCGTAAATGATTTCTTCATATTCTTTTTCGTTATTATTTTTTAGAAAGAAATTAGGATGTTTATTTGATTCCGCAATTATTCCTTCAATCCTTGTTAATCCGACTGCTTTTAATCCGGTTTTAGCCGCTCTTTCGGCATAACTAGGAAGATCTACAATAACTTTTAAGCTTGTTTTAGTTTTGGATTGAACAGGTTTTATTTCTTCTTTTTTTGTTTCTGCAACCTTCCCTTTGTATACTTTCCCAGAAGAGCCGTTTACAGTTATCGTTTCTCCTTCTTTTAATTTTGTTGTGGCTTGTCTTGTTCCAACAATTGCAGGGATGCCCATCTCTCTTGATACTATTGCGGCATGTGAATTTGAAACTAAAAGGGGAGTATATCTTTTTGTGAATATTATGTAATTTTTATCTAACTCATTATCAGCTTCAACTTCTAAATTAAACACCTCTGTTTCTTTAAATTTATCTAAAGAACTAATTCGATGCATTCTTATGGAAGAATTAAGGATTTTGATTAATTCTTTTTTAGTTTGGGGTTTTGCAGTAGGGAGTATGTCTCTTAAAATCTTTCTAGAATCAATAAGAAGGTTATTTTTTACATAGGGGTTAATTTTTCCACTGTAGTTAACTTCTTCAATTATATCTCCTAGGATTTGTTTAGCTGCAAATAACTTTGTTCCCAACTTTTTCTCCTTCGCTTTAATTTTTATTTTTTTGGAAAATTGGAGGATATCATTCATTCTTTCTAGTATTTGAACATTTGAAATATTCCTATTAGAAGTTACTTGGGGGAAAATTCCTAATTTTAAACATGCTACAATTATTCCTTCAAGAATATTCTGTTTTGAAATGTATATATTTATTCTATTGTTACTGAAACTTCCATCTCCATCAATAATTCCTGCTAAAAAGTTCAAACAACTTTCTTCATCTAAATTCATTGCCCATTGCGCTAAATTTTGGCTTATTTTTTGAAGTATTAAAGCAGTTTTTAAGCTGTAGTGAGAAAAATCTGTGACAGTCCCTTGCACTGTTTTTCCCCTTATAATTGAATTTGCTACCTTTTCCCTTTCAGAATATCCCCCTCCAAAAACTTCTTGAAAATAATTTTTGAAAGTTTGGATAATTTCACTTTTTTCTTCTGTTTGTTTTTGAGTAAAAATTACATATCCTCTTCTTGGATTTTTTCCATTGTAATAATCAATTTTAACATGTCCATCTGCAAGAAGTAATCCATTGATGTATGCTAATTTATAATTTGTAAATGTTTCATTTTTTGGAAGGCGATCAACTAAGCAAAGCATTTCTTTATCATTTATTACTTTGTTTAACTCTTTCTTTACTAAATTCCTATTTTTGAATGTAAACATTTTATGATCGGGGGTGATATCAATAGTGTTTTCTTTCATGTGCCCCGTTTGAGAAACAGAAACTCTTACCACCTCTGATTTTTTGCTTCCTGCATTTATTATTTTTTTCCAGATTGGTTTTAGATTTTTGCAGTCATAAGAAAAAATAAACAATTTTTCATTTTCCTTAACTCTTCTTGTTGCTTCTCTTATATCCATAAATCCTTTATTAGTTAGTACTTTAGTATCTCCTGCAAAACAAGTCAAGCCCCCTTCATCAGTTACGATTGCAGAAGACTTTTGCATTGTTACAACCATATCAGGATTTGTCATTTTTGTAACTAAGACGTCTCCTTTTTTTACTTTTTCAAGTTCGTCTAAATCCTTAACAATTTTTATTTTACCGGAAGCAACTCCTGGAGAAGCCCCAACTCCCTTGAGGACAATTTCACCATCTATTTCTCCTCCGTCTTCTTTATCAACCCTACTTCCAATTGTTGTAATCGCTCTTGTTTGGACAATATATACTTGTTCACCTTCTATTGCAAATTCTATATCCTGGGGTTTGTTATAATGCTTTTCTAATCTTAAGGCTATTTCAGATAACTTATTTAATTCATATTCATTTAAAACAGGGGATTTAGACTTTTTTTCATCCAATGAAACCTCTTCGGTTTTACCTTCCTCACTTTTTAGTATAGCTATCTTTTTTTCAGAGATTTCTTTTTTTAATATTTTAAAATCTTTAGAAACAACATAACTATCTGGAGTAATCTTTCCCGAAACAATTCCTTCTCCTAAACCATAAACAGCTTCAATTATAATGTTTTCATTGTTAAATGAGGGGTCTTTTGAAAAAATAACTCCTGATTTTTCTGAATCAACCATTTTTTGGATTACAACTGCAAGTCCTGATTTTTCATGTTCAAATCCTTTTTTATTCCTATAATATGTTGCTCTTGAAGTGAAAAGTGAGGCAAAACATTTTTTGACTTTTTCTAATAACTCTTCTTTCCCTTTTACATTGACAAATGTATCTTGTTGTCCCGCAAAACTTGCATCTGCTAGGTCTTCTGTGGTAGCGCTACTTCTAACTGCTACAAAAGGTTCTTCTGAAGTTTTTTCAAGAATTTTCATAACATCTTCTTTTTCATCATTAGCATCTCCAACATCCAAATTTTCATAGGCTTCTTCAATTTCTTCTATTAAGTCTTTTGGAATCTGTGCACTAATAATCAATTCTCTAATTTTTTTTGCGTTTTTATTTAGCTTAGCAGTATCATCATAATCAATATCTCCAAGCAATTCAGAAATTTCTTTTTTTAATCCGGATTCTTTTAAAAAATAAGCATACGCTTCTGTGGTTATAACAAATCCTGGAGGAACAGGAACCCCAAGGTTGTAAATCTCTCCAAGATTAGCGCCTTTTCCTCCTACAATATCAACAGAGTCCTTATTAAGCTCTGAAAACCATTTTATAAAATTCTCTTTTTCTTTTACCTCTTTTTCAGCCATATAATTAAATTAGATGGGGGCACTTAATAAAAGTTTTGAAAAATTTTGTTTGAGTCTATAAGGATTTCTTATTGATGGGATTTAAGTACAAAAGGGTAAATTTTTATAATTGGGTTTTTTAATATTATTAAATAAATATTGAACTAAAACTTTAGAAGAATTTTTAGAAGGAATTAATGATAAAAAATGACAAAAGAAACGGTTAAATTTATGAATACTCTCGGAAGGAGGGTTGAAGAATTTATTCCAATAAATGAAGATGAAGTTAAGATGTATACTTGTGGGCCCACTGTTTATGGAAGAGCACATATTGGAAATCTTAGAGCTTATGTCTTTTCAGATACAGTAAAAAGAGTTCTTGAGTATGCAGGATATAAAGTAAAGCAAGTTATGAACATAACAGATGTTGGACATTTGACGAGTGATGCAGATGAAGGAGAAGATAAAATGCAGAAGTCTGCAAGAGAGCAAAAAACAAGTGCATGGGAGATTTCAAAAAGATATACTAATCAATTTTTAGAGGATATTTCTAAACTGAATATTAAACCGGCTAGTGTTTTATGTAGGGCCACTGAACATATTAATGAACAAATAGAACTTATCAAGAGATTAGAAGAAAAAGGCTTTATTTATGTTACTTCAGATGGAGTTTATTATGATACTTTTAAATTTCCAAGATATGGGGATTTTGCAAGGTTAGATATTAAAGGATTGCAGGCTGGAGCAAGGATAGAGTTAGGGGAGAAGAAAAATAAAACAGATTTTGCTTTATGGAAATTTTCAAATCCTAAAGAGAAAAGAGATATGGAATGGGATTCTCCTTGGGGAAAAGGATTCCCTGGATGGCATATAGAGTGTTCTGCAATGTCTATGAAATATCTTGGGGAGACATTAGATATTCATACTGGGGGGATAGACCACATCCCTGTTCATCATACTAATGAAATTGCTCAATCAGAGGGGGCTACCGGAAAAAAATTTGTAAATTACTGGCTAGATTCTGAGTTTTTGGTGATGAGTGGTCAAGATAAGATGAGTAAATCTCTCGGGAATATAATCAACTTAGGAGCATTGGAAGAGAATGGAACAGAACCTTTAGCATATAGATATTTGTGTTTAAGTGTTCATTATAGAAAGAGACTTTTATTTGGAGAAAAAATTCTTTCAAACGCTTCTAATTCTTTCAAAAATCTGAGGAGGAAGGTTAGAGAGTTAAAAGAGGCGATTAATGAAGGTGGAGAGGGTGATAAAAAAGGTAT
>CAYZJM010000025.1:0-11453 GCA_964479015.1 Candidatus Woesearchaeota archaeon
ATTTCAAAATCATTAAATCTCAAAAATTTTCATCTTCCTTGATACATTTATTGCCCTAGTACTATTTATTTTTTCTTCAATTCCTCCCGCTCCATGAATATGGCTAAAAAGAGCAAAATCTGGCCTATATTTTTCTATTGCTTTTCTTATGCTCCTGCTTCCAGGAACCCCTGAAAACTCGGATTTTGTTTTTTCTGGATGCATATGGGTTATCATAATCTTTCTTTTTGTATCTCTTATAAGATAATGAGATCTCCCAATAATTTCATTAAATTCTTTTTCACTCATTGCTCCCCTTCCAAAATCAGCACCTCCCGCTCCAAAAAATCCAATATCGTTAAGAATAAAACCAGTATTATGTAGGTTTTTTGTATTTGGATACATCTCAGATAAAAAATCAATCGTTTCAACACCATCGTGATTTCCGTGAATTAAAAGAATTTGCCTCTCTTCTCTTATTAATGGGCCTATTAGCCCTTTCGGAAGTTCTCCAAAAAAAGTCAAATCTCCCCCCAGGATTATTATATCTACATTTTCTTCATCTGCTTTTTTTGCGACTTTTTCTATTAAATCTATATCTCCATGAATATCTCCAATTGCGAGAATTTTCGTCTTATCCTTTTTCTTTGATTTTTCTTTTAAAACAATTTCTTTTTTTTCCATTTTATCTTTAAACTTTTCTAGCCCATCAAGTTATTTTTAGGGCTATTTAAACAAGATTGGTATAATGTTAATACACCTCTCTAAACCATATAAATACTTCTAAAAAATTTCTTAATAAATAAACTTTTCAAATTATAAAAATTCTTCCGTTGCCCTATTTTTTATAACATTTCAATTTAACATTTCAATAAATTTTATGGCTTTTATGATTATTGAATATATATTCACTTTAGAATAGTAACTCCTTGTTCAGACAGATAATAAATTGTTTCTCGCCCCTAACGAAAGTTTTAAAAGCCCTTTACTACCTGGAATATATATATCAGAAAATATATCTTAAAATGAAAGACAACTTTGACATCTTTTTTAGAAGGAAGCCAGCATTGATGTTGGTTTTTTTAAAAAAGAACACGAGAATGAGATACGGTAGCATACTGGCTAAGGAAGTAGACTGTACATATAGCCATGCTGTTAAGATTTTACAGACCCTAGAAAGTTTGGGACTAGTTCTATTTGAGAAAAAAGGGCGTGTTAAGTTAATAAAATTGACAAAAAAGGGTCGGGATGTTGCAGACTCCATTGAAAACATCCAAACATTAATCAAATAACGCCTCTAGCGCACCGTTCGTATTGTTTATGAACAATTAGTTTAAACTATCTCAAACACTTTTTATATTAATTAGTTTATTAAATTGCCCACCCCATATTTTAAAATGACTTTAATAAAAAAAGCTGAAAAAAGCAATAAAAAAGAAATTAAAAAAATACTTCATCCTTTAGTTAGAGAATGGTTTTTTTCAAAATTTAAATCACCTTCAATCACTCAAGAATACGGAGTAATGAACATATGGGAAAGAAGGGATATACTTATTTCTGCTCCTACTGGAGGAACTAAAACACTTACTGCTTTTCTCTCTATCCTAAATTATCTTGTTATTCTTGCAGAAAAAGGAAATTTAGAAGATAAAATCTATGCTGTTTACACTTCTCCTTTAAAAGCCTTAAGTAATGACATCCATAAAAATCTTGTTGAACCTCTTGAAGAAATAAATGGTATTGCAAAAGAAAAAGGGATAGACCTACAAGAAATTCGTGTTGCCTTAAGAACAGGAGATACAACCGTTTCTGAGAGAGCAAAAATGGCTAGAAAAATCCCTCATATTTTCATTACCACTCCTGAAACCCTTGCAATTACTCTTACAAGCAGTAAATTTGTTGAAAATCTTAATTCTGTAGAATACTGTATTATTGATGAAATTCACTCCTTAGACAACAAAAGAGGGGTTTATTTAAGCTTAAGTTTAGAAAGATTAAATGAAGTAAGTAAAACTTGGCCCACTAAGATTGGGTTAAGTGCAACTGTAGAGCCTATAGAAGAAGTTGGAAAATATCTTGTAGGAGAATCTGAGGATAGAGAAGTTAGAATTATCAAAGTCCCTCTTAGTAAAAAAGTAGATATTGATGTTTTAACCCCCTCAAAGGACCTTGTTTCTGGAAAAGATCTTTTTCCAAATATGTACTCTGTCCTAGACAACCTTATTAAAGATCACAAAACTACTCTTATCTTCACAAATACTCGCTCTGCAACAGAGAGGGTTGTTAGTCATCTTAAAGAAAAATTTCCTACAGAATATAGAGATGAAAATATAGCTGCGCACCACTCTTCTCTAAGTAAAAAACATCGTTTTGAAGTTGAAGAAAGTTTAAGGAGAGGAGATTTAAAAGCAGTAGTCTGCTCAACAAGCCTAGAACTTGGAATTGATATTGGATTTATCGACCTTGTTATTATGATTTCCTCTCCAAAATCTAGTGCTAGAGCTCTACAAAGATTAGGTCGTGCAGGCCATCAACTTCATAATACTACTAAAGGAAGATTTATTGTTTCTGACAGAGATGATCTCATTGAGTGTAGTGTCATACAAAAAGAGATGATTGAAAAAAAGATAAACCAAATTCAAATCCCAAAAAATTGCTTAGATGTTCTTTCACAACAAATTTACGGGATGGCAATATATAAAAGATGGAATATTGATGAATTGTTTAGTGTAATCAAAAAGAGTTATTGTTACTCTAATTTATCTAGAAATGATTTTTTTGATGTTATAAGCTATTTATCAGGAGAATATGATTTAGAAAAAAACTCTGTTTATGGAAAGATTTGGTATGATCCTGAAACTAAAGAAGTTGGAAAAAGAGGGAAACTAGCAAGGGTCTTATATATGACTAATCTTGGGACAATCCCTGAAGAATCATTTGTTAATGTTAAGCTTTCTAAAACTAAGGAAAACATAGGAGTTATTGATGAAGGATTCTTAGAAAGAATGAAAAAAGGGGATGTATTCGTTTTAGGAGGAAAAAAATATATATACAATTATTCTAGAGGTATGAATATCTATGTTTCTACTGCCCAAAATCTTTCTCCAACAATTCCCTCTTGGTTTTCAGAACAGTTACCATTAAGTTTTGATTCTGGTTTAGAAATAAACCGTTTTAGAAAATTGATGCACGAAAAACTTTCTTTAAAGAAACCTAGAAAAGAGATTGAAGATTTTATAAAAAATTATTTGTATGTAAAAAAACTTACTGCAAGCTCTATTTACGATTACTTCTCAGAACAACATAGATTTTTAGAGATCCCTAGAGAAAATACAATGATTATAGAAAAATATAACTTTGGTAAAAAATACCTCATATTCCATAGTATGTACGGGAGAAGAGTTAATGATGCCCTTTCACGAGCTATTGGATTTATTATTGGTCAAGAAGGAGGGAGAGATGTTGAAATAGGTATCAATGATAATGGGTTTTATCTAGCAGGAGAAAAATTAAATGCAGAAAAATCTCTTAAATCACTAACTTCCAAAAACTTAGAAAATATCTTAAAAGAAGCTATAGAAAAAACAGATGTCCTTGCAAGAAGATTCAGACATTGTGCTTCTCGTTCATTAATGATTCTTAGAAATTATAAGGGAAAAAGTAAAACAGTAGGGAAACAACAAATGAAAAGTCATTTCTTATTGCATGCTGTTAAAAAGATAAGTAATGAATTTCCAATATTAAGAGAAGCAAGAAGAGAGGTCTTAGAAGATTTAATGGATATTAAAAATGCAAAAAAAGTTTTGAAATGGATTGAAGAAGGGAAAATAAAAATTAAATTTAAGGACACAAAAATTCCTTCTCCTTTTGCATCTAATTTAATCCTTCAAGGATACTCTGACCTAATTAAAATCGAACAAAAACAAGAATTTCTTAAAAGAATGCATGAAGAGCATTTAAAGGAAATTCAAAAAAAGATGGGTTTAAGTTCTTGAGGATAAATCAAAATAATAAAAATCCATAATTATAAAATAGAAAATAAAGTAAAAAGATAAAATAAAAACATTATAAATTAAAAGATGAAAAAGGAAAAATTTTTCTTCATAAAAAAAACAGTATTTCTTCCTGATAAAGGAATATTAGTAGTAGGGGATTTACATCTAGGATATGAAAGCATGCTCAAAGAATCTGGAATTAATCTCCCAGAAACACAAATTAAAAACATGATTAATGATTTTAAAAAGATATTTTTAGAAATAGAAGATAATGGAGACAAGTTAAATAAAATTATTTTTTTAGGAGACATCAAACACTATTTTGGATTTTTTCATAGAGAAAAATATTCTTTCAATAAACTATTTAATTTCTTAAAGAAGAAGATAAATGAAGAAAATATTATTATAATAAAAGGGAATCATGATAAAATTGATTACGGAAAAAAAGCTGTAGATTACCACCTCGAAGGGGGGATAGCCTTTTTGCATGGGAACAAAAAGTTTGTTGAAGTTTTTGATAAAAAGATAAAAATGATTGTAATGGGCCATCTCCATCCCTCAATTATAATTTCTGATAAACACAATATTAAAAGAGAAAAATTCAAATGTTTTTTATTTGGGGAGTACCTTAAAAAACAAATCCTAGTCCTTCCAAGTTTTCTCGATATTGTTGAAGGAACAAATGTAAATGAATATTCAAACAAGAAACTAAAAGAATTTGCAATTATCCCCATAAAAAACATTCTAAATTTTAACATTTATGTTATTGGCGAAAAAGAAACATATAATTTTGGGAAGATAAAAGATATAGATTAAAACAAATTATCTAAAAAAGCAAAAGGATTATCTTTAAAAATTTCTTTTTGTATGTTTTATAATGGCAGGATACAATTACAAGGGCCCAAATACTCTCAAGTTCCCTCCTCTTACAGAAGAAGAGATTAAAGAGAGGTATAAAGAGGCTCAAAAAGAGATAAAAGAAGTTTTGGAATGGAAAAAAGAAGAGGAAGAAAGATTAAAAAATGGAAAAACCCCTCAAGCTAAAGGCGCTGCTAAGAGGGCACTAAAAAAAGTCTTTAGAAGAATTGACACTGTTAATGGGAACTTAATCTATTGGAAAATGAGGACTGAAGGAAAATCTCATTTCTATGCAGGAATAGAAAGAGCAGAGTACTGGGATAAATTAAAAAAAGAAAATAAAAAACATGGCCCCGAAGGGATTTGAACCCTCGACCCCATGGTCTCTCCTCTAAACATTCTCACTCAAATCTTAAAAATCTTAATATTCAATTAAGATGAAATTAAGAGCCATGTGCTCTGACCAAACTGAGCTACGGAGCCATTTAATTTATCAACATTTATCTTTATTTTATACTTATGTTTCTTGTCTTTAAAAATTAAAAAGTTCTTTAAATATCTATCTCTCATCAAAAAATCTTAAAAAACTGCAAAAAATACAAAGTTAACTAATTTTTTAAATTTCAAATTTATATGCAATACTACTTATAATCTCTCCAAGTTATCCCACATTTAGTACACTTATAGAACTTAGTTTCAGATTCATCACTTGCACGGGTTTGCATTGTCCAAAAATAAGCTTTACCATGCCCACATTTTTTACATGTCACTTCAACAACAGGTAGAATTTGAGAATCCTTCTCAGAAACAACACCTAACTCTGGATTACTTTTCATTTTTTCAGAAGAAACAATTTTTGCCTTTTCTTTACTCACATAACCACATCTAGGGCATCCATAATTCTTTCTTTTTTGAATCAGTATCGCACCGCATTTTGGACAAAATTCCATTTTAAGATATATTTAACTTTTTGGGTTAACTTTATTTAAAAAGGTTTTGCTTTCAAATTTCTTCGCAAAAACCTCTTCCATTTTCATCTCTTTGAAACTCAAAAAAGATTAACTTTACCCACCCTAAATACGGAGCAATCTTTAATCGTGCTTTCCCAAGAATTTGATCTTCTCTTATATCCTTTTCAGAAATCAACTGTCTTTCATTATTATCTCCCATTGTTGAAAAGATTAGTTCTCCATTTCTTTCTTCAATTTCTACCACTCTATGAATTAGCGGGTTTTTTTGATTTGCACTAAAGATTATAACATCTCCTAATTTTATTTTCTCACTGGAGATACCTGTTATAAATAATATATCCCCTTTATTCAATCCTGATTTAAATGAAAAATCCTTAAATTCCTCTTTATTTAATTCTAATGAAGAATATTTCATTTCATTTCTTTCCCACCACTCATCAAAATCAGAAAGTAAATTTCCTTCGTGATACATACTACAAGATTCAACTATTGCTAATGGTAACGAAGTACCTGTCAAAAAGTTTAATGAAGGAAAAAAGATGAATTTTATGAATATAAAAATGATTACTATTGAAAATATCCATCCCTTAAATGAATCATCTTTCCAAAGAAGATACCAAAATCTTCTAAAAAAATTCTTTATTTTCCCTACACCTCCTTTTTCCATTTAGGATAAGAAACTTTTTCCATTTTTAAAATGTTTTATCTTAAAAAATCCAACATAATAAAAAATCCAAATAAAACATCACCAAAAAACTTTTAAATATGGTATACACCTCTTGTATATACAATTAAGTATGTCTATATAATAAACCAATAAAGATTGCAAAAAATGTCAACAGACGTGTTCGATAACCCTATTATGTGTAAAACATGCAATGTCAGAATGCAAAAAACTAAAATTCAAAAAAACGGTTTTTTGTTAAGAGCGATAGTATGCCCAGAATGTAATAAAAAAATAATCCATCCTTTAGACGAGGAAAAATACAATAGATTTATAAATTTAAAGAATAAAGAATTCAAAGTAAAAATGCGGCTAGTTGGAAATAGTTATGCCGTATCTATCCCAAAAGAGATTATTTCTTTTATGGGGTTTCAAAATAAAATAATGGATGAGATGGTCCGTTTATGTTTTGAAGAAATGGGGAGAGTTTCTTTAAGATTTAAAAAAAGAATTTAAAATGACAAAAAATCAAGTTAAGTTAAGGGTTGTAGAAGCATTACAAGATGATGCTTACAAAGGCATAGCTAGAATAGACGCAGAAGTTATGAGAGACTTAGGTATAAAGAGAGGAGATGCTATACTAATCAAAGGTAATCGTGAAACGGTAGCAATTGCTGATAGAGCTTACCCCGCAGATGTTGGAGAAGGGATAATAAGAATTGACGGAATTCTAAGAAAAAATGCAAAAACAGGAATAGGTGATGAAGTTTCTATTTCAAAAGCAGAAGTTAGAGAAGCTAAAAAAGTTATGATTGCCCCTTCTCAAAAAGGTATTATGGTTCAAGGAGACCCTGGAGGATTAAAAAGAGGTCTACTTGGAAGAACTTTAACTAAAGGAGACATACTAGTTATAGGGGGCGTTCAAAGAAGAAAAGATTTATTATCTGATGATTTAGGAGATATGGGAGATATTTTTGGAAACCTTAATGACCTTCTTGGAGGGATGGGTCTAGGAAATCAGGGAGGAGTTTCTCAATTAAGATTTTCTGTTGTTTCGACAAATCCAAGCCAACCAGTTATGATTACAGAAAATACAGAAGTTTCATTAAGTTCTAAAGCAGTTGAAGTTTCTGATGAAAATATTCCAGGAATTAATTATGAAGACATCGGAGGAATGGATAATGAAATTAAAAAAGTAAGAGAAATGGTTGAGATCCCATTAAAACATCCTGAAATCTTTAATAGATTAGGAATAAGCCCTCCAAAAGGAGTTTTATTACATGGCCCTCCCGGAACAGGAAAAACCCTTTTAGCTAAAGCAGTTGCAAATGAATCAGAAGCAAACTTTATCCTTTTAAATGGTCCTGAAATTATGTCTAAATTTTATGGTGAAAGTGAGAAAAAAATAAGAGATATTTTTGAAGCAGCAGAAAAAACATCTCCCTCCATAATTTTTATTGATGAAATTGATGCTATCGCTCCAAAAAGGGGAGAAACAACAGGGGAAGTTGAAAGAAGAGTAGTCTCTCAAATTCTTACGATGATGGATGGTCTAAAATCAAGAGGAAAGGTTATAGTAATAGGGGCTACAAATAGAATTGGATCTATTGACCCTGCATTAAGAAGACCTGGAAGATTTGATAGAGAAATTGAAATTAATGTTCCTAGAAAAGAAGGAAGATTAGCTATTCTTAAAATTCACACTAGAGGAGTTCCTTTAGATAAAAGCGTTAATTTAAAAGAAATCTCTTCAACTACCCACGGTTTTGTTGGTGCAGATTTAGAATCTTTAACAAAAGAAGCAGCAATGAATGTTTTAAGAAAGTTATTACCTGAAATTAAGTTAGATAGAGAAGAAGAAGTACCTAAAGAAGTTTTAGAAAGATTGATTATAAAACATAAAGATTTTTTAGAAGCAATGAAAGTTGTAAGGCCTAGTGCTATGAGAGAAGTTCTCATTGAAACACCAAATGTGCGTTGGGAATACGTTGGAGGATTAAACAGCATTAAACAAGAATTAAAAGAAGTTGTAGAATGGCCTCTGAAAAAACCAGAGAATTTTAAGAGAATGGGTATAAGACCTTCAAGAGGGATTTTGCTTTATGGCCCTCCCGGAACAGGAAAAACTCTTTTAGCAAAAGCGGTTGCAACAGAATCAGAAGCAAATTTCATACATATTAAAGGACCCTCACTCTTAAGTATGTGGGTAGGAAAATCAGAAGAAGGAGTTAGGAAGATATTTGAAAGAGCAAGACAAGTATCTCCTTGTGTTGTCTTCTTTGATGAAATAGATTCACTTGCAGGAAAGAGGGGTGTTGAGACCGGAGCAAGAGTTACTGAAAGGGTTTTGAATCAGTTGCTTGCAGAGATGGATGGACTAGAAGGGTTAAGTAATGTTATTGTCATTGCAGCAACAAATAGACCTGATATTTTAGATCCTGCGTTATTAAGGCCTGGAAGATTTGACAAGATTTTACTTATTGATGCTCCTGATGAAAATGCAAGAGAAAATATCCTAAAAATTCACACAAAAAACATGCCTTTAGATAGAGGAGTTAAATTAAAAGAGTTTGCAAAAAAAACAATAGGTTATACTGGAGCTGATTTAGAATCACTTGTAAGAGAAGCAGCATTACTTGCCCTTAGAGAATCTTCAGATGCTAAAACAGTAACTTCAAAAAACTTTGAAGGAGCTTTAAGAAAGATTAGGCCAAGCGTTACAAAAACAACACTAGAGAACTATAAAAAAGTTGAAGAAAGTTTCTTAAAATCTGCTAAAACTGCTGCACCAATTGGAAACAGTTATCTTGGATGATATTTTAAAAGGATTTAGAATTTCTAAAACCTTATTTTGTTGTAACAATCACTTCTTTCTCCCATATAAGAATTGTATGTTCTGATTGTGCAACTTTAACATTTTCTGTATCCGAAGAATTTTCTACAAGTTGGTCAAAATGATGAAGGTTTCCTAAATTCTCTAATTGCTTTAAAGCAAATAATGCACGAGTCCCAAACTTTTTTACAATCCATCTTGAACAAAAAGGGAGGGTGTCATACTCTTCAATTATAAAATTTAACACCTCTCTTGCAATCGGGCTTCTTGGAAGTTTATCATTCAATAATAAATAAATCCCTGAAGGTTTCCCATCATGAACTTTCCCACTCCCATTAGTTACAAAAGGTTCTATTGCATAAATTCCTTCTTCAAAAGTTAATTCTCCATTTGAATTGCTGTTCACATTAGGAATCGTAATCCCTGAATGGAGGTCATATTCCTCTATAGAATGTCCTGAAAGGTTAATCACTGGAGAAAATCCTTGGGATTCAATTGTTTCTTGAACAATTTTACCAATCTCATCAATACGGGTCTTAATATTTAATCCTTTTATTGCACTATTCAAAGCATTTTCTGAAGAGATTATCAAATTTTTATTTTCTTCATTTCCTTCTAAATCAAGTGAAAATGCATGGTCTGAAATGAATCCGTCAATATGGGCCCCAAAATCTATTTTCAAAAGTCCTCTTGCTTTTGTTTGATCATCATATCCAGGAGTATAATGTGCTGCAATTTCATCGATACTTAGATTCGTAGGGAAAGCAGGTTTCCCTCCCATTTCCTCAACTTTTTGTTCTATCATTTCAGCGATTTCGAGAAGAGGCATACCTTTCTTTATCTGGGGCTTTACCCACTCTCTAACCTCTTTTGCTATTTTTCCTGCCTTCAAAATCTTTTCTTTTTGTTCTTTGTTTATTTTTTCCATCTTTACCCCTCACACTCTAAACATTACATCTCAAATTTACATCTCAAGGTTACATCTCAAAAATGCATCCTTACTGGTTTAATCATATTTTTTCTTTTAATCTTCTGTTTTTAGGTACAAAATTGGTCACTTTTTTCTCTGAAGCTTTTCCTGAACCAAGAAAATCTTCTTTATATTTAATTACCAAAAGCCCTCTTTTATTTGTTTCTACATTCAGTTCTTTTCCTTCCATCCAATCTTGTAATTGAAGTTTATTAAGTTCAAATATATTTTTATTTACTTGATTTGATAATATCTGTGTTCCTTCAATACTTAATTTAACCCTCTCTTCTCCATTATCTATAATCTTCTTTGCAAAATAGACCCCCATCTTTTCTATAATAATTTTATCCTCTAATTTATTCAAAGGGAATTTCTCCATATCCCCTGTAAATAAGAATAATCTCTCTTTTCCTTTTGTAATTATATTTCCAGGAATACCCTCGATTCCAAACTGTTCTTGCAACTCTTTTTCTATTTTTCTTTTTTCACTCTTATTAAGAATTTTTATTCTTGGAAAATCTACACTTTTATTTCTCTCAGCTTTATTTTTATTTTTTCTTTTGTTAGATTTATTCTTCATTTTTGATGTTTGTTATTCAATTTATTATTCAATTTTCTTCAATTTAGCAATAAAAAAACCTTCAAAATTATTATTTTGAGGATAAATTCTACAGGCAAATTGGATATCTTTTGAGTACTCTTCTCCTTCCCATTCTGTTATTCCTTCATTAAAATTTACTTCTAAAGGAAGAAAAATCTTTTCAATTTGGATATTTGGAAATTTGTTCAGTATATGATTAATCACTGCTTCATTTTCTTCTGGAGAGTGGGTGCAAGTAGAATAAACAATCTCCCCTCCCTTTTTCAAAACTCTTATCGCAGAAGATAAAAGGTTTTTTTGAACTCCTGATAGTGTTTTCACTGTCCTAATATTCCACATCTTTGCGGTTTTAGGTGCTGTTCTCATTGTTCCTTCTCCAGAACAAGGAGCATCTAAAAGAATCTTATCGAATTCTATCCCTTCTTCTTCAAATTTTTTGCACAATAAAAATCCATCTTTTCTAGTTATCACAGTATTTGTTACCCCGCATCTCTCAAGATTTGCAGACAGTATTTTAATTCTCCCAACAGATAAATCATTTGCAATTAATAATCCTTCATTTTTCATTTCAGATGCAATTTG
>CAYZJM010000026.1:0-11255 GCA_964479015.1 Candidatus Woesearchaeota archaeon
TTTATTGGCCCAAGCAGGAATAGATCCAAACGGATTTAATGTTATTCTTCAAGGAGAAATCCAAAATTTTGTAAGGATGCATCCAGAAGAAAGAAGGAAGGTTATTGAGGAGGTTTCCGGAATTTCAATATATGAATCAAGAAAGAAGAAATCCTTAAAGGAGTTAAATAAAACAGAAGAAAAACTTAAAGAAGTAAGTGCAATATTAAGAGAAAGAACAAATTATATGAATAATCTTGAAAAAGAGAGGCAACAAGCATTAAGGTATCAAAAATTACAAAAAGATGTTAAAAAGTATAAGGCAAGTATAATCTCTTTTGATTTGAGAAATAAAAAGAAGGAAGCAAAAGAAAAGGATATCGAGAAATTAAGAAAAGATAAAGAAAAAGAGAAGATTAAGAAAGAGATTAGAAATATAGAAACATCCATAAAAAATACAGAATCAAAAATTAGTTCTTTAGATTCGATAATGAAAAAATCTACAGGTCTTGAGCAAGAAAAATTAAATCAAGAGATTGCAAATCTGAGGGCAGATTTAGCAGGAATGAATGTACGGCTTGAAAATCAAGAGAGCAAATTATCTGAAATTTCAAGACAAAAAAAAGGTATGCAAGATTCCATAAAAAATATTCTTTCTTCTCTTGAAGGATTGAAAAATGAATCTCCAAAGAAAAAAAATAAGAAAGACGATATTGAAACAAAAAAACAAGAATTAGAAGATTTAGAGCGTCAAAGAAAAAAATCATATATGGTTCGATCTAATCTAAAATCGATTAATGAAAGAATTCATGATAGGAATAACCTTCTTCAAGGATATAATAATGAGTCTCAATTTTTATTAAACCAGATTAAATCAATATCAAAGGATTTATTTGATAGAAAATCTACCACAGAGAAGGTAAATTCTCTTAAGATTTCTCTTGAAGAAAAGAAGAGTTTATTAGAAGAATTTAACAAAAAAGAAGCAGAATTAGAGAAAATTACCTACTCAAATGAATCAGAAATAGAAAAACAAAACAAGTTAATAGACCAAATTTCTGGAATGGACGTTTGTCCTCTTTGCAAAAGTAAAATTACAAAAGAGCATATCGATTCAATTAATTCGGAGGCAGCATTAAAAGTGGACTCTTTGAAAAAGGAGATATCTAATTCGGATAAATCTCTTAGCGAAATATCTGATAAAAAGAAAACAATTGCTCAGGAGATAGAAAAGATAAGTTCTGAAATATTTAAAAGAGAATCAGATCTCTCAATTCTTTCTAATATAGAAGATAAAAAAGACCAAATGAATGCTCTTGAAGAAAAGATTCGCAAGATAAACGAAGACCTTCTGGAACTTAAAAAAAACAAAACAAAATTAGAAAAAGAAATTGAAAAGTATGGAGATATTGAGAAGAAGTATGAAGATAAAAGACTCGAAATTCAAGATCTTTCTCTTAGAAGTGAGGAGAATATTAATTCTGAAATTTCATTTAAACAAAGAGAGCTTGAGAGGATTAGGTCTTCTCTTAAGCAGCTTCTTAGGAATGAAGAGGATCTTAGTGAAGAAAGTGTTTCAATAAAACAAAAGATTAGTGAGAAACAAGCAATTTTAGACGAGAAAAAGAAGTTAGATGAAGAAGTAAATAAGAAATTTCAAAGATTAATCTCCGAAAAGGAAGAGATGCAAAAAAACGTGAGGGACTTCCAGATAGAGTTATCCAATAAAAAAAATGGAATGAGTCAAATTGAACAAGAAATAAATAATTTAAGAATAGATGCAGCAAGAATAAAAGCAGAAAAAGAAAATTTAGAATCAGAATTATTGGAATTTAAGGATATTGAGATAATTAAAAAGAATAGATTAATTTTAAAGGAAAGATTAAATAAAACTCAAGAACTATTGTCAAGAATTGGATCAGTTAATTTGCGTTCTCTAGAAGTATATGACTCAATAAAGAAAGAGTATGATTTGATAAAAGAGAAGGTAGAGGTTATAGAAAAAGAAAAACAAGGGATTTTAAAGATTATTAGTGAAATAGACACAAAGAAAAAGAAATCTTTTATTGGAACGCTTAATTCATTAAATGAGATATTCTCAAGAAATTTTTCTAGTTTGAACTCAAAGGGAGATGTTTCATTGCAACTCGAAAATAAGAGAGATCCATTCGAATCTGGTTCAGGGGTTCAAATAGTCATTAAAATGGGACATGGGAAATATTTTGATGTAACCTCTCTTTCAGGAGGTGAGCAAACTCTTGTTGCACTTTCTTTAATTTTTGCAATTCAAGAATTAAAACCCTATTATTTTTACATTTTAGATGAGATAGATGCCGCATTAGACAAAAGGAATTCTGAAAGACTGGGTTCGCTTATAAAGAAGTATATGAGTAAAGGGCAGTACATTATTGTAAGTCATAATGATGAAATAATTTCTAGTGCTTCTCACTTATTTGGAATAAGTATGCATGAGGGGGTTAGTAAAATCACTAGTTTAAAAGTTTGAAAAAATATCAAAAAGTTAAAATTTATTTTGCAGATTTATAAATAAGAAATAAAAAAATAAGAAATAAAAAAATAAAAATAAAGAAAATTAAAAACAAAAAATTAGTAATAACTTTCTCCGAATTCTTCTTGCTTTTTTGGTTTCTTTGTAAGTAGAACTACAAGCACACCAAGAAGTACAAGGAAGATTATAGCTAACACAATTGTTAAAACTACAATCGGTTTAGAGACTCCTTTTTCAGCTTCTAGTGAAAGAGCTAATGTGCCAACAAGAGTTTCATCAGATAAAAGGTCAACACTAAATTCATGTTCACCAGTTTCTGTAGCCATTCCTGTTATTCTTACAGTCTTACTCAATCCTGCAGGAATAGAAATGATAGATTCACTTGTCTGAACAGAAAGGTCTTCTTGAGAATCTATAGCAAAGTTATAAACTTTTAAACTGTCTGTTGGGTTTACAACTACTACATCATAAGAAACCTTTTCGTTTATCCTAGCACTTTTCTTGTCTTCATCTACAATCATCTTCATTTCAAGGTCATTTCCAATTTCTATCTGTTTAACCTTTTCGCTTGTGAAGTCATCATTGTTTGCTATAACTTCTAAAGCGTAAGTTCCAGACAAAACATCGTAAGGAATTTCAAGGAATAATCTATCTTCTTTAAGATTTTCTTCGTCATCTTCATCAAGAGATTCAAGATCTCCAAAATAAACAGTACTCTCTATTTCTAAAGAAGGTATTCTAGCAGTTACATAAAGGTCTTCTAATGTATTGTAGCCAGTGTTTTTCATTACCACATCTATAGGAAGTGTATCTCCAGCTCTTACATTGCTTTTTGTGTTAACAGACATAGTCTCTACATTGTAAGAAGGTCTCTGTATCCTTAAAGTTACATCTTCTCTAGTCTCATAATCTTTGTTCCAAAGTCTTAAGATAAGAGAGATATCATCACTTTTCTGATCCTTGAGTTCATAAGGAATTTCAATAGATAAGGATTCGGTGTAACTTTTTCCTTCTTCAAGATCTCCTACAAAGATCTTTTCTTCTACATCTATCTTAGATCCTTTAAGTTCGGCTCTCAATCTTACGTCAGAAGCGTCTTCCAAAGCATCGAAAATCATATCGATGTTAATTGTTTCTCCTGCTATTACACTTATAGTTCTTCCATCTTCACTAACCCGATCAATTTTGATTGAATCGATGTTTGCAATCTCATCAGGAGTAGCAGCTGTTATCATACTAGTAACTAAGATGATTATGCTTGCTACCGCCAAAAAAGAAACCATCAGTTTGGTTGTTAATTTAGTTTCCATCTTAGTTTTTTAATCCCAAAAATATTTATAAACTTTATGGTGATAACAAGATAGAGTAATTATATAGTACTAAAAAGTTTAACTAAGTGTCAAGACAAATAGTGTCTAAGGTTTCTAAATTATGCCTCTTTGACACTTGATGTACAAACAAAAAGTGAAATAAACTTATTATTAAGTACTTTAATTACAAAAATTAGGGTAATTTAAAAGTATCTATTCAAAAATTATTTATTGTTCAAAGATTCAAATGTTTCCAATCCTCTTAGAGAGTCTTCAACAGGTGAAGGGCTTTCATTGATTATTGTTATTTCCTTATCTTTAGGCAATTTTGAAATTAATTCATTAATTCCTTCTTTTGGAGTTTTGATGTGTTTTTTCTCTCCTTTATCTCCATGAACTATCCCAGAGAAGTGGAGGTGTAAATCCCTCTGTTTTTTAAAGATTTCAAAAACTTCTTCAAATTTGTAATCTTTATACCTTGCAAGAATGTGAGCAAAATCTATACAAAGACTAGAACCAGTTTCTTCTACAATCTTCTTTATTTCTTCCACACTCCCAAAAACGTTTATTTTACCCATAATTTCAGGAGCAAGTTTTGGGGTATACCCTTTTTCTTTCATTGTTTTATGTAGGTCTAAAATTTCATTTTTTATATTTTCATAAGCTTCTTCCTTGCTTCTTTTACCATAATAACCAGGATGAAAGACAATCTTTTTAGCATCTAACCAGGTACCAACTTCACAACATCTTAGAATTCTTTGTTTACTCTTTTCAATTTTTTCTTTATCTTCTGAATTCAGGTTTATCCAGTAAGGGGCATGGATACTTAATCTTATTCCAAGTCTTTTTGCAGTCTCTCCAATCTTTTCAGCATCTTCCTTGTTTTTAATATAGATACTATAAGTAAAAGCGATTTCACAAGCTTTCAATCCAAGTTTATGATACTCTTCAAGATTTTTTATAGCATCTTTAATCGGCCCCAAACCAGAAGGTCCAAAATAAATTGTCATAGTATATTATCTAATATAGGGTTTATATTTTTAATTGAATTTGAAATCAGGAAAGGCAATTTTAAACTAAAGCTTTTAAAATTTCATTCTCATTAATTAAATAAAATGGATAAATATCAATTACTAGTCACTGCAGCAATTATTGAAGATAAAGGGAAATATCTTATTACGCAAAGGCCTCTAGGAAAACATAATGGTGGGAGATGGGAATTTCCAGGGGGGACAGTTGAATTTGGAGAAGATCTTCGTTCATGTCTTGAAAGAGAAATTGATGAAGAATTAGGGATTAAAATACAGGCACTTAAACCATTTGAGTATTCTTCACATGTGTATGATGAAAGAAAACATGTTGTTCTTCTCGGATTTCATTGCAGATACATTTCAGGAAAAATCCAGAGAAAAGAAATTGCAGATTATAAATGGGTCTCTCCTCAAGAAATGAAGGAATATGATATTACTGAAGCAGATCATCCTTTTGTAAAAAAACTGCTTAATTGAATAGAATAAACGGTTCGCTCTAAAAATTTCCCCGATACTAAATTTTCTATATTTTGGAAGGTAAAAAATAGATCCTAATTCTTTTGCAGGAAATTGCTTTCCATCTACTGAATAAAATTCCTTCCTGCTAAATACATTATAGATTTGTACGCCTGCTTGATCAAATAAAATCCACTTAATCATAAAATCAAAAGAGACTGCTTTAATACAAACTTATCTAAACACTTTTATTCTATGCAAAGGTACATCCTTTTCATGGATTCTTTAAAACAAAATTTTTCATAAAATTTTAATGCAGGGTAATTATTTGAACTTACATCTAACGAAATTAATTTTACTTTTTTCGATTTAAATAAAGAGAACGCCTTTTCAAAAAGCATTTTACCTACCTTTTTCTTTCTATATTCTTCTAAAACAAAAAAATCGTCTATCTCCCCCCGCTTTGATTTAATATTCGCATTTTTTGCAGGAAAAGATAAAATAATAAAACCAACGAGTTTATTTTCTATAATTGCAACAAGAATTTTTGTATCAGACTTTTTTAGATTTTCGTTTAGTTCTTTTGATTCCTTTTTTCTCAATTCCTGAACAGACCCTCTTATTAGTTTGTTAGTTCCCATCATTTTTTTATCTAGATCATGGTGGTAAATTGTACATTTCAAAATTAATTCTAAAAGTTCTTCGAAATCTTTTTGATTAGCTTCTCTTACTTGCATATTTTTTAATATCGAAATAAGTTTATTAAATTATCTAAGAGCATCCATTTTCTTTTAGAAAAAAAGAAACAAAAACTCAAATAAAAACCCTAGAAAAATAAAGTAAAAAAGGGGGCTTTCGCCCCTTTTTTACACGAATTATTAAAATTCTTATAAACTAAATAACTTCATATTTGTATCACTAGATGCGAAATTCTTTGCCATTATTGCCTGACAACCGGCTTCTTCTGCAGATTTTATTACACTGTTGGTTACTGTTCCATCCATTGCAATAGCTTTTAGGTCATTACTCCTTCTTTTTAAAAAGTTGCTTAAACCTTTTACAGAAATTTCTTTAGACTTTTCCATGTTGTTGTCTAAAAGGATTGCCTTCCCGGTAGAATCAATTTCAGAAGAGAATTGTTTAAGTTTCTTCTTATCGTCTTCAGAAAAATCTATCTTTTCTTTAGATTTCTCTCGAGGTTTTTCTTCTGTTTTTTCTTTGTAACCTCCTCTTTGGTAATTCTTTCTTCCATTGTAAGAACTTCCATTTTGCCTTTTGTTCCACCTAAATTCTTTTTCAAGATATTCTTCTACAGGGACTCTCTTCCTAAGACTCATAAGAATTTCCTTACCTGTCAATTCTTCAACTTCTCTTCCAACAGGAGCAATCACAATATCCTTGATTTTTGCATTGTCAAGGACATTACTTATTATTAGTTTTCCTCCTCTATCTCCATCAACGAATAAGGTAATATCTTTTTCTTGTCCTAATTCTCTAATCGCATTTGGTAGCTTTGTTCCGTTCATTGCGAGAACATTGTCAATATTGTTTCTCATGAGGTTTAACACATCTGCTCTGCCTTCAACTACAATAATCTCTTTTCCTGACAAGTCTCCGCAGGGTAATTTCTCATCCCCATACTCTTTTAGCTCAGATGTCCTTGAAGAGATTCTTATCTCATTAGAGATCTCTCTGGAATCTGTAGAATCTTTAAAGTCTTTCATAAGATTTTTTGCTCTTTCAAGGATATAATCTCTTTTGCCCCCTCTTACATCCTCAATCTTCTTGACTTCTATTTGGGCATCGCTTGGACCTATCTTGTCTATTGTTTCTATGGCTGCAGCTATCAAAGATGTTTCAGATTGATCTAAGGCTGTAGGGATTTTTATTGACCCACTAGTGATTTTATCTTTCTTATCTAACATCACTTCAATTCTTCCGATTTTTCCTTCTTTTTGCAATTCTCTCATTTCTAAGTCATTGCCTAAAAGACCTTCTGTTTGGCCAAATATCGCTCCGATTACATCTGGTTTTTCTAAAGAACCCTCTACTCTAAAATATGCATCTATCATATATTTTATAGATACTGGACTTATTTTTGCCATTTTTACCTCAAATTTAATTTACTAATTAACCGAATCTATGATTCATATAGAAAAATACCTAAGCAATTAATCTTTTCTGCTAAAATGAAAATAGCATGATGTTAATAGCGAATGTGAGATATTTTTCTAATTATTTAAAAAAAGATGTCTTTTTAAAAGTTTTTATTAACCTTTTTTCAGATATCTTTACATATGTGATATTATCAATTCTCTTTAGAATTATTTAACTAAAAATGTTTAAAGAAAAAATTTAAATGATTACTCTTTACCGCTAATCTCTATACACATTCCTGCAGCAACTGTTGACCCAGCATCTCTTACAGCAAATCTTGACATTAAAGGATTCTCTTTTTGAGTCTCTAAGCAAAGATTTCCTTGAGGCTTGATTCTTACTTTTGCAGTATCTCCATTCTTTAAATAATCTGGATTCTTTTCTATTTCTTCTCCTGTTCTTGGATCTATTTTAGAAATTAATTCTGTGAATTGACATGGAACCTGTGCAGTATGGATGTGGAATACTGGAGTATAACCTTTAGCTAAAACAGAAGGGTGGTTTATTACAGTCATTGTAGCGACAAATTCTTTAACAACTGGAAGAGGTTTTGAAGCATCGCAAACAACATCTCCTTTTGCTATATCTTTCTTTCCAATTCCTCTTATGTTTATTCCAACATTATCTCCTGCTACTGCTTCAGGAAGAGTTTCATGGTGAGCTTCAATAGTCTTAACTTCTCCACTTGCTCCTTTTCCTGTTCTTCCTGGGAGGACAATTACTTTCATTCCTTGTTTCATAATCCCTGTTTCTATTTTTCCAACAGGAACAGTTCCAACACCAGTAATTTCATAAACATCTTGAACAGGCATTCTCATTGGTAAATTTGTTGCAGATTCTGGTTGAGGGATAGAATCAAAATGTTCTATGATTGTAGGGCCTTTATACCAAGACATATCTTTTGATTTATCTACAACATTCCCACCTTTTAATCCTGAGCAAGGTATGAAGGGTGTTGTTTCAGGGTTAACTCCAACTCCTTTTAATAATTTACTAACATCTTCTTT
The DNA here is from genome assembly GCA_964479015.1 of Candidatus Woesearchaeota archaeon. Lineage (GTDB taxonomy): Archaea > Nanobdellota > Nanobdellia > Pacearchaeales > GW2011-AR1 > CAYZJM01. The sequence goes on from CAYZJM010000026.1 coordinate 8,450, forward strand.
AACTTTATTGTATTTCTCTTCACTAAATTCAACAGCATCCATCTTATTTATTGCAACTGCAATATTTTTAACACCCATTGTTCTTAATAACCATAAGTGTTCTGTTGTTTGTGGCTGAACTCCTGCTGGAGCAGCAACAACTAAGAAAGCAGCATCTGCTTGAGAAGTACCGGTAATCATATTCTTAACAAAATCTCTATGACCTGGGGCATCAATTATTGTAATCTGATATTTTTGAGTTAGAATCTTTTTATAAGCTAAATCAATTGTAACTCCCCTCTCTCTTTCTTCTTTAATTTTATCCATGACATAAGCAAATTCAAAACCCGCTTTTCCTTGTTTTTCAGCTTCTTGTTTAAGTTTGTTCATTTCTTGTTCGGATATGTCTCCAGCTTCAAACAATAATCTTCCAACTATTGTTGATTTTCCAGCATCAACATGCCCTACAAAAACAACATTCATATTTGGTTTTTCTTTTGCCATTTTTTCTTTATCTTTTTTAGTATTAGTTAATAAAAAATTGCCTTTATAAATTTTTTGTTTAATTTAAGTTTAAATCTAATCTTTTACTTTATTGATTTTCAGCTAATCCTTTTCTATCTCTTATCTTTTTAATAACATCATCTTGTAATCCCGACGGGATTCTTTCAAATGATTGATCAAGCAAAGAGCTCGTTCCTCTTCCTTCCGTCGCTGAACGCAAATCATTACTCCATCCAAGCATTTCTGGTACAGGAACTTTAACTTTTATTTCTGCATTGGAACCTTCTTGAGTTACATCTAGAGATTGTCCTCTTTTACCTCCAACTAATTTTGTTATTTCTCCCATAAATCTATCAGGAGTTTCAATTACATGTATTTGTATTGGTTCTAAAAGGGATGCATTTGCATTTTTCATTGCTCCAGTTATTGATTCTCTAACAGCAGGATATACTTGCGCAGGGCCTCTATGAATTGCATCTTCATGTAACTTTATATCAACCAAAGAGACTTTTAATTTCATACAAGGTTCTCTCGCTAAAGGGCCTTGATTCATAACCATCTCAAAAGCATCAAGAATCATTTCTATAACTTCTCCGATATGAACTTCTCCTCTTGTTTCGTCTAAAAAAATATTTCCGTTGAAAATTTCCCTTACATCTCTTATCGTGTCTCCATCCCAACCAAGTTCAGAAAGTTTGTTAAAAACTTCTTGATTGTTTTTCTTTATTCTCCCCTCAGGAAGTTCATTTTTACTTATCGCTTCATGGATATTTTCTTCTAGTGGTTCGACTTTTATAAAGAAGCTGTTGTGTTTATTAGGGCTTCTTCCTTCCATAGGTTTTGATTCTTGATTTACTGTTTCTCTGTATATTACTATAGGAGGAGATGTTCTAACATTTAATCCCTTTTCTTCTTTTATTCTATTTTCTAAAATTTCAAGATGTAATTCTCCCATACCTGAAACTAAACTTTCTCCTGTTTTTTCATTAATCTCAACTTTTATTGAGGGATCTTCTTTGGATACTTGTTTTAATACCTCGATAAGCCTTGGTAAGTCTGCTGCTTTTGTTGCTTCAATAGATTTAGTGATTACTGGTTCAAATAAATGTTTTATAGCTTCAAAAGGTTCCATTTCATTTTTACTAACAGTCTCCCCGGTAAAAACGTCCTTTAAGCCTACAATCCCCACAATATTCCCTGCTGGAACTTCATCTACCACAATTCTTTGAGCTCCCTTATATACAGAAACCTGCTGGATTCTTGTTTTTCTTTTAGCCATATTCATATAAACTTCATCTCCTTGTTTTAATGTTCCCGAGAATAATCTTCCTCCTGCAACTTCTCCTGCATGTTTATCTACAACAATTTTTACAGGCACAAAAACTGGATCTCCTTTAGAACTGCAGTTCATTAAAGATTTCCCTAATTCTGTATCTTCATCACCGTACCATATTTTTGGGATTCTATACTTTTGAGCATCAACAGGATTAGGATGATGTTTAGCAACCATTCTCAAGACTACAGAATGTAGTTGGGCTTTTTTAGATAACTTATTTATGTTTTCTAAAACTTCTTCATCATTATCTCCTTTGTAAGAATCTATTATATCTTTGAATGTCAAATTTTGCATTTTCATATAAGGAAAACTTAAAGCCCATTTGTAGAATGCGCTTCCAAATGCAACACTCCCTTCAGAAACAGATACCTTCCATTTTTGCTTATATCCTTCAGGTGCAATATTCTCTATTAACTTGTTAACATTTTCTATAATATTAATAAACTTTTTTTCCATTTCTTGAGGGGTTAGTTTTACCTCTTTAATCAATCTGTCAACTTTGTTTATGAAAAGAACAGGCTTAACTAACTCTTTTAATGCTTGTCTTAAAACAGTTTCTGTTTGAGGCATTATCCCCTCGACAGCATCTACAAGAACAACACATCCATCAACAGCCCTCATAGCTCTTGTAACGTCTCCTCCAAAATCAACATGTCCGGGAGTATCAATTAAATTGATAAGATAATCTTCTCCATCTACTTTATGGATCATACTAACAGATGCAGAGTCGATAGTAATCCCCCTACTTGATTCATCTTCATGAAAATCTAAAACTCTTTGTTTCCCTGCAGTTTCTTCAGAAAGCATTCCTGCTCCAGAAAGAAGATTATCCGAGAAAGTAGTTTTACCATGATCAATATGCGCAGCAATCGCTATGTTTCTAATTTTGTCTTGTTTGTGCATTAATTCAGTTATCTTTTTTGTTTTTTCATCTGCCATTTTATTGTAATTTGAGAATAATTATTGATGACGAAAATGGTTTTTAAA
>CAYZJM010000027.1:0-11069 GCA_964479015.1 Candidatus Woesearchaeota archaeon
TCCTTTCAATGATTAGACGACATATCGAGAAACGGAAAAGAGAAAATATTGAACGCACTGAGTTTCTAAACAAGAACAAACCTGATTTTATCAAAGAATACGGTTTCAAAGTCGCTTGGTGGTTTGAGGAGATCATATTCACCGGCATTCCTTTGGTTTTAGGGTTCATCCTGAATCTTTTCATCCCGGGATTTGCTTTAATGCAGTTCTATCTTATCTCTTTTATTCTGAAGGATACAAGGATTATCTAAAGCAAGCATAATATTTGGAAAATCCCTATAAACTTCTTTTACAACAATTCTTCCAAAATTTATTTTTATCTCTTGCATCTTATAGGAAATATAAGATTTATAAAGAGCTCTATGCTTTCTATTAAAAGGAACCCAATATCTCTTTAAATATTGTTCAGGTATATCTACGTTATCCTCTACAAATTCCCTTATAATCCAATCATTAATAGAATCCATAAATTGCTTTACATCATTTTCTCTATAATTTCTAATTTCATAATCAGACCATTTAGTACCAATATTAGCAACAGTTTTTATCCAAGAACGATAACTCATGGGAATTAAATTAGGATCTAAAAATGTCATTTGAGAATACAAATCTTTTACACCAGTTGGCCATGGAGTTCCAGAAAGCTCATATCTAAATTTAAAAAATTTTTTATGAAGATGAAGAATTTTAGTTTGTCTCGATTTCAATTCTTTTATAGAATGACTCTCATCAACAACAATAATCCTATTAGTCCCCCACTCTTCTAAAGGTAATGTTGGTTTTCTATAATTAAAAGTTCTAATCTTTTTTCCTGTTCTTTTTTCTTCTTTTTCAATTTTTTTCTTATTTTTCTTTCTATAAACGTTATCACTCAACATTAAAAAAGTTCTATACTTGGCAATAACAATTTTTATTTCTGGCTGAAAAGGTTCTCTATGATCAACATCTGCAATATATATTTCATCTTTTGTTACAGGAAACATTGCAAATCTAAGAATTTCTCTTCTAAAATTATAAACAGATTCAGTAGGACAAACTACTAAAATCTTATCTGCTAGACCATTATTCCATATATGATTTATTGCAGATATAATCATATAAGATTTTCCCAAACCCTGCTTATGTGCCAAGAGAAGTCTGGTCTGCTTAGAAGCCTTTTTTATTGCTCTTTCCTGATATTCTGCTATTGGTTCAGAAGCAAGATATTCCTTCTTATAAGGGATTCTATATTTTTTAGTCTCTAACTTGGGAGTCATTCTATCCCAAAGATAGTCTGTTACTTCAAATTCTTCTATCTTCAAAAGATCTTTTATTGCAGGTTTGGCTCTATCAATTTTTTCTACCCAAATTTTATCATAACAAAGAAATCCTTCAGGTTTCCAAGCAAATTCATGATCTTTTAAACAATCTTTTAATTCTTCAAAATGATCATCCCCTGATATTTTTACTCCTAAGAGATCTTCATTTTCTATTAAAATTACCATTGAATCTTTTCTCCTTTAAGCTCTAGGAATTTTTTCCAATTTAAAAAAATCCTTTGGACCCCCTTTCTTTTTTAAAAAGAATGCATACACTCTTGGATCAATTTTTTGAATATTCAATTTCAAAGAATTATACAAAACATTCAAAGCTCTAGGATTAAATTTACATTTATAAATATCATCTATCAATTCTTTTTCAGATATATCTAAATACCCAACCAATTTATAGTTCAACAGAAGTCTTGGAATATTTTCTTTAATCAAAGATTTAAAGTGATCACTTACATAATCAAAAGATTTTATTTTATAACAAATCTCTTGTAAAGAATCATTCTTTTTTATAAGTTCTCTTAAAGTATTTTCTCTAATACCAGGAACTCCTATTGGAACATTATCTCCTTTATCTCCTCTGAAAGATTTATAAATACAAAGGTTTTCTACAGAAGGTTCAAATCCATACTTATCTATAAATCCTTGTTTATCATAAATTGAATAAGAACCTTTTTCATATTTTGCTACATGCACTCTTTCAGATATACTTCTAAACCAATCAAGATCATTTGAAACTAATAAATATGTCTCTGAGTTAACATTTACTAAAGGATCAACAAGATCATCAGCTTCATACCCTTCTTTTTTTACTACGAAGAAATTGTCTTTATAGTTCATCAATATCATCTGAAATAAATCTAATGTCTTATAAAAGGATTCTTCCTTCTTATCTCTATTAGATTTATAATCAGGGTCAATTTCTTTTCTTTTATTTATTCCACTATGACAATTATCAAATAGAAAATAAATTTTGCCATCATTTTCCAGATAATCTCTTTCTAATGACTGTATCATCTTTAAAGAGACTACAATTCCACCTGTCACTGTTTCAATTCCTTTTATATCTGTAGTCATATTCTTACCAACATGATAAGCTCTATGGTACAAATTGGAAAGGTCAATACATATATTTTTATATCTCAAAAAATTACTCCTTCTTTTCTATATATTCAGAATGTTCTCTAAATTCCTCATAAGCTTCTTCTGAATTTAGTTTTTCTTTTGTAATTTTTAGAATAAAGACAACCACAGGATAATCCATTTTATACAACCGAGGATTATCTTCTTGTCCATCTTGAATAAGGACAATTCTATTTTTGTTTTTATCTATTTTATCTATTATAAACTTTTCTTTTGTTTTGTTAACAGATAATTTCTTAAAAGCATTATCAAAAGACCATCCTTGATTTACAAGAGAATTAATCTCTTCAATTGGAGGATCAACAAAACTCTTTATTGTTTTTACTAATCTTGGATAGATATTTTCTCTTAGAAACATATGTATCTCGTGAATAAATTTTGTTACATCTTTTTGATAATCTATAGGAAATTCATATCGTTCTAAAGAATCCTCTTTTTGTATATATACATTAAAAAGATCTACTTGAAAATTAAAAAAGACAGGAGATCTAGAACGAAAACTTACAAACTTCTTTCTAAAAAGTTTGATATAGTCACTAATCTCTTTATTCTGATTCTCAAAAGATTTTACTTCCATATTTTCCATATTATATTATTTTTCTCCTAGTATAAAATTTTTATGCTGTTGGATCCTCCAGCAATGTTTGTACAATAAAGAAACCTTTTTCTTGAGTAAAAAGTACAGCAGGTGCTTCATCTTCATATCTCATTATAATAAATTCTTTATCTTCTACATTTTTAATGAAGGATTGTGTTACGGACTTCAAACTATGAAGTGATACCCACATCTCCTTATTACTAAAATAATTACTATCTGAAAAAGAATTCACTGAACAAGAATAAGAAGTCTCTCCTTCCATTGGAAGATAAAATTCAACCTTTTTTTCCTCTGAAAGAAATTTAATTCTACAATGAGCTGATTTAGTATCTTTAAAAAATTCGAAAAGAAAGTTTACAGAACTGGAAAACTCTTCTAATGGAAGTTCTACGGAATTATCATGCATAAAACTATTTTCAAATTCTTCTGAAAAAGGATCAACAGGGAGTTCATAAGATTGTGAAGTGAAATAAATAGAAAAACTTTCTGTCAAGAGTTCTGAGATAAAATTATTGTTTTTATCTTTTCTTTTAAATCCTATTTTTCCTGTAACACCAAGAGATACCAATAATCTAACAACAAATACAGGAAGATAAAAAGAAAGATTTTTATTTTCTTCTGGCAGATCTACACTAAAAAATCTGGTAGGAGATAATGCCATCATTTTTCCTTTTTCAAAAAATAATGCTGAATAAGGTGACATTGAATCTTTTTCAAGATAATCTAATGATGTTTTAAGAAAATCATGAGTTTGATCATCTATAACAAAATATCCACTATCCGAGGGAGTTTCTTTTTCTAAGGAAGGATAAGCCATTTCTTCTTCCATAACTGGAATTTTAAATTTTCCCCCATCATTACTATAGAAAACTTTATCCTTTAAAGTAAGTTGATCATATCTATATGCGATAAAGAAAAACTTAGAACCTTCAACAAGAAAATTTTCAGGATTTTCATCCTCTTCCATTTCTTCTATGATAAGAGGAATTCTAACAATACAGTTTTCATTTCTAAAAATAATTTTTTGTTCTGAAAAATCAAAATAAACATATTCGTAATACGGACTGTTAGAGTTCTTAAGAACATCAAATGTTTTCTTAAACGACTTTAAATTTTTTGTGTCAATTTTCATACAATTACACTCTCCATTAATATTTTTTATAATTCTACTACTATTATAGTATACCTTTTTTTAGGAACTTTTTATGAATAAAAATGACATTTCTATAGATATTATTACAGTTATACCAAAAAACCAGTTTAATTACAGTTATTCAATCAATGGGGGATCAAAACATTCAATTAAAAAGTATGATATATTTACTTATTTAAAACAATTCATAAATAAGAATCAGTTTAGATATCTTTTAGATCTTATAAGCAGATTTAGAGCATTTATTATTGTAACAAAAGAAAAAAGAATAATAGAGCTCACTAAAAATTCAGATGATTTTGACTATTATTCTAATCGTATTAAAAAAAATATAAATGAAAACATAGAAAGTAAAATAAAATCAAAAAATCAAGAGGAGTCTGTTCCCAATGATAATCTTTTGGAAAAAAATATTGAAAAATATTATAAAAAAATTTGATTTTAGAGTATAATATAAGTAATGGAAGAACTCTTTGATAGTAGACCAATACAAGAATTATGGGAAACAAATGCTCCTTATCTTGATGGTCCAATAGAAAAAATTATAATGTCAGATCACTCTAGAATGCCTTTTCTAAATAAAGGAAGAAAATTCTATAATCAAGATTTTCTTTCAATGGTAAAGTTAAATGAAAAAGTTATTTTACAAACAAGAAAAGGTAATACTCCTCTTGGAAACAAATTAAAAGAAATAAAAGAACATAGAGATATTTTTAAAAATGTAAAAGAAGATAAGCTACAGTTTATTGTGTATGAAAAAGATAATCTTGCAGATCTTATTGTAAAAAATCATTCTAAGACTATTGAACAAGTAAATTTATTATCTAAAGCAGAATTAAAAGATTTATTTGTTTCTAATTTTGGATTAGATTTTAATAGTGAACGAATAATGAAAAGAAAAATTTCTGTGTATAATGGAGAAATGAAACAATTTACTGAATTAAAAAAATTAAATTATGGATATATTGTACAACATCTTTCTCATACAAAAGAAATTGATGCAAAAGGATTTCAGCATTCAAAACTTTTAAAAATAGAATTTTTACCTTATGAGGACAAGAATTTTAAGAATTATCTTACTTTAGGAGAAATGTTTCAAATTGTATCAGGAATAATAGGTGGAGAACCTGTATATGCAGAAAGATCTATTGTAAATTCTTATGATGGATGTCTTTATTTTAAAATGAGAGATTACCTTTCTGATACTGTTAAAAAATCATTAGAACGATATATAGAACATAACTTTAATTTTAAAGTAAAAATACGAACAAGAGAAGAAGAACAAAGTAATTTATACAAACTTCCATTCTCAAAATCTAGACCAATTTATGGTTTTCTAAATCCAGATAATCTATTAAAAGTAAATCTACAACCAATATTATCCATTGTAGAGAATATCAAAAATAGCAAACCAATTTCATCATATAGAATAGAAACAATCCTTGGTCCAATTCAAGGTGGAAACGTCTTAGAAAGAAGAATAGAAACAACTTCAGATGCTCTTCATCTACAAGACTTTTATTATGGAGATGGAACAAGACACGAAAAAACAAAAAAGATTGCTCTATGGTGTGCAAGACATGAAAAATCTTTTGAAGAATTCTATCAATATGTACATTATTATAATAATGGTAGTTCCAAAGATATGAGCAATTGGAATGAAGAAATAAAAGAAAGAAATTTAAAAGGATATTATTACTTTGCTAAAAGAGTTGTAGATCCTATAGACAAGACAAATTTCAAAAGAATAACAAAAGAAGGAACAGAATATACCATAATAGATTCTGAAAGAAAACATATTTTTCCAAAAAATAATTTAAGAACAAAGCTACTGACAAAATATATCAAACAGGCATACAATTTAAAATATCAATCTAAAAGACAACAAGGAAAATGGAAATCTTATTTCATATCAGATACATTGTCAGTTCTTCATTTTATGGAAAGTAAAATGATAAATTGTGACTTAGATTATGAAGATAAAAACTACAAAGATCTTGAATCAGGAGTTCTTTTTCCAAAATCAATTCACAAAAAAGTTTCTACACATCTTAGACTAAAAACAGATATTCAAAAAATATTATCCTTTCTTAGAGAATTTAATATTATAGAAGAGATAGCAATAAAAGGATATACATGGTCTTATAAAGGAATAAAATTTGCAAAGCATTATAGATTGAATTTATCTCTAGATAAAATTAAAGATTTATTTAATACATTAATATCTTATATTCAAAATAGTTATTCATCTCTCAAAAAGAGATGGAATATAGTTTTATCATCTAACATAAATAATATGTTTAATGTTTGTTTTGGGTTTAGTTCTATAATGAAAAGTTTTCTATATTTAGAAGGAAATTATTTAAAGAAAATACCAAAATAAGGTATAATATAAGTAAGAAGAGTGCAAAAAACAAAGATAGAAACTATCAAAAACAATAGCACTCAAGGAGAACAAATTTATGGCAATGTCTAAAGAAGAGCTTTTTGAAAAAGCAAAGAAAAGACGAGAAGAAGAAAAAAAGAAAGAAAAAAAGAGGAGGAATTTTACAGGGTATCAAAGAGAAGATACACACTATACTGCTCTTACTACAGCAGGAGGGAAAGTAGTTCGGTTGGTTGGCAATCCAATGGCAGTAAGACAACTACCATCTGATCCTAGATTATCTCTTATATCATTTATTGTAGGAGATGATGATAAGAAGTTTCGTTGCGTTTGGCCATTTAAAGAAGAAAAGCCAAATTGGATTCTTTGGAAAGTTTATAATCTTGTAATGAGATATAGTGTAGAAGGTTCAGGAGAGTCATTTAGAAAAAACTTTTTAAATGAAAAAACTCATCCAGAATGCTTTTACAGAGTTGCTAAGAATAATAGAGAGAATAAGTTTGAATCTGGATGGAGACCTACACAATTTGTACTGATGAATGTAATTGATCGTCATGATTCAGAATTTCATGAAAAGAATAAGCATACAAAAATTCTTTCTAAGAAAGCTTCTCAAAGAGATGGGGCATCTTCAGTTTGGTATGAACCTGGTGTTCCTATCACAACTTATAATGCTATATGGGATGATGTAGCAGAATACTATGGTAATTGGGAAGATTATGATGTTGTAATTCGAAAGAAAACTGAATCTCCATGGTATACAGCTCTTCATGGAATTGAAGATAAAAGAAAGCTTACAGAAGAAGAATTTTCTTTTGTGGTTGATAGACCTCTTACTGAAGAAGAAAGGAATTATAAAAAGTATGATCTTGATTTGATGTTTGGAGTAACTTCTTACACAAAGATTAAATCTAAGTTGGGAAATTTTATTAAGAAAGTTGATGTTGATTTTTCTACAAATTTTTATGAAGAACTTGATAAGCTGGTAGAAGAAGAACAAGCTGAATGGGAAAAGAACAAACCAAAAGAAGAAGCTCCAAAGAAAGAAGAAAAGGAAAAAGAACCTGAAGAAAGTAATATTAGAGAATTTTCTAAAGATAAATCAAATGAATCAAATGAACCTGAGGATAAACCTTCTGTAAGAGTAAGATCTAATGCTTCTAAACCAGAAGAATCAGAAGAAATCCCCTGGGATAAGTTGACAGATGGTTCTTATAATGGTACAAAGTATGTTGGTGTAAAATGGATGACTGATGAAGAAAAGCAACAGGTTGTTGGAATTAATGAGGATGGATCTTTTAAATACAAAAAAGGTATAGAAATTCTTGAGAATCAGAATTCGGGATTTTTAGCACCAGAATCTTTTCATATTGATCCATTAAATGGTGAACTTTTTGAATAGCTGGTCTGTTCATCAAATTTCATAAGCTCCTTTGGGGGAGGATTTAATTCTCCCCCTTTTATTATAAAGAGATAAAATGTCAAATAAAAAGAAATTTAAAAAAATAACTTCTTGTTGTTCTAAAGAAGTTACTTATAAAAGAGGAACTAAACCAGATGTTTGTCCCTATTGTGGAGATAAATATTGGGATAAACCAAAAGATGAAAGAGATCTTTTTATTTTGCAAAATAAATATTTTTCTAATGGAAAAAAAGAAGAAGATTTAGGAAAGATGTATCAAAAGATTTTAGACTATTCTTCTAATATTATTTTGGGATTTATAAAAAATAGAGTTATATATTCTCAAGATAAGTTGAATGATAAAGCAGAATCTATTGCTACAATTCTTTTAGAAAAGTATTTAACTGATCCAAACTTTAAAATAGAGAATTCTTTTGGTGGTTTGATGAAACAAATTGCTAAGGGAGTTCTTTTTAATAAGAAAGTAAGAAATGAAGACAGAGTTCAATCATTGGATTTTAAAGGATCTGATGACGAATCTATGTCTATAACAGAAAATCCTAATTATTTTATTACAGATCCAACATTAAAAGAAGATGAAAATAAAGATCTTTTTAATGATTTTAATAAAATAACTGCAAAATATTTGATCAATGAAATTGAAGATATTATTAGAATGATTTATAAAAGACTAAATGAAAATGAAGAGCCAAGAGAAAAAGTATTATTTCTTATTGGATTGAAGAATTTTTTTAAGAATACAAAAAAGAATAATCTTTCTGAATTTTATTCTTATTTTGGTAATACAATTAGAAGCAATATAGAAAAAACAAAGTTGATTGTAAGAAACTATTTAATTGAAAATATGAGGGAGTAGAATGAAAAGTAAAAAATTATTTGATAAACCAAAAGAAGTCTTTGAAGCTCAGATAAATGATCTTTTTGATAAAAAAGATGATACTGAAACACATAAATTGATACAAGCGTTTTCTCTTATATTGGATATGAATAACTCTTCTAGAGATATTGTAGATTTATTTAATCTTTTAGGGATGGATAATTTTATTTCTGTTGTTTCACTTTTTGAAAAAAGAACAGTTACATTTCCTTCTAAAGAAGATATAAAAGAATCTATGATTGTTGCTGTGCTATTTTATTATAAAGAAATAATGGGATATGAGTGGCCAGAAATAAAGGAAATAATTCCTTTTGAGTTCTCTCCAATTTCATACTCTAACAAACTAAAAAAATTCAATACATTTATGTATGATAATTTAAAAGAGGTGCTAAAAGAAAATGAGTGAAGATAATAATGATATTTTAAAAACTGGAGAAGATTTTATTTCTAAATTAGAAGATGATCACAATACCCAAAAGAAGGTATCTTCAATTACCAATGAAGATCCTTTTATGAGATTGAAATTAAATTTACTTGAGTTTTTCTCAAGTAGATTGAATGATATTTCAAAACAAGAAGAATTAAGAGAAAAAATTGCAGATTCTTTTTTAAATGATTTAGATAATGAAGATGAGCCCTTAACTTTTCAACAGAGAATGCAACTTTATAAATTGATTGCTTCTCAATCAAGTGGTTCTGCAGATTCTATTTTAAGTCTATTCAAACCAACTCCTGGAGCTCCTTCAATTTTAGCTGAAAATATTTCAAAAGAAGAAAAAAGAGATGATATGTTTGATGATATCTATAAAGATATGTCTTCTGAAGATCTACAAGCTATTGATACTCTAATGAAGATTATGGAAAATATGAAAAATAAAAAGGATGATTAAAAATGCTTGCATTTGAAGAATTTGAAGATTATTATGAGACTCATAATTTAACATTACCAGATGAAAGATACAATTCTAGGAAACATAAACTAAATAAAAAACAATTAGAGAGAAAATACTCTCAATATCAAAGAAGAATACTAAGAGAGGAAGAAAAACTGAAAGAAAAGTTAGAAAAGCAGTATAATAAAGATATGGAATATAAACAAGATGAAAAATGGGAAGAAGTGAAATCAAAATTAAATTTAAAAAGATGTCTTCTTGTAGACTTTCTTATAAAAACAAATCAAAAAGATTTATTGAATGAACTAAAAAGAAATGCAGGTCCTCTTTTAAAGATAATAGATCCAGCTCATGTGTTTCCTAGAAGTGGTTATCCTTATTTAAAATATGATGAGGATAATATCATTCCCTTGAATAGATTTTCTCATTCAATGTTAGATCAGGGAAGAGATCCTATTTTTGGAGATAGAATATCACAGGAAATGGTTAAAATGTATTGGAAAGCTTTTATAAGAGATAAAAAATATCCTCTCTTAGAAAATAAAATTAAAAAGGAAAGAGAATGGAGAAATTAGACAAACTTATTAAAGAAGTTCAGAAACAATTTGGAAAAGGAACAGTTATGGATCTTAGAAAAAATGAAACTGTTCCTGGAGTTCCAAGAATTCCTATTGATTCTCCTAAAATTGGAAATGCATTAGGGAATGGAGGATTTCCAAAAGGAAGGATCGCAGAAATTTATGGGCCGGAATCAGGGGGGAAGACCTCTTTTGCTGAATATATTGCTGGTCAGTTTCAAAAAGAAAATTTTGAGTATATTGATTCAGAAGGAATAAAACAAACTAGAAGAGGAGTTGTTCTTTATATAGATGCTGAGCATTCCATAGATTTAGAATATGCAAAAGTTCAGGGATTTCAAATGTCTCAGGCTATATTGGTTCAACCTGATAATGGAGAACAAGCTTTTGATATTGCTATACAATTTGCAGAATCAGGAGAAGTAGACTTAATTGTTATTGATTCTATTGCAGCAATGACACCAATTGCAGAAATTAATGCAGATATGGATCAACAACAAATGGGTCTTCAAGCAAGATTGATTAGTAAAGGTTTGAGAAAATTAAATTCTATTATGGCAGTAAAAAAGTGCTCTCTTATTGCAGTTAATCAGATTCGTGATAAAATTGGAGTTATGTTTGGATCGCCAACCACAACACCCGGTGGCCATGCTTTGTAGTTTTATGCTTCTGTTACAGTAGAATTAAGAAACAAAGAATATCTCATGC
>CAYZJM010000028.1:0-10525 GCA_964479015.1 Candidatus Woesearchaeota archaeon
GTTTCAACAGATGAAGATCAACTGCTTTGTCTTCAATTTTTTTACTTATAAAACCTAATCCAAAATCAATAAAATAAATATTTGGTTTTTTAGTTTTTTTATTCTGTTTTTCAACTCCTTTTTCATTTTTATCAGGGTTTTCTTTAAGTATCATATTAGATGTTGTTAAATCACCGTGGATTATATCTTCATTATGAAGTTTACCCATATTTCTTCCTATCTCTTTAGCAATCTCTTTTTGTTTATCCAAACTCAAATTGTTTAGATATCCTGAAAGAATTTTTCCTTCTATGAATTCTAAGAAAATTTTTTTTGTTTTTTCTTCAGTATTTATAATTTTGGGAACAGAAATAATTGTAGACGCTTTTTTTATTAATTTTGCTTCGCTTCTTGTTCTAAGCTTTCTTATTTTTTCATCAATTTGAGGAATTCTGTAAGATTTTGGAATTCTTTCTTTTATAATTTTGTCTTTTTCTTTTGTTAGAATTGCTTCTGCTCCTTGAGACAGTATTTTTTTAGAGTTCATTTAGATATTTATTCTTTTTAGATTTATTTTAATGTTTTTTTCTAATTTTTTAAAGTTTGAATCCTTTTTTTCCAAATTTTTTCATCATCTTCTGTAGTTGTTTTTGAGAAAATCCTTTTGATAGGTCTCCCGAAGCCATCCCTGAATTTAGCATATCATTCAAAAGATCATACTGTTTTAACAATGAGCGAATCTCGCTATTATTCACCCCAGAACCTTTCGCAATCCGGTTTATTCTCGAAGTTCCGGTTTTCTTATCACTTAATAATTCCGGATTTTCTTTTTCTTCAGAGGTCATTGATCTGATGATATGTTCCCATCTTGAAACTTTTTGTTGTTGATTTTCCATAGCTTCTTCAGGGATTTTATCTTTTATATCACTCATTCCAGGAATCATACCTTTTATTTTATCAAAACCTCCAAGAGAATTCATTGATTTTACTTGTTCAACCACATCATTAAGAGAAAGCTTCCCTTTTTCTAAATTTTTTTGTATTTTTTCTTGTTTTTTCTCATCTGTTACAGAGCGAATTTTTTCAATTAATGTTGATAAATCCCCCATACCTAAAAGTCTCGATAAAAAAGGTTCGGGGTTGAATTCTTCAATATCATTTATTTTTTCTCCATTTGTAATAAAATAGATTCCTTTGTTTTTATCAGAAATCTGTGCACAGGTTGTTAAAGCACCTCCAGCTTTTGCAGTAGAGTCCATTCTTGTTATTATCATTCCAGATATATTTACAGCATCTATAAACTGTTCTGCTTGTGATTTTGCTGCTTGCCCAATATCTGCAGGAATTACTAATATAGATTCTGTAGGGTTAACTTCTTTGTTGATTGTTTCAATTTCTTTTTTAAGGTCTTTATCTAAGTTATGTCTCCCAGCAGTATCTATTAAAATTAAATCATAATTTTTTAATTTCCCTTTTTTGTAAGCTTTTTTCCATAAATTAGAAGGGTCTTTTTCATCTAAATCTATAAAGTAATTTAGGTTGTTTTTTTTAGATAATTGTTCTAATTGTTCAGATGCTCCAGGTCTATGAACATCTAAACCTACGATTGCGACACTATATCCTCGTTTTGAATAATAGTTTCCTAATTTTGCTATGGTTGTTGTTTTTCCGGCCCCATATAATCCTAAGAGCATGATTCTGTTTTGTTTTCCATCTGAGTTTAATTTTAATGGAGTGTACTCCCCAAGAAGTTTGACTAATTCGTCATGTAATAATTTTATTATATGTTCTTTTTTTTCAATATCTTTTATTCTTTCATCAAATGCAGCTTTTTTTACTTTATCACTTAATTCCTTTACAAGAATGATATTTACATCTGCTTCTATTAATGCCCTTTGAAGATCTCTTATAATAGAATCTACAAGAGTTTTATCTAAAAAGATGGCATTGGTTATCCTATCTGTTGCTTTCTTTATCGTTTCTCCAAGCTTTTCTAACATAAATTAAAGAGTAAAATGAGGGTTATTAAATTTTGGGTTCTTAAGTGAAAAGAAAACTCTAAGGACAAGTTTAGAAATAGAATTAAAGACCCAATTTTTCTATAAAGCTTTTTTTATTGAAGGGTTCTATTTTATCATATTCTTGACCTGTTCCTAAGAAGAGTATCGGTTTTTGAGTCATAAACCCTATAGAAAGTGCTGTTCCACCTTTTTCGTCTATATCTGCTTTTGTTAAAATCGATCCATCTATTCCAAGATGCCAGTTAAATGTTTTTGCTTGTTCTACTGCATCATTTCCTGTTATACTTTCTCCTACAAAAATCTTTAAATCTGGATTGCAAACTCTTGATATCTTTTCTAGCTCTTTTAAAAGATTTTTATCGGTATGCATTCTTCCTGCAGTATCAATTAGAACACAATCTATTTTGTGTTTCTCAGCATATTTTTTGGCGTCAAATCCTACTGAAGCAGGGTCTGTCCCATAATCATGTGAGATTACTTTTACACTTAATCTTTCACCATGTTTTTTTAATTGTTCAATTGATGCTGCACGAAATGTATCTCCTGCAACCATTACTGAAGAGATGTTTTCATTTTTTAACATTTCTGATATTTTAGCAACGCTTGTTGTCTTTCCACTTCCATTAATCCCACAGAACATAATTACATAAGGTTCTTTAGGATTGTTCTCTTTTTTATTCTTTATTCTCTTTACAATATCAAAAGGATTAACAAGAATTTCTTTGATTATTTCTTTTAAGAAGTCATTGATTTCAGATTCAGCCTCTCTTTTTAGGAATTCTTTTCCTATTATCTTTTCTCTTAATTTTTCTATTATCTTTTCTGAAATCTCAAATGCAACATTATTTTCAAGAAGAAGCATTTCTAATTCTTCTTTGTAAACTTCAAATTCTTTTTCTGAAATTTTTATCTTTTTTTTAGTAATTGTTTTAAAAAATCCTTTTTCTCCTTTTACTTCCTTTTTTATTTCTCTTTCTTTTTCTACATCTTTTTCACTTTCTTCATTTTTTTTATCTATCTTTTTATTTGCTTTTTTATTTGCCTTCTTTTTAGCTCTATCTTTAGAGATTTCTTCTTTTCCCTTGTTGCCTTTATTTTCAATCTTTTCTTTAGAAATCTCTTTAATTTCTTTGTCTTTTTCATCTCCTTTAGAAATCTTCTGAGTCCAACTTTTGATTTTATTTTTGAACGAGTTAAACATTTTTACTTAAATTAGATATTATTTATAATTGTTTCTTAATTTGGAATATAAATTTTTATAAACACTAAACTCTTAAATTTATTATAAAATGAAAGGAATTTTGGTTATTATTGATGGGGTTGCAGATTTACCAAATAAACAACTTGGAGGAAAGACTCCTTTAGAAGTCGCAGAAATGCCTAATTTGGATTTTTTGGCTACAAGAGGAGAAATGGGGTATATGTATTCTGTTAGACCAGGATTTATTCCAGAATCTGATGAAGCAATTGTTTCTATTTTTGGGAATGAGTTATATGAGAGTTCAAGAGGTCAGCTAGAAGCTACAGGAGCAGGATTAAAACTAACTAGGGGGGATTTAGCATTTAGGGTAAATTTTGCTACAATCGATTCTATTGAAAAAGGAAATATAATTGATAGGAGAGCAGGAAGAACACTTACTAATGCTGAAGCAGGAGCACTTTCTAAGGCGTTGAAAAAGATTAAGTTACCTTGCGAGTTTGATTTTAAACCTACTATTCAACATAGAGCGGTTTTAGTTTTTAAAGGGGGTTTTTCAGATAATATAACTGAAAATGATGTTGTTTATTCTCAAGGTAAGAGTTTAAGTAAAGATAAAATCTCTCATGTTAAACCTCTTGATGATGAAGAAAATTCTCAATATACTGCAAATATAGTTAATGAGTTTTTAGAAAAAGCTTTTGAAATTTTGGATAAACATCCAGTAAATGAAGAAAGAAAGAGGAAGGGGTTATGTCCTGCGAATTATTTGTTAATAAGAGGGGCTGGAGCAGAAACCCCTAAATTAAAAAAGTATCAAAACTGGCTTTCTGTTTCATATATGCCTTTAGAAATTGGTTTTTCAATGTTAAGCGGGATGAGCACATTTACTTTTGAGTATCCTAAGTTGAAAAGACTTGATGTTTATGAAAACCTTTATCAGGGTTTAGGGAAAGCTTGTAATTACATGGTGAAGGTAATAAAAAAACATCATAAAAAGTTTGATTATGCTTATCTCCATCTTAAAGAAAGTGATCTTCCAGGACATGATAATAAACCATTGGAAAAGAAGAAGATGTTAGAGCAGATTGATAAAACTCTCTTTAAATTTTTAAGAGAATTTGCCCCCCCTAAAAAAATTGATATAGTTGTAACTGCAGATCATTCTACTCCTTGTAATCTAAAAAGTCATTCTGCAGATCCTGTCCCAGTTCTGTTTTATAATCAATCTATCCCAAAATATGCAAAGAAGGCTCCTGAAAAAAAAGATGAAAAAGTAGCTAAATCAAACCAGAGGTTTTTTAATATTATAAAATCAAGCGATCATCCAGAAATCAAAGGGAAGAAGCTTTTTGAAAAAGAAGCTCGTAAAGGAAAACTTGGGGGGATGAAAGGTGGAGAAATGTTGAAAAAAGTCGGTTTTACAAAATAGCCCTTTTTTGTTATTGAGAGTCATTTTTTCATATTTGCACGTATTTATGTATAAAAGGAGTTCAAATAATACAAATTCTTAAAAATCTTAATTGTTCATTAAAAGTATGATTTCATATAATGATATTTATGAGGCTTCCAGAAAAGAGCAGTATTCTGAACAATTGCAAGGATTACCGAAGAATTTTGTTTCAGAAGTTTCTAACTATTTAAGAGAAAAAAGAGGGATAGCAAATAAATCAGATGACTCTTTTTCCGAGGTAGTTTTAAAGACAAAAAAACAGTTAGAAAATGCAATTACTCTTTTTAATCAATTGATGAGAAGAAGAAGAAAGAAAATTCTTGATTTAATTCTGATTGCTTCCGAGACCGGAATTTCTAAGAGAGATTTTGATAATATGCTTGATTTTGAGAAAAATCTTTTTGAAAATTTAATGAAAGAGATAGATTCTAATGATAAAAAGATAACTGAATTATTAAATGGAGAGAAAGAAGAAGAAAAACAAAAGAATAAACTAATTGTTTTTAAATCGGATGTAGAAGAGTTTATGACTCCTGAGGGGAATAAAATGGGGAAGTTTACTAAAGGACAAATTGCAAATCTCCCTAATAAAATTGCAGATATCTTGATCAGTGATGGGGTTGCAGAAAAAGCGGAGGAGGAATAAGTTTATTAATCCCCCTTGTTTTAGCATAATATGTCTAAATCAAGAACAATCTCAGGGATATTTGTCACCCTTTTTGGGATTTTTTTAATAATCTTGTCTTTTACAATTGAAGAGCTTTCTGTTTTATTAGGACTGTTTTTTGTTTCATTCGGGGTTATAATCTTTTTTAATAGAGCAGAAGATGAGATTGAACAGATAAAGGTTAAAAGAGACAAATTGAAAAATAAAGTAAAATCTAAATTAAATAAATCAAAAAGGAAGAAAAAATGAGTGAAGTAATTGTTACAACATCTACAGAAGTTCCAGGAAAAAAGGTCGCAAAAATTTTGGGAATTGTTAGGGGGAATACTGTAAGGGCAAGGAATTTTGGAATTGATATCGGTGCAGGCTTAAAAAATCTTGTTGGGGGAGAAGTTAAATCATATACTGAGATGATTAAGCAATCAAGAGATGAAGCATATAACAGAATGGTAAATAAAGCAATTGAGATAAATGCAGATGCTATTGTTGGAGTGAGATTTATGACTTCAATGGTGATGGCTGGAGCAAGTGAGATGTTAGCTTATGGGACTGCCGTAAAATTGAAATAATCAAATAAGAGAATCTTATAATTCTACAAAATCTTTTTTGAGATTAATCTTACTATTTTTATTTATAGATAAATTTTTGGATGAGAATAATCAACCAAAGAGTTGCAGCAGCAAATGTGGTTATTGATGAGATTATTAAATCTAAAGAGTATACTGTAAATGCAGGTATATAAAGTGCAAATGTTGAAATAATTGAGGTTTGAAAAGTAATTTCATTTTTCTTTTCCTTAAAGTTGTGGAGTATTTGTGGAAAAAGGGCATAACTAAGAAGGATATTTGTTATCGCAATAATAAAATCTTGAGGCATCATTTTAATTAAAATTTTTGAATAAGTCTTATTAGACTCTCTAAAAGAAGCCTGCGGAGGGATTCGAACCCCCGACCTACTGCTCTCTTGGTTTAACTTTATTGGTAAGTTTACAAGGCAGTCGCTCTAAACCAGCTGAGCTACACAGGCTTAATGTTTAATTTAAGTAGTATTTGATTTAAAAGATTTCTTATTTTTGGTTATCTCTTATATCCTTTTTGATGTCTTTTTGTTTTTACTCTTTTTTGTCTGGTTTAACTTCAAGAATTCTTATTTCACAAGCTGAAAGAGGGTAAACTTTTTTAAGCTCTAATCCTAGTTGTCTCTGAAATCTATTTTTTAATACTTCTTCAAATAATTCTTCGGAGGTCTTTTCTTTTAATTGATTTATTATAATCTCTTTTGCTTTATTTTTAAGCGCCCTTTTTACAGATCGATGAATCTTTCTTCTTGCAACTAAAAATGGTTTTATTATTATTTTTTTATCTTTACACTGTGTTGTGAACGAATCTTCTACATAACTAGTTCCTCTTCTTACAATTCTTCCTATGAATGATGGGACTAATTCTATTTTTCTTGGGGTAACTTTCAATTCCTTTTCGCTGGAGTTTACATTTAGATGTAAAATCATATTCTTCCCTTTCAACATCCTTGTTAGGTCATATTTGATTATTCTTCCATCTAGGTCTTCTGGTTCATATGCATAAAGTTGTGTAGTCTTATTTATTAAAGGGATTTCTACTTCAAAAAATTTCTTTCTTTTTTTTGCTTTTGCCATTTTATTTTATAAATTATTCTTGTAAGATTTTATGTGTTCTTTTACCTTTATTTTGGTATTTAGACTTTCCGCATTCTGCACAAGTGTACATTATATTTGTTTTTTTACTTGTTTTGATTTTTCTTTTAAATTTTGAGATTGCAGGTCTAGAGCCCCATTTCCCTTTGTTTCCGATTCCTTTTCCAAGGCCCCTAGATTTTGCTCTTTGGATGCTCCCTCTTGTTAAAGTTCCTCTTTTAGAACCTGTTCCAACTAGCTTAATTTTTTGTTCTGTTTTCTTTTTGCAATAAGGGCAGTACCTTTTTGTTTTTTTTGGAAATTTCATAATATTTGCAGATTTGTTTGGTTTAAAAAAGTTTTTATATTGTGGTGTCGCACCATAAAGACAACCTGACGGTTTTCTTTATCAAACTTTCCCTTAAAACCAAGAAGAAAATCGAATCCACTAAACACAACTAAATGGTTTCATTATCAAACTTTCCCTTAAAACCAAGAAGAAAATCGAATCCACTAAACACAACTAAATGGTTTCATTATCAAACTTTCCCTTAAAACCAAGAAAATTATATAATAAAAGAAAGGAGGTTTAATAAAAATAAAACCAATATTAAAATGAGAGTTAAGTTCAAGAAAGGAAAACAAAGAGAATTTATAGGTATTGTTTTACAAAGAATAGGTGCCCCTTCTTTAGCCGAATTAATTGAAAGGGGGATAAATGTAAATTATCAAACTTTAAAGAATTATTATCTTGAGAGAAGATTATTACCTTTCACCTTATTTGAAGAATTGTGTTTTCTTTCAGGTATTAATGATGAGTTAGGAAATAAAAAAATGAAATTAGAATATTCTCTTTTAGACGATAATTGGGGGAGAACTAAAGGAGGATTAAACAAAAGAAAAAAAGAGAACTATATTGATTAATGGTCCCGGCAGGAATTGAACCTGCGATCTCTTCCATTTTGAGAACAAATTTAAATTTAAAAATCTGAACTCGTCAAGGAAGTGTCATAACCACTAGACCACGGGACCTTGTTGTTATTCTCTTTGATTTTTAGTTAAAAATGACAAATATCAGAAACATTTAAATATTATTGTAATAACTTTCTTTTATGGGAAAAAAGGGGAACTTAGTTTTTTTTGTATTCTTGTTGATATCGTTATATTTTGTAAACTACGCCCTTGGATTTTTTGAGATTCCACAGGTTAATAATTTTGATAAATGGATTCATTTAATTGGGGCTGTTTTGATTTTGTTTAGTGGATTTAAAATTAAAAAATCTATGGAATAAGTTTTTTAACCTTATTTAAATTCATTTAAATCTATTTTTTGAAATTCTTTGGACAGATTTAGATTTACTTAGATTTCTCTGATTATCCTTTCAATATTTTTTAAACCTTTTATTTATTTCTACTTAGTTACTAAGTTAGTTATTAATTAAGTTAGAGGAAACATTTAAATATCATATTCCTCTTTTGAGGGCTAAAGGGGAAAGATGAAAAAATATTTGCTTCTTGTAGAAGATGAGAAACTTTGGAATAGATTTAAAGAGAGTATCAAAAAAGATATTAATACAGAGATTATGGATTTAATAAGAAAAAAAATAGGAAATGGGGTTAAAAAAGGAGCTGAGTCTAAGAAAAAAGTAGAAGTAAAAAAAGGAAATTTAAAAGAGAATGATTAAGAAGTTATATGAAATTTTGAAGGCGTGTAAAGGTTCAAACATTTTGAAAAAAGGACAAGTTACTATTTTTGTGATAATTGCAATACTTATTGTAGCATCTATCGCGTTATTTTTTATTTTAAGAGATTCTATTGAGGTAGTTAATGTTCCTGAAAGTATCCAACCAGCATATTCTCATTTTATTTCTTGTGTGGAATCCGAAATAATGACTGCAAGTAGTGTTTTGGAAAGTCAAGGAGGGTACATCGAATTACCTGATTTTGAACAGGGTTCTTCTTACATGCCATTTTCGTCACAATTAGTTTTTGCAGGAAATCCTATCCCCTACTGGTATTACATTTCAGGAAATAATATCCAAAAAGAGCAGGTTCCTACAAAAAATGAAATGGAGGAGCAATTATCTAAATTCATTGAAGAGAATATTGAAAGATGTGAATTTGGAGAGTATTATGAAGAAGGTTTTGAGATTACACAAGGTGAACCGAGCATAGATGCAGAGATTGTTGGAGATAGCATTAGAGTTAATCTTGACATGGAAATGAGTTTTGTTAAGGGAAACGATTCTTTTTCAATAGAAAATCATAATGTTGAAGTAGACTCTAATTTAGGGAATTTATACGATTCTGCTAAAAAAGTTTATGAGTATGAACAAAGTACGCTTTTTTTAGAGGAGTATGGGTTGGATATTTTGCATGCTTACGCTCCTGTAGATGGAGTAGAGATTACTTGTTCTCCAGAAACCTGGAATGCTAGCGGGGTTTTTGATGATTTAAAAGAAGCAATAGAAGAGAATACAATGGTTTTGAGAAATAACGGAGAGGATTATTTTTCAGTAAATCTCCCAGTGGATGAAGAAGTCAGATTCCTTAATTCAAGGGATTGGCCAAACGCTTTTGAAGTTAATCCTTCTGAGAGTTCTTTACTTATTGCAGAGCCTATTGGAAATCAGGAGGGATTAGGAGTTTTAGGTTTTTGTTATGCTCCTTACCATTTTGTTTATAATATGAAATACCCAGTATTAATTCAGATTCAAGAGGGAGACGAAATCTTCCAGTTCCCTGTTTCAGTGCTGATTGAATCAAATAATCCTAGAGAATCATTAGATGCTGAATCAACAGTTTCTTCTGAGGTAGAATTATGTCAATATAAAAATACAGAAGTAGATGTTAGCGTTTATGATACTTCTTTTAATGAGGTAGATGCAAAAATTTCTTATGAATGTTTTGGAGAAAGTTGTTTGATTGGAGAAACTTCTTCAGGGAAGTTAAGGGGTAATTTCCCTCAGTGTGTGAATGGGTACATTACTGCTTCTGCTCCAGGATATGAGGATTCAAGAAAAATTTTAAGTACAACTGAGGAAGGAAGCATAGATATTTTGATGGATAAAAATTATGAAAAAGAAATAGAATTAAATGTGGACAATTCTGTGTATGATAAAGAAGCAATAATTAATTTTATCTCAGAAAAAGGTTCTTCTGAAACTGTTGTTTATCCCGAACAAAAAAGTATTAGTTTAAGTGAAGGGGAGTATGATATAGAAGTTTATATTTATGAAGAATCAGAGATTGAATTTGAAGGAGGGACAAAAGAACAATGTGTGGATGTACCTCGGTCAGGAGTAGGGGGGCTTTTAGGATTTACAAAAGAAGATTGTTATGAAGTTGAAGTTCCCTCCCAAATTATTTCAAATGTGTTATCTGGAGGAGGCAACCAGAATTATTATTTTACTGAATCTGAACTAAGGGATTCAGATGGAATACAAATAAATGCAGAGAGTCTTCCAAAACCTAATTCATTAGAGGAATTACAAGTTAATTACCTATTATTTGAGGATAAAATGTTAGAGGTATCTTTAATATAGATGAACTTAA
>CAYZJM010000029.1:0-8017 GCA_964479015.1 Candidatus Woesearchaeota archaeon
AATCTTATTGATATAGAAAAAGAAGATAAAAAGATGCCCGAATGGCAGTTTAATGCAAATATAAAGATTAACTCTATTGATTTAGTTGCATCAATTGAAGATTGTGTTGTTGTTTCTGATTCTTGTTCATTTATTGTAAAAGAAGGAAAATTTATAATAGAATCTAAAGGATTAAATTCAACGAAATCTGAATTTTCTGGTGATGAAGCAGAAATAGAGGCAGAAGAGTGTAAGGCAAGATATAGTTTAGAGTATCTGCAAAAATTTATGAAGGCCGTAAAGATGGCGGAAAAAGTAAATGTTCACTTCTCTCAAGATCACCCTTTAAAAGTAGAAGTTCGCTCCAACGGAATGGAATTGAGTTTTATTTTAGCTCCAAGGACAGAAACAAACGATTAAAAGGACTAATCCAAATAATTAATTTGTTTAGACTTAAAGATTTCTTCAAAATTGTTTAAAAATAAATTTATAAGTAACCTTTTTCTCTATTAGTTATGAATAAAGGAGGGCAAGTAACAATTTTCATAATTGTAGGGGTGTTAGTACTAGGAATCATTTTTGGTTTTTTCTTTTTATTAAAAATGGATTCTGATTATGAATCATGGGAAAAAGGAGCCGAACAAAAAAGCACACAAAACTTTCTAGAAGTTTGTCTTAAAGATTCATTAAATGAGGGAGTTGAATTAATCACAAAACAGGGGGGATATATTGAAAACCCACTCCATATTTCATATAAACTTGATGATGAAGATGAGCCTATAGATATCTCTTATTTATGTTATACTAACATGGATCATTATTCCTGTGTAAATCAAGAACCTGTTTTATCTAGTCATATAGAAGATGAAATTAAAGAGTATATCAAAGAAGATTCAAAAAATTGTTTTAATGAACTAATCAACGCTATGGAAGATGAAGGATATACTATAGAAGATAGTAACTACCATAGAACGGATGTTAATTTGAAAAGGGATTATCTTGAAGTGATTATTAATGCTGAGTTAACAGCAACAATAGCTGGTGAAACTTTTGAGTATGAAGAGTTTAAAACAAGATTTATGAGTAGCCTTCATGAGATAATTGAAATCGTTAAAAAAGCGGTAAATGAAGAAATAATCTTTTCTGGACTAGGTGGTTTTGATTACATTCGCCATAATACTCTTTATCCTGAATTTTTAATTGAAAGATTTAATACACTAGATGGATCTAAAATATATATTATAAATAAAAGAGATTCTGATGAGGAATTTAGATTTGCTGTAAGAGGAGGAGTCACCTCTGGGGGGATTGTATAATGAAAAAAAATGAGAATATTGGAAAATGGACATTATTCATGCTTTTCACTCAGATTTTTTTACTTATTTTATTCACCCCAGCAAATAGTTACTCAATCAGTAAGAGTCTCTCTTCAAATAGTCAAATAATAATTGAAGATAAAAATAGGAATAAAACATTAGACAATCTTATTGGCGTAGGAAGTTCCCTTCTTTCACTTTTTTTAATAAATGGAATTGGGTTTGTTAGTGCAGAAAGTGATGAAGATGAAAAGTTATGGTGTTGTTATGAAATGAAAGAAGAGCACGAAGGAGCAGAATGCCAATTATTAGAAGTGGGGGACCCTGAAGATTTATGTTCGGAAGAAAATACAAAATCAATGCCTTGTGAAGAAACTGGAGAGTGTAAATTAGGAACTTGTATTGATGATAGTGAAGGAACTTGCTCTATAAGTTCTAAAAGGTTATGTGAAAATAACGATGGGGAGTGGAAAGATAAAGACATCTCCAGTGTTGAAACTTGCCAATCAGGTTGTTGTGAAATCGGGGGGGTTAAAACATATGAAACTGAAGGAGCTTGTAAAATTTTAGCTGAGAAACAAGGACAAGATAACTATGATAATTTTGATACAGATGTTTCTGAAGAGGATTGTAGAGTTTTGAGCGAAGAAAGGGGTGCTTGTTTATTGGGTTATGGGGAATGTAGAATCACAACAGAAAAAGATTGTGTTAAAAATTTAGATAGAGATTATAGTGATTTTTATAAAGGGCTTTTATGCACTCATCCAGATTTAGACACAATTTGCGAGCCAACTGAAAAAACAACGTGTTATAGCGATGGAAAAATATATTTTATAGACAGTTGTGATAATCGAGCAAACATCTATGATTCTGATAAAATTAATGATGACCCTTATTGGAAAAAAATCTTTTTTAAAAATGAAGTTTGTAAAATTGACTTAAATACTGACTCCTCAATAAAAGAGTGTGGGAACTGTATTTCTGAGGAGAGTACTTGTGTTTCTAACAACGAAGAGGATTTAGATGCAACCAAAGGGGATTATATTTGTAAGGATTTACGTTGTGTAGACGAAGAAGGAGATACTAGAATGAACGGGGAACAATGGTGTATTTATGAAAGTTATGTAGGGGATAGTAGAGATGTTGTAGGAAGTTTACACTGGATAGCTTCTTGTAGTAATGGAGGAGTGAGATATGAAATGGGCGATAGGTGGAGAGGGATGGTTTGTGGTGAGAGTATTATAACAGAAAACAATAGAAACATTTCTTCTGCAATTGTTAGAGGAAATGAAGGACATTTATGCTTAGCAGCAAATGAAGACATAGAGGGCTATAAATATTATGAGGATGGAGATGATAAGGGAGAACCAAAAGATCATGATAAAACTTTTGAACACAATAATAAAACATGTTTAGAAACTTCTTCTGATTGTAGGCTTCAAGAAGTAAGAGTTGGGGGAGGTCCAAGTGATAATGAGTATTTCAAATTTGATATTTGTGTCCCAAAATACCCAAAGGGTTTTGATCTAGCGCCTAATTTTCTATTTGAAGAAGATGCAGATTATGAAGAAGCTCAAGAAGAAGCTAAAGATGTTTGTAATATGGCTTCTCAAGAATGTACCTATATAGAACAAAAGAAACTTCTAGCAGATTGGGAGTTTGGAAAATGGAAGTGTATAGTAAATTGTGAATGTAAAGAATCTGAGTTTACTGAAGAGATGAATGATTTATGCATCTCTTTAGGAGATTGTGGGGGTTATGTTAATATTGAAGGGAATTATACTTCTTACGGGTTTTATAGTGAAGCTAAACCCTCTCTTTTTCTTTTTACTCAATATTCCAAATTTGCAAATGAAAGCAAAATTGGTAAAGGAGATTTACCTGAATTAATCGATGGAACTTATCTTGAAAGATGGATTGGTGAAGAATTAGCTGAAATAGATCTGGGAGATGATGATCCTAGAAAATGGGTGAGAACCACAATAACTGTTTCTGGAATCTCTGGGGGATCTATTGGAGGAATTCTTACAGGTTTAGCAATAGCTAATTCATGGAATCCTGGAGGGTGGGCACTTGCCATAATTGTTTCTCTTATTGGTGCTATCTCTGGAATCCTTAAGGCTTTTGGAATTGGAGATACAAGAGAAAGAACAATTGAATTTGAGTGTAATCCTTGGGAACCCCCTGCAGAAAATTATAACTGCTCTTCTTGTAATGATCATCCTTATCTCCCTTGTAATGAGTATAGATGTGAATCTTTAGGAGCTGGATGTAGAATTAATAATACAGGGATTTATGAAGAAGAAAATCCTCAATGTACCCATCTAGATCCTAGTGATACTACTCCTCCTCAAATTAAATTTGTAGATGTTATAAACCAAATAAAGGGAGGGGTTGAAATTGAAGGCACCACAATAGATGATGGAATAGAAAAAGGGGTTGAAATTACTTCTCCAGAAGGGCCGGAGGAATCTATTGAAATAAATACCCCTATAAGTATCAATTTAAAAACTAAAAATCCTGAAAATGAAGAGCTTGAATTCTCAAAATGTCGCCATACTTTTGATAAAAATGAGGTTAGTGAAGTAATAACCCCTTCTGTTGTTGAAGATTGGAGTTCTTCTCACTTTTTACAAGGAACTAAACTTTCAAAATATAAAAATATAAGTTTATCTCTTCCTAATCTTGATAGTGATTATGTTGAATCTATTGGAGAGACTATGGATGGAATAAGGATTGGAGAATTAAATATGTATATAGCTTGCTCTGATTTAGTAGGAAATTGGAACACCAAACCTTACACAATCAAATTTAAAATTTTAGAATCTGACAATACCCCTCCTATAATAATGAGTTTTACCCCCAAAAATGAAAGCTATCTTCCTTATGGAAAAAATGAAACAAATTTAATCATTGAATTAAATGAACCTTCTGAGTGTAGATGGGATAATGAAAAAGGTCAAGATTTTGAAGATATGACTGAATTTAATCTTTGCGAGTCATACGATTCTGAGAAAGTAAAATCGGGATGGGGTTGTTTCACAGAATTAAAGAATTTAAATGAAGGCCAAAATAATATATGGATTAAATGTAAAGACCATCCTCAAGTTTGTAATAAAGAAGAAGATAGTTGTGATTATGAAGGAGATTTAACTGAAGAAGATAGAAATACAAATAAACAGGATACTCTCTACACACTTTACAAAACTCAGGTGCCATTAAAAATTTCTTCTTTAAGTGTTACAAGAAAAGAAACAAAAGACGTAGGGGAATCTACCATTTATTTAGATATTGAATCATATAATTCTAAAACAATTCGTTCTGGAGATAGCCCTATAGAAATAGGAATTAATGTTGAAACAGAAGGAGGAACTTATGATGGAGATTCCATTTGCAGATATAAATTTGATCCTTCTAGGGGCGGAGGAGGAGACTTCTTTTATAGTACTGGGGAGACAGAACATGTTCAACCAAGCTTGTTCAGACTTGAGGGTGAAGAAAATGTTACAATTACCTGTGAAGATAAAACCGGAAATATTGCCAAAGAGCATGGTATTTTCAAAATAGAAATCGATGATATCCCTCCCGAAATTACAAGAGTTTATAGGAATGGAGGAGATTTAATAATTAAAACAGATAAAATGTCAAAATGTTATTTTCACCCTTCAACATGTAATTTTAATTTTGAAGATGAAGATGTTGAGGAAATGAGTGTTGTTTTTTCAAAAATTCATAAAGCTGATTGGGAAGATAAAAAAAATTATAATATAAGATGTGAAGATATTTGGGGGAATAATGAGAAAGGATGTGCCATAAGAGTCTCATCTCTCGAATGAATTACAAAGTTTTTTAAATAATAAACCCATTTAAAAAGCATGATGAAGAAAAGAGGTCAAATAACTATTTTTGTTATAATCGCTTTATTAATAGTCGCTCTTGGAATTTTAATCTATATGTTTTTTCCTGAAATTCAATCTGTATTTCGGCCCGAACCTAAAAGCCCTCAGGCATTTTTAGAAACTTGTCTTGAAGATAAAATACTAGAAGGTGTTGAGTTAGCTTCAAAACAAGGAGGAAGTATAAATCCGGAGTTTTCTTTTTTTTATGAAGGTGATGAAATAAGATATTTGTGTTATATTAATGAGTATTATCAACCATGTAAAATGCAGGTTTCATCATTAAAGGGAGACATTGAAAGTGAATTAGAAAATTATATTGAAGAAGATGTTGAGTCTTGTTTAGTTGACATGGAAGATAGCTATGAAAAAAGAGGTTATTCTGTAGAACTTCAAAATGATGGTTTTAATATAGAATTACTTCCAAATAGGGTAACAGTTAATTTAGATTCTGAATTAACTCTAAGAAAAGATGAATCTCAAAGATATAATGAATTTGATATATCTCTGAATAATAATCTTTATGAACTTATTAGTATTGCAACAAGTATAATCCAGTGGGAAATAGAATATGGAGATGCTGAAACAACAATGTATATGAATTACTATCCTGATTTAAAAGTTGAAAAAATGAAACAAGATGATGGAACTACAATTTATAGAATCACTGAAAGAAGTACAGAAAATAAATTTCAATTTGCATCAAGAAGTTATGCATGGCCTCCAGGATACGGAGTTGGAGAAATGACTGATTAAAATGATTGAAAAAAAAGGATTAGTCTTTGGGATTTTGTTCATTTTCATTTTGGCATCTGTTATCACATTTAATCTAGTTTCCTCCCAAGATGTGAGTTATTGTGCTGAAAAAACAGTAGATGGGGCAAAATGTCAGAATGTTCCTTTAAGTGAGGTAGATGAAGATTTCCGATACGCTCCAACTTCTTGTGCATCTACATCTTATTGTAAATTAGGAACATGCGTTGATACTTCTGAAGGAATTTGTATGGGGAACTCACCTAAATCTGTATGTGAAGAAGATGAAAGTGGAGTTTGGTATGATGAGTCTTCTGATGATCTCCCTGTTTGCCAAACTGGTTGTTGTTTAATGGGAGAACAGGCAGCATTTGTTACTCAGGCTAGATGTCAAAAACTTGCTTCAGACTATGGTTTAAAAATTGAGTTTAGAGGAGATATAAAGGATGAAGTTTCGTGTGTTGCTGCTGCAACCCCTAATGCAAAAGGTGCTTGTGTTTATGAAACAGACGCTGGAAGGACTTGTAAGATGGCTACTAAATCAGAGTGTAATGAACTAGACAAAGAAAGCGTCAATTTTTATGAAGGGTTTTTATGCTCAAATCCTGATTTAGGCGCAGATTGTGGAATGACTAAAAAAACAACATGTGTTGAAGGAAAAGATGATGTCTATTTTATAGACAGTTGTGGTAATAAGGCAAATGTTTATGATTCAAATAAGATTAATGATGTTAATTATTGGAGTTATCTTCCGGGGTTTAGAGGTGTTGAAATTAGTGAGGGAGATGATAATGGAAATATCAACAATGAAAAAAATGGAAATTGTGATTATCTTCTAGGAAGTACTTGTGGTCCTGACAGTGAATCTTCTCAAAATGCTGAGTATGGTGATTATATTTGTAGAGATTTGAGTTGTACATGGGAAGGAGAAACATATAATCATGGAGAAACATGGTGTTCTAACTCTGTAAGAGAATTAGGAGAAAATGGAGGAATCTCTGGAAGTGAATTTAAAGATTTTGATAAAGAAGGAAACAACCCTGGAGATAAAGATTATAGATTAGTTTGTTATGATGGAGAAGTTACTATTGAGCCTTGTGCGGGTTATAGACAAGAAGTTTGTGTTGAAGGAGGAGATAGTAATTTCAAATATGCTTCATGTAAAGTGAATAGGTGGCAGGATTGTGTTCAACAGTTAAGTAAAGATGATTGTGAAAATGAATTTCAAAGAGATTGTACCTGGATAGAGGGGGTTACTCTTGCTAAAACAGAAGATAAAAATACTGTTTATGTTTATGATTCAGATTTAGAAAAATTAGTAAAAAAAGAAATAGATGAAGATTATGAAGAGTATGGAGATACTGTTTTATCCGGAGAGAAAGCATCTTGTGTTCCGAAATATACCCCGGGATTTAATTTTTGGGAAGAAGATAGTGATTCAAGTTCAATTTGTTCAATTGCAAGCACTCAGTGTTTTGTTAAATATGAAGATCCTGCTTTATCTAGTCAAAGAGTAGTTACCTCAAGTAAAGGTATGGAACTTTTCTTTGGTAGAGGTAAATCTGCAGAAAAACAAGGACAGATAATCTGTTTAGATGATGATGGAAATCTTGTTGAAACGTGGGCTGACGAGATTAGTAATTCTTGTTTGGCTTTGGGGGATTGTGGAATAAGTGAGAATTATGTTGGAAAAGATGGATATTATGAAAGAGATGATCTTTTTACAATAGTTAGCAGTGAGGATGAAGATTAAAATGTTAAATAAAAATATAAACAAAGATAAGAAAAAATCTGAATCTAAAGGTATTCATAAAGGTTTAGCAATATCTCAAATCATTATTTTAATGTTAGGGATTGTGAGTTTTTCTTATATTCTCGGAAGCGAGATTGGTTTTGTTAGTGGCCTCCCTTCTAGGGAAGGTTATGAATTAGATTCTACTGGTTTCTCAAAATATCTTTCGAGTGTTATTAATCTTCCCGTTAATTTACCTAAATTAAATCTAATAAAAGGTAAATCAGAAGGAGATTCAACTAATGAACAGGATGCAAAAGAACCTGAAAAACCTGAAGAAA
>CAYZJM010000029.1:8117-10520 GCA_964479015.1 Candidatus Woesearchaeota archaeon
GATTCAGAGCCTTTTCTTGGAGAACCAAGGTTTAGAGAACCTCTTGAAGAAGCGTTAGGAAAATCATGGGGAGCTTTTACTTCATATCTTGTAAGAGGTGTTACATGGGCAGGAGCAGTTTATGGAGGTATAGAACTATTTAAAGAACCTCTTGAAGGTTTAATTGGTCCTGATTGGACTGATGCATTACAAAGATCTCTTACAGCAGGGACTTTTATTTCTCAAGTTAGTAAAGGGATAGCAGAGTCCGGAGCGTTGTGGAGCTCATCTCATTGGTTGGTAGGTCCAATAGCAGCAGGGATTTATTTTGTATTATCTTATGCAAAAACAGATTATAAATCAGTTACATTTGAGTGTAATCCTTGGCAACCTTCAACCGATTCAGGAGATCAAAGATGCGATAACTGTGGAGAAGGGGGATTACCTTGTAGTGAATATCAATGTAGAAGTTTGGGTCAAAGTTGCAAATTATTAAATGATGAGAATACGGGGAATGCCGTTTGTGTCCAAATTGACTCTGGAGATATAAATCCTCCTGTTATGCAAGCTTGGGAAGATGCTTTGCCTTCAGGATATTCTTATAATCCTTTAGATGTTAAATTTCCTGAAGATAGAGGGGTAAAAATAGAAACTGAAGAAGGAAATCCAATTCCTCCTTTTACTCAATTATCATTAGGTATAAGCACTTATAATACTAAAGGGGACCCTAAACCTTCAAGATGTAAAATAGATGTTGTAAGAAAAGATTCTTTTGAAGATATGGCTTTTTTTATGAGTAATGGGATATATAAATATAATCACTCATATGAGCTAAGTGTTCCAAGCCCTGATTCTGCTGAATCTGAAAATATTACATTAAAACACGGAACAGAACAAGAGATTTATATAAGATGTGAAGATGGGAATGAGAACCGTAATGTAGGCACTTTTGTATTTAAATTTGACATAGATGAAGGAGAAGATACAACTCCTCCGATGATAGATGGAACTAATCTTCCGAGTGGAACTCCCCTCGCTTCAGGAGTTTCAAATGCTGAAGTTTCTATTTACATAAATGAGCCTGTTAAAGGGTGTAAATGGGATTATGAAGATAAAATTTATGGAAGCATGAATGAAAATATGGATTGTTCTCAAGGAAATGAATTTAGTGATATGAACTCTCAAGGAGTATTCACGTGTGTTGCTAATCTTACAGGCATTAAAAGTGAAATAGAAAATAATTTTTATTTTAGATGCGAAGATAAAAATGAGAATGTTATGAGGGAATCTTATGATTTCTCTCTAGAAGGAACAAGGCCATTAGTGATAACATCTATAACCCCTAATAATTCTATAATAAAAGATTCTACCACTCCTATAAAAGTAGGTATTGAAACAGAAACGGATTCTGGAGCAGACAATGGGGTCTCAACGTGTTATTATAAAGAATCTTCAGAACCTTTCTCTTCATATATCCAATTTTTAGAAACAGGCTCTTACACTCATAAACAAAATCTTTGGTTACCTGAAGGTGAACATAATTATGATGTGAGATGTGTGGACAAAGGGGGAAATGCAGGTAGTTCCTCAATTTCATTTACTTTAGAAAGCGATACAGATGCCCCTACGGTAATAAGAGCATATAAGGAAGAGAGTTATTTAAAAATTGTAAGTAATGAAGAATCAGAATGTGTTTATGATACTTTTGATTGTGATTATGCTTTTTCTGATGGGATTGGATTAACAACAACTGAAGGAAAAATACATTATACTGATTGGACAACAGATTCCGCATTTTATGTTAAGTGTAAGGATAAATTTAGCAACAGACCAAATTCTAACGAGTGCAGTATAATCATAAGACCTCTTGAAGATTAGATTAAAATGGGTGATCAATTTGAAAAAATAAAAAATTTCTTAGAGTCAAGAAATTGTCCTTTTGATTTAAAAAAATTTTCTAAATCCACAAAAACATCTCTTGAAGCTGCAAGAATTGTTGGATGTGGAATTGAACAAATAGCAAAAACAATTGTTTTTGAAACAGAGGGTAAATACAAGAAAGATGTTGTTTTAGTAATAGCAAGCGGGAAGAACAGAGTAGACATTAAAAAAGTTCAAGATAAAATCCATCAAAATGTTGAAAAAGCTGAAGCTAGTTTTGTGAAAGAAAAGACCGGATTTTCTATAGGTAATGTCCCTCCAATAACCCATAAAAATAAAATAAGGACGCTAATAGACGAAGAATTAATGAATCGAAAAGAACTTTGGACTGCTTCAGGAATCTCTAACACTCTTTTTAAAATAACCCCAAAAAAACTCGAAGAGTTAACAGAAGGAGAATCATTGGACATAAAAGAAGATTAAATTTAAAGATTAAAATAAAAACTTAAAATAAAAACCTGAAAAATAAAACCTTTTAAACCT
>CAYZJM010000030.1:0-2443 GCA_964479015.1 Candidatus Woesearchaeota archaeon
TATAATATTTTAATCTGGTTAATACAAAAATCTTTTACTACATGGGAAAATAAGATTATAGATATTTGCAGGAAGGCATTTCCGAGTGTAAGAGATACAGTAATGTTTGATTTTTTTGAGATTTTAAGGAATTATAATTTATATGATGAAAAAAACCACAACAAGACAGAGCATGTTTATTCTATTGGAAGCAATATGTTTAGATTTTTTGGATTAGACCAAGAGCAAAAAGTAAGAGGCCGAAAAAGAGACTTTCTGTTTATTAATGAGGCAAACGAATTAGTAGATGATGATTTTAAACAACTTAACCAGAGAACAAACTATATGACAATAATAGACTACAACCCTTCAACAGAGTTTGGTTGGTATTATGATATTCAGGAAAGAAATGATATAATTGTTTTTCATTCAACTTATAAAGATAATCCTTTTTTGCAAGAGAGAATCAAAAACCAAATAGAACAATACAAATATACAGATGAGAACTATTGGAGAGTATTCGGTTTAGGATTAAGAGGAGTAAGTAAAACTACAATTTTCTCAAATTGGAATTTGACAGATGAATTTAAGGGAGAGGGGGAATTGCTTTTTGGAATGGATTTTGGATATAACCACCCTTCTGCATTAGTGAGGGTTAAATATGACGGAAAGAATATTGTTATTGATGAATTGCTTTATAAATCAGAGTTAACAAGTGATATGTTAGTAACAGAATTAGAGAGATTAAGAGACAAAGAATATTTGACAAGCCAAGACCAGATCATTGGAGATTCAAGCAGACCAGAAATGATACAGGAAATTCATAAAGCAGGATTTAATATACACCCAACTAAAAAAGGCCAAAAGAGTGTTTTAAGGAATATCAATTTTGCTAAAAAACACAAAATCTTTATAACCAAGCGTTCAGTTAATTTGATAAAGGAAATCAAATCTTATCAGTGGAAAGTGGACAAAGAAGGAAGAATTTTAGATGAGCCAGTGAAATTGAACGATGATTTAATTGACAGTATGTTTTATGCTCTGGAAGATAAAGCCCATGATTCAGGATTTGGTGTTGGAAGTGTCAGTTGGACGTGAGTTAAATATATAAGAATAAAAATTTTAAAATGAATATGTTTGAAGGAATAAAAAATATTTTTAAAGGGAAAGAGAAGAATGAGGTTAATACTCAGACAGACAACCAACAAAAAGAGAGTCTATCTGTTCAAGACCAATTAAATGATTTAATGCAGAGAGTAGGCGGTCCCTATGGGGTTTCTTTTAAACTCGCACAGGATATTTTTTCAGATAAAAAACTTACAGTTCATCAGGAAAAAGCCAAATGTAAAAAAGCCTACAATGAAAACGGCCACCTTCAAAAAGCAGTTAATAATTTAGTAAATACAATTGAAGGACAAAATCCTCATGTAGAATCAGAGAATCAAGTAATTAAAGATTATGCTAAAGAATGGAATAGATTTTCAAATTTTGGGAGAGCAGGAAGGGAAGCAAGACAAGAAGCAATAATCACAGGAGACGGATATGTTCATATTTTAAGAGGAAAAAACGGCTCAATCAAATATAAGCATATTGAAAATTCAGAAGATATGTATATTGACTGGAATCATAAAGAAAACAGGCCAAATAGATATATCAGAAGACTTTATTACACAGAAGCACAGGCCAAAAAATTAGGAATAAGTGCATTTACTTTGGACACTCCTTACGGAAAAGAGACAATCTACGGAATAGAATATTCTCCAGATGAGATAATCAGATTTAAATTTATGTATCATAGTTTTGGAATTTATGGAAGAAGCCCAATTGCAAGTGTATTAAGTGATATAGATATAATCAAAAGAATCGAAAGAAGCATTGCAGTAATAAGTATGTTCAAGGCAATTCCTCAAAAGATTTTATTCCCAAAACAACAAGGAGAATCAACTAACACTTGGAATGACCCTCAAATAAAAAACATTCAACAACAATTGAAGAATCAGCAAGACTTTGAGAGTTCAATAATAGGGACACCAGTAGAGAGTCTAAACGTGACAGATTCAGGCCAGATCATAGAATTAACAGGATATTTAGATTATTTTAAGAGGAAAGTAAGCATAAGTTTAAGTCCAGAATTTATAATTCACGGAGAGAATGTAAACAGAAGCACAAGTTCAGACCAAAAAGGATTATTTTATCTGGATGTTTCTTCAATAAGAGGCTATTTTGAAGATACTACAAACAACGCACTTCAGGAAGGACTAAACGCAAGTCTTGAGAATTTGAGACAAAAAGGAGTAAATCTTCCAAACGCAAGATTTTGGTGGGAATGGGGAACTTTTGATGTAGAAGTAAGAGAGGAAAAAAACCAGAGACTTCTAAACGAATGGAAAAACGGCCTAATTCCTCATAATGAATACAGACAACAAATGGGTTACAAGCCAGATGAATTAATGGCAGACCAATA
>CAYZJM010000030.1:2543-10279 GCA_964479015.1 Candidatus Woesearchaeota archaeon
AAATTAGACGCAGAGCCAGACAACCAAGCAATAAGGATTTTAACAAAAGAGCAAAACAGACTTTTCAAGAATCTAAATAATCAACAGACAAAAGTAGTCAATACAACCATCTCAAAAGGAATTGAAAAAGGAAAATCTTATGAAGAGATTGCAGATGATATTCAAAAAAGAGTCAAGACAACCACAAGAGCAAGTGCCATGAGAATCTCCAGAAGCGAGATAGTCAAATCTCATAATGCCGGACAAGTGGACACAATGCAAAAAGCAGGAATAGAGCATTATAGTTATATTAATTCTCCTGAATATACAAGCAACGGAAAGACTTGGCCTTGTCAGATTTGTAAAAAATTACAAGGTCCAAAAGGCAGAGAACATATTTATGATGTTCAGAGAGCAGGGACAAGCGAAAAAAATCCTTTGCCGGTTACTAATTCTCACCCTAATTGTAGATGTAGCACAGTAATAAGGACAGATAAACAATAAATTTTTAAAGGACTATTTATACTATTATAATATGGCACAATTTAAAGGGGGATATTATTTTGCTATTCTTGAACTTCTTGATGAGTTGGAAGTAACAGAGCCGGATAAAGATGAATATCACGGAAAAGAACTTTTTTCTAAATTTGAAGAAAAATTTGGGAGTGGAAACAGAATAAATTTTAACAGAGCATTAAGACAATTAAAAAAAGCCAAAAAAATCAAATCAAGACAGGGAAACCATTACAATAGAGTATTATATTCACTAAACAGAAAAGCAAAACATTAGTGATTCCATTTGTGAAGCATGAGACCAAACTCCTCTGCTCTCCTTTTAATTGGGGCAGTCTATTCTCGGGTGGGTGCAATTCCCTAATGCCCCAAGCGAGAGTAGTTTAACAGAAAAACATCTGGCTTCCAACCAGAAAATTCGGGTGCAATTCCCGGCTCTCGCATTAAGAGTTAAATATATAAGGGACAATTTATTAAGAAAAATATGGGAAACGAAATGAAGTTATACAATACTGAAACTTTTGAACTTCAAGAAAAGAAAGGCAAAGGAGAGAACAAATTTATTTTGAAAGGAAATGCCATGCCTCTTGGAGAGACTTCTCGAAATGGAGTTTATTACAGGCCAGAATCAGTAAAGAAAAATTATAATTCTTTGAAAGGAAACTCATTTTTATTTGCTCATCAACAGAACGAAGTTGGCCATGTTTTAGGACATGTCACAGACGTAGGAATAACAGATTCTCATGTTACTTACGAAGTTGATGTAGACCCAGAAGAAAAAGACTTTATCAGAAAAAGTAAGAGAGGAGATATTAACCATGTAAGCGTTGGAGTAATGATTAATCCAGATACAGTTGAAATTGACGAGGACAATGGAACTGCTTATGTAGATGTAGATGAATTTGCAGAATTAAGTAGTGCCCCCGTTCCGGGATATAAAAACACTTCTGCTTCTTTAGGACAGCAAGTTATGGCTCTTGCAGAAAAAATGGGAGACGAAGAAAAAGTTAAGAAATTAAAAGAGAAAATGAAAAAAGAAGATAATCAAGAAGATAATAATAGCCCAGCGTCCACCTCTGAAAATAAAGAAACAGAAGATTCTGAAAAACCAGATGAATCTGGAGAGAAACCAGACGATTCAGGAGAGGAATCAGAAAGCGAAGTTAATGAAAGTTATCAAGGATCAGACAAAGAAGAAGATGAAGAGCCAGAAAATAAACCAAATCAATCAGATGATTCAAATGATTCAGAAGATAATCAAAGTGAATCTAAAGAAGATGAAAAAGAATCAGAAGATAAATCTAATGAAGAAAACGATAATGAAGACGGAGAAAAAACCACAGAAGAAAAAGTATCAGACTTAAACTCACAAGTTCAGGAATTACAAAGCAATCAGGAAGAAATACAAAACAGAATGGCTGCTATTGAGTCAAAAGTAGACCAACTTTTAGAGGGAGATGAAAGCAAAAATATGACCCCTGAAACTTATGAAAAATATAAGAAAATGAAAGAACAATATGAAAATGAAAAATTTGAAGATGACAAAGAAGAAAAGGCAAAAAAGCCAAACATAGATAGTAAAAAATATCAAGAACAAAAAGAATCAGAGTTAGGTATCGACGACAAAAACGAAGATAATAACAAAAAATCAGTAGATATGAACAAACAAATAAAGAAAAACAAAAAATATTAATTTATAGAGCCATAAGTTAAATATAAAAAAGGGGATAACCTTAAACTATCAAGATAAAAATGGAAGCACAAACACAAACCGAAACATTTTTGGGTAAGGATTTCAAAGTTGGAAACAAACCCGGCCACGAACAATTACCATACCACCAAGATCAGACTGTTGAAAAATTAGGTAGAGAATTGGTTAAAGGTTATACTGAAATTGCAAAAGACGAGACATATTTAAGTAATGCACACAAGAAAAGAATTGAAGATTTCTTCCAGAGTTTTGGAGCATTAGATGAAAACGAAGGATTAGATAATTTAAACACAGAAGATTTAACATTCCCAAGTAATTCTGCACTTTATACTACTGTTGTTAGAGCAGTGGTTGAAAGAGCATTCAGGCCAGTATTGGTTGCAGGAGAAGTTATTAAGACTATCTCAGTAAACCCAAGTGGTCTAAACAAATTACAGATTCCTATAAACGCACTTAGAACTGCAAGTGATTTACCAGACAACGGTGAACTTTCAGACCCAAGTAATGATAATTATTCTGAATCAGAAATTTCTATGGGTTGGATTTATGCTTATGAGGTTATAACTCTACAAATTATAAGACAAGGTATAATTGATATTGTTCAAGACCAAATGTTTGAATTAGGAGATGCTTTGAGCAGGAAAGTGGACAAAGACATTTTAGAAGCATTTGAAGATGCTTGTCCAACAGACAACTCAAACAGTAACTATTCAGATGTTGGTTCAATGGATTATGATGCTCTTGTTGACGGAATTTTCGGAATGAGAAGCAATTTGGCTAATGCAGATGCAATAGTTACAACTCCAACAGTATGGAGAGACTTCCTAAAGACAAGTGATGTAAAGAATACTTACAGATTTAGCACAGTAGACGCAGGATCAATATTCCCAAGAGTTTTAGACTTTTTCGGAGTCAGGGTTTACTTGACTACTAATGCAAACAAGGGTAATCTATTCTTAGTGGATTCAACTAAGTGTGGATACTTAATTGAGGGTAGTGGAATTGAAATGTTGGACGGAAGAAAGAGTGCAACCGTGAACTGGGAAGTTATAGCATTGAAACTTTACGGTGTTAAAGTTGTAAAGCCTAAGTCAGTTTATAGATTGACTGTGACAGGATTTGAATCGTAAAGTTTATAAGGTAGATTTCTTTTAATTTCTCATGATAATCAGCATGATTACTGAGAATTATATTAATGGTTTTTTTCATTTCTATAATTCTTTCAGATTAAACAACAATGTACCTATTACTTGTTATTTGATTAATTTTAATGACAGAAAAGCCGAAGTAATGGAAAAGAATTTCCCGGATGTTATTTTTAAGAGAGAAAACGGAAATTTCAAGCCACCAGAACAAAAATGGCAACCAAACGGACTTCTAAAAGTTACTTATTTGAAAGGGGAATTTATGTTAAGAGAGGCCAGAAAACATGATAAAGTAATCTGGATAGACCCAAGTAAATTAGTAATGAAAAATATTGACTGGATTTACAAAGAATTAGATAATCACGAGTGGATAGGAATAGGCAGAAATACAAGCGATGAGAACAAAAGATTTTTTGCAGGACTTTTTGCTTTTAGGAGAGGAGACCAAGTAAACAGATATGCAACAAGATGTCATGAAGATAAAAATAATTGGTTTGCAGACCAGAGAGCATTTACAAAACTAAAAAACGGAAAAGAATTAAACTATAAGGATTTAGTTTCAGGAATGCATGATATTTATAATCCAGATAAACTTTTAGTTAGAAATTTAAAAAAAGACGGAAAAGACAAATTTCAGGCCAGTGAAGAATATTTTGTAAGTATCTTAAAAAAGTATATTGATGATTATGAAGAGAAATATGAATTATTCAAAAAGAAATTTCCAAAGAAGATTTTGGCATTTATGCACCACCCTTTTGAAGATTGGTGTTTTTTGAGCAGTATTAGAAATGTTCAGAAATATACAAATTTAGATATAGAGATATGCAAGAATTTTGATAAGAGTTATTTGGAAAGTTTAAACCCGGACATAGTCTGGTCAAGAGGCGGAATATTTTTGATGAAGAATTTTTTTAATATCAGGCCGGATTTAAAGGAAAAGACTTTCAGCACTTTAACACATGGCGGAGAAAAATTAGAACAAAGGATACCTCAGATTTTAGCAGAAGTCAAAGGAAGCAAAGGACTTTTAGTGCAAAATGAAGAAGGCAGAATAAGATTAGAGCATGATTTACAAAAACATGGATATAATATTCCTGTTTATTTGATTCCCAATATGATAGACACAGAGCAATTTAAACCTAAAGAAAAGCCAAAAGAATTTACAGTCGGATATATTGGAAGAATAAACTCAAAATCAGCCAAGAGCCAAAAAGGTTGGACTATTTTTAATTATGTTAAAGAGATATTGGAAAAAGAGGGAATTAAATTTAAACTTGCTACAAATATACAAAACAAACAACCACATGATAAAATGCCCGAATTTATGAATAGTATAAATTGTTTGGTTTTACCAAGTCATTCAGAGGGACACTCAAACACAATCAATGAAGCAATGGCCTGTGAAGTTCCTGTTATTACCACCAAAATTGGTTGGCACGGAGAAAACTGTACAGACAAAAAGAATATTCTTTTTGCTCCCAGAAGTGTTTATGAGATAATAAAGAGGGTTAGGTATCTTAGAGATAATCCCACAGAAGCCCAGAAAATAGGCCACAATGCAAGAAAATTTATCTCACGGGAGTTAGACCCAAGAAAAATAGGAAAACTTTGGGAGAGTCTTTTTAAGGAGTTATAATGGATTTATTTAAACAGATAGAGCATATTGAAACAGAACACGGAATTAATAGAAATCAAGTATTGACTTTATTCGAATTAGCAAAACAATCTAAAGAGAAAATAGTTGAAATTGGAAGTTTTAGGGGCAGAAGCACAAGCATTTTAAGTTTAGGAAGTAAAGAAGGAAATAAATTTCCTGTTTATGCTATTGACCCCTTTACTGCACATGGTCAGAGGGATGAGA
Organism: Candidatus Woesearchaeota archaeon; assembly: GCA_964479015.1. Classification (GTDB taxonomy): domain Archaea; phylum Nanobdellota; class Nanobdellia; order Pacearchaeales; family GW2011-AR1; genus CAYZJM01. The sequence goes on from CAYZJM010000030.1 coordinate 7,753, forward strand.
ATATACAAAAATTTGAGAGAAATTTAAAAAAAGCAAAAGCAAGAGACTTAGTAAAGACTATCCCCTTAAAATCTCAAAATGTAGAAGTTAAAGAGATTGGATTATTGTTTATTGATGGAGACCACAAGTATAAAGGAGTTAAAAGAGATTATAAAAAATTTGAGCCAGAAGTTTTAGAAGAGGGTTGGATAGCAATACATGATTTTCATTTATCTGGAGTAAAAAAAGTTTTTGATGAGTTAATTTATCCAGAATTAAGTAAAGGAAAAAAGTCAAGATTTCAAAATTTTAAATTAGTAGATAATTTAATGGTCTTTCAGAAAAGATGAGAGCCAAATATATTCCCATAAATAAAGTAGCAACTCAGTCACTTTTAGAATTATTTGAGAAATATCAAGATACAAAAAAACCAGATTTTGTTTTTGCTTTTGTAAGAAATCCTTTTGATAGGTTAGTTTCAACTTATGAGAATCAGGTCAGAAATCCGAGTAATTTTTCAAAACAATTTTTCAGGAAAGGAATGCATAAAAGTTTTTGGAAATTTGGATTACGGCCAGAGATGACTTTTAAGGAGTTTGTTCAAAGGATACATAAAATCCCGGATAAAAATTGTAATTGGCATTTCAAGAGTCAATATACTTTTATTCCAGAAAATATTGATTTTTTAGGATATTTTGAAAATCTGGAAAAAGACTTCAATGAAGTATGTAGGATTTTGGGAGAGAAAAAAGAATTACCTCATAAAAATAAAAGTCTAAAACGCAAAAATTATAGAGATTATTATGACGAAGAGACCAAAAAATTGGTCGAGGAAAGATATAAAACAGATTTGAAAAGGTTTGGTTATAAATTTTAGTTAAATATATAAGAGAAAAAATATTATTCTGGATATGGCTTATAACAATGTAAAAGAAATAAAGAATTTGTTGTTATTGGAATCAGAAAACCAGACTTTAGAGGACGACCAGATAACAACTTTTTTAGATGACGCACAACAAGAATTATTTAATCAGATAGGCAGAAACAGGGAAACAGACAAATTCTATTTGCATGAAGTTGATTTAAATGATAGTGATGAAGTTGAATTTGTGACTTATTTTGTGATTGATTCAATAGAGGAAGTAAGAGATGCAACAAACAATGAAACAATAGATTCTTCTCATTACGAAATTTCCAGAAGCGGAAATGCAATAAAGATAAGAACAGGAAGCAATGACGCAGATATAAGCCCTTCGGTTTTGATTGAAGTGGATTATATTCCAAAGAATTATAAGATGGCAGAACGGGCAATAGCAATGGAAACTATTTTATCAAGACTTCAACCATTCCATAGTGAACAGGTAAATCCTAATTTTATGACATGGAGAGAGAAAAGAAAAAACTATATAAAGATGATTAATTCTCATTTTGGAACTGGAAGTTATTGGTAAAATGAAATATAGAATCCCGAGAGGAGAATTGAAACAAAAAACACATCAAATAGCAGGAAGGTTTGCTTTTCTATTACAAAAAGAGATAAAGAGACGAGTCCCTGGAAGATTTGTTAATAGAATCGCAGTTAATGAAGAAAACGGAGTATGGACAATCGGAACTAATGATGAGATTTTTGCTTTCTGGGAAAAAGGCACAAGCCCACACACAATCACTCCTAATTTAAACAATTTTTTGAAATTTGAATGGCCAAATCACCCGCCAGAATTACCGCCAAGCATGGACGGATTTCATTATTTTAAGAAAGTTGAACATCCCGGGACAGAAGGCCACGAAGTAATCAGAGGGATAGTTGAAGATAGGAATTTAATGCAGAGACTTTTAAATGAAGCGATAAGAAGTGTAAGTTAAATATATAAGATTTATTTGTTTTTGAGATATATGAATATTCAGGATACAATAAACGCACTGCAGGAAATTTTAACAGAGTATTTAATAGACCCGATTTCAAAAAGAACAAGCAAGTGGATTTATGATGAAGACGGAAGAATAGAATTAGATAAATCTCCTTATCCAAAGATTTTATTGAGGGCAGAGAGTTCTCCAAGTGAAAAACCTTTAAACGCTATTGGAAGTTATGACACTCTAAATATAGATATAATTGAAGTCCATATTAAGGCTAAGGTAGGAAGTCATTACGGAATTGGAGACCAAAAATATACAGGAAAAGAGTTTGTTTCAGAAATAGCCAGACAGATAACAGAGATTTTGAAAAAATCAGAAGTTCAAACCAAATTTGATGAAAAAGGATTTTATAGCGTTTTGCCTTACGGAGATGATTTTCAGTTTGACAAAGAAAACAACCCGACTATAGTTTACAGAATCAGAGCCAGATATATAGATAAGAGTTAAATATATAAGAGATAAATTATTGAATTGAATATAAAATGCCAGAGACAATATCAAACGTAAAGAATAAGTATCAAATTGCAAAAGAAGATAGTTTTGGAACTATTCCTGCAAGTCCAACTTATCTTGATTTAGGATATGTTCAGACTATTTCTGTCAGTGAGGAAGAAAACACAGAGGAAATAAA
>CAYZJM010000031.1:0-10162 GCA_964479015.1 Candidatus Woesearchaeota archaeon
CAGTCAGGAATTAAAGATGTGTATAGTAAAACGTTTGGACAGAAAAAAACAACCTTTAATTTAGTTAAAGCTTGTATGAATGCTCTTGAAAAAACAAACGAGGAAAAATGATAGCAATAATAAGAATAGTGGGCTTAGTAGGAATGAAAGAAGAAGTTAAAGAAACTTTTAAGAGATTAAGACTTAGAAAGAAGCACTCTTGTGTGGTTATTCCAAATCCTACAAAAGTACAAGAAGGTATGATAAAGAAAGTTTATGGTTTTGTAGCTTATGGGAATATAAACGACAAAACATTTGAAGAATTAATAAAAAATAGGGGTATTCCTATTGACAAAAGTAAGAAGGTTGACTCTAAAAAAGCTGTTGAGGAATTGAAAAAAGGGAAATCATATAAAGAAGTTAATTTAAGACCATTTTTTAGACTTCATCCCGCTAGAGGAGGAATGAACTCTCAAAATCATTTCCCAAAAGGGGTTTTAGGAAATCATAAAGAAAAGATAAACGAATTAATAGAGAGGATGTTATAAGTTAAAAAATCTAAGAGGATTATAATTATGAGAACACACAAAACAAAAAAATCAAAAAAAATGCATGGAAGAAATATGGGCACTCATGGAGGAGGAGCTAGAAAAAAGAGAAAAGGCTCAGGACATAGAGGAGGAATTGGAATGTCTGGAAGTGGTAAAAGGGCAGACCATAAAAAAACGCTTATAACAAAATTATTTGGAAATGACTATTTTGGTAGAAAGGGAGTAACTAGTAGAGGATCAAAAAGAGACAAACAGAAAAGGATAAACATTGAAGAGATAGAAACAAAACTTGATACTTTTATTAGAAAAGGGATTGCAAAAAAGAAAAATTCTGGTTTTGAGATTGATCTTTCTGGAAGCAAAGTGTTAGGTAAAGGAGAAGTAAAAGAGAAGTTAATTATAAAAGCAAAAGAAGCCTCAAAAAGTGCAATCGAGAAGGTCAAAAAATCTGGAGGAGAAATCATACTCACTAAAAAAGATATCTCGAATGTAAAAGAGGTAAGTAAAAATGAGTCTTAAAAAAGTTTTAAGCTTTATCCCAGAAGTTAAATCTCCTGAAGAAAAGAATATTGGATTTAAAGATAAAGCTAAATGGACTATTATCATCCTTCTTTTATTCTTCATTTTAGCTAATATTCCTTTATTTGGACTTTCTGAGAACGCTTTAGAGCAATTTGAGTATCTTGCGATTGTTTTAGGAACCGATTTTGGGAGTATAATCTCTCTTGGAGTAGGTCCAATAGTAATGGCTTCTATTATACTCCAATTACTTGCTGGTTCAGGAATACTAAACATTAATACAGATACAGCAGAAGGAAGAAAATTTTTCCAAGGATTACAAAAGATTCTTGCTTTCTTTTTTATAATCTTTCAATCTTTTGTTTTCGTGCTTATGCAAGGACTTCAAGCACTTCCAGGATTTAAATGGATAGTAATACTTCAATTAATCCTTGGAGGATTAGCAATTTATTATATGTCTGAAGTTACTCAAAAATGGGGTCTTGGTTCAGGAATTAGTTTGTTTATTGCTGCAGGTGTAAGTTGGAGGCTTTTTTCTAGTGCATTTCAATTCATAAACCAACAAGGAAAGAATTGTTTATTTGATATTGCCTCAACCCCTTGTACTGGGAAAGTATTAGTTTTACTTCAATCAATAATAACAAGACAAACAATAGAGTTTGGTTCTGCATTAGCATCAATATTAATCACTGTTGGAATTTTCTTGATGGTTGTATGGGCCCAGAGTTTAAAGGTAGAAATTCCTTTATCATTTGGGAGGGTTAGAGGTTATGGAGTTAAATGGCCTTTATCTTTCTTTTACGCGGGAGTTATTCCTGTTATTCTTACTGCAGCTCTTGTTGCAAATCTCCAGTTATTTGGGGGGATGATTGAAAATACTGCTGCTCCTTGTTTAATTGATGCAGGGGAGTGTGTTGGAGCTGCAAAAATTGCATCCTACTTTACTTTCTTAGGAAGATTTAGTAATGGGGCAGCTGTTTCAGGATTAGCATTTTGGGTAGGTTCTACAAATATTTTAGATTTATTCATAAGAGGAGGATTCTTGCCAAGATATATCCTCCAAGGTATAACTCATACTTTATTTTTTATGGGATTATCAACTCTTTTTGCAATTTTCTGGGTAAAAACATCCGGATATGATTCAAAAAGTCAAGCTAAAAAAATTGCATCTTCAGGATTACAGGTTGCAGGATTTAGGCAAGACCAAAGAGTTTTAGAAAGTATCCTCGATAGATATATAATGCCTTTAACAGTAATGGGGGGCTTGTCAATTGGATTCTTGGCTTCGATAACAAATCTAATGGGGGCTCTTGTTTCAGGAACCGCAATACTTTTAGTAATAATGATAGCAAACCGTTTCTATAAAGATATAGCTAAAAACCATATGTCTGAGATTAACCCTGGAGTAAAGAGTTTTATAGGCGGTTAATCTAAAAACAAATAAAGAAAAGCTAAAGTTTAAAAGAATAAAAGAGTAAACTCTATATAAGGATGAATAAGTGTAAATTTTTAAATAGAGAACAAAATAAAAAATGAATAAAGAAGGAAGTTTTAAGCCAATATTTTTTGTAATGATTATCTCTCTTCTTATTGCGAGTTTTTGGGACCGGGTTGATATTCTACAAAGGTCTGTTCATTCTGTACTCACTCCTACTTTAGGCACTTTATTAGAATGGAATCTCACTGGAGGGATGCTTATAATCATTTTTCTTATTGCATTAATAACAACTCTCGTTCAAAAGTACGCAACCGATCAAAAAACGCTTAAGGAGATGAAAAAAGAGCAAAAAGAATTACAAAAAGAGATGAAAGAGTATAAAGATCATCCTGAAAAATTGATGGAGTTGCAGAAAAAACAGTTTGAAGTTATGCCCAAGATGATGAAATTGAGCATGAGACCTATAATGTTTACTGGTGTTCCTTTTATTCTTTTGTTTAGATGGTTCATGGATATCTTTACACCTGAAACAGGATATACAATTATTTCTAATCCTAGTTTTTTAGGATTCTTTAATTGGTTCTGGTTTTATTTAGTATTTACAATTGTTTTTAGTAGCTTAATTAGAAAAGTAGTAAAAGTTGCATAAAAACGTATTAAATAAAATTAAAAAATGATTAATAAAAATATGAAAAATGAAAAAACAGATCAAGAAAAAGAAATTTTTTCTAAGTTAGAAGATATTGAAAATAAGATACAACAAACTCATCAACAACTACAATCTATTGATCAAGGAATCTTGGATATGAACAATCTTAATAACGCTCTCGAAGAATTAAAAGATTCGGAAGGGAAAGAAATACTCTCTCCTTTAGGAAGAGGGATTTTTTTAAAAACAAAATTAACCTCTGAAAAACTTATTGTAGATGTAGGAAATAATAATTTTGTTACAAAAAATATTCCTGAAACAAAAAAACTTATACTTGAACAAAAAGAAAAATTAGAAAAATTAAGAGAAGGTGTGAATAAAGATCTTGAAAAAACAAATAATAATTTTATAGAACTATTCTCAAAATCTCAATCAAAAGCTCAAAATTAATAAAAGTAGATTTTCATGAACATTTAAAAATCTCAAAAATATGTTTATTTCATGTTAGAATCCTTAATCAATCCAAAAAGAGCTGAAAAAGGTCCGTGGAAAATGCTTTTTATAGGTTTAATCTATGCATCACTTTCTCTCATTATGGTTCATTGGTTTTTTTCGGAAGATGTGATACTTTCTGAATACTCTGGAATGATGGCTGTAACTTTTTGTGTTATGTTCTCTTTACCTTTTATGTATTACATCATAAAAAAGGAAGAAAAAGAAGATGAAAGTACACCTACAGAGGGTTTTTTTGGTGTATGGAGAGCTCATAGCGACGCAATATATGCATTAATGTGGTTGTTCCTTGGATTTATTATTGCATTTTCTTTTTGGAATATTGTCTTACAAGACTCAAATTTACTTAATGCTCAGGTAGGAACTTATTGTTTGATAAACAGCCCTCACTCTCTTGAGGAGTGTATTTCAAAATACACTCCTGAAAAAAGTGAGAATATTCTTACAGGAGCTGCAACAAACGAGATGAGATTTTTTTCTATTCTTGAAAATAATCTTTTAGTGATGATATTTACTCTTTTATTCTCTCTTGTTTTTGGTGCTGGAGCAATATTTATATTAGCATGGAATGCAAGCGTTATCGCTGCTGCAGTAGGGATATTTACTCAATACAAACTATTAGAGATCCCATTAGGTCTTTTGAGGTATATGGTTCATGGACTCCCTGAAATTGCTGCATACTTTGTTACTGCTCTTGCAGGGGGAATTTTTGGTGTAGGTGCTATAAGAAATGGGATAAAAACTAAAAAGTTCTTAAGGGTCTCGGAGAATGCCTCAATACTCATCTTTATTTCAATACTCCTTTTAGTTTTTGCTGCTATCTTAGAAGTTTATTTCACTCCTGCATTATTTAGATGATTATTATAGCTCGTTAATTGTAAACTAATAATAGAATTATTTTCTTGTAAATAAAACATATGCTGCATGTTCTTGGCACAACCCAGTATCATAAATTGCTTTTCCCACTTGATAGTTTTCCTCAATTCTTCCACGCCCCTCACAGATACAACAATTTTCTTTGGAAAATTCAGGTTTTTTAATAAGTTCAAGCGCCCTCCCAAATTCTTCATAAGTTAATCCCTCTTTTGTATAAGTATTTTTCTCTAACAATCCTTCAAGTTCAGATTTTTGGGAAGATTCTTTGCCCCCTAATTTTTGTGGCATATAACTAAAGATGATAAATTCTTTATTAGTATTTAGATATTGATTTGCAACATTTAACAAAAATAGATAAAATACTTAAAATGAATCAAAATAGACTAGAATAAACTTAAATAGCTTAAAAATGAAAAATGGGGCTAAATTCTATAAGATTTAAAAATAAAGAATGATAGAATCAATAATGGTTGATGCTGTAATAATCACTGCTCTCTTTGTAAGCTTCTTTTCTATTCTAATTGTTTTTCCTTACTGGATAAAACACGCTAAGGCAAATGGATTTGTAGGGAAAGATATGCATAAAAAAGAGAAAAAAGAAGTTGCTGAAAGTGGTGGCGTTGTTGTACTATTTGGAATTTCTATAGGGGTTTTAACTTATGTTGCAGGGAATACATTTATATTTGGGAATGGGAAAACTCTTATCTTTATATTCGCTTTGTTGACATCATTTATACTTGCAGGGATTGTTGGGATGTTGGATGATTTTTTAGGATGGAAAAAAGGATTGAGTAAAAGAGTGAGGTTGTTAATAATTTTGTTTTCTGCTATTCCTTTAATGGCGGTGAATGCAGGAATTTCGAACAGGTCTATCCCCATAATTGGAACTGTTAACTTTGGATTGCTTTATCCTTTATTAATAATCCCTTTAGGAGTTTTAGGAGCGACAACAACTTTTAATTTTTTAGCAGGGTATAACGGATTAGAAGCAAGACAAGGATTTCTTTTATTTTTAGGGTTAGGACTAATAACACACTCCACGGGGTTTTCTTGGTTAAGTGTAATTTGTGTTATCTCTGCAGTCTCACTAATCGCTTTTTATTTATTCAATAAATATCCTTCAAAAGTATTCCCTGGAGACTCTCTAACTTATCCTATAGGTGCGATGATTGCAGGGATAGCAATATTAGGGAATGTAGAAAAAATCGCTTTACTTTTCTTTATCCCTTATATAATTGAAGTTTGTTTAAAGATTAGAGGAAAATTAAGAAAAGAGAGTTTTGCGAAACTGAATGATGATGGAAGCTTAGAGATACCTTATGAAAAAGTTTATGGATTGGAACATCTCTCAATTAAGATTCTTAAAAAGATAAAACCAAGTAAAAAAGTATATGAAAAAGATGTTGTTAATTTGATAAATGCATTCCAGCTTTTAGTGATTGCAATTGTCTTAATTATCTATCTTTAAGATTTCTACATTTAAAACTACAACCCCTCTAACTCTCTCTTATTTTGATTGTTTATTTCTAATTATTCTAAGAGAAGCTTTTTAAAATAGAAACAACATAAAAAAGTAATGGTTGATAAAGAAAATAACAAGGATAAAAAAAATACTAAGAAAGAAAGTGATAAGGTAGATAGTGTCGATGAGAGTATAAACTTCAAAGATTTAAAAGAAGGGTTCAAAAAAACGTTTGGAATTTTAAAACAAAAAAAAGTTTTGAATCTGATACTTATTTTTCTTTTGTTGAGTGTATTAATTACTGGAACATGGATTAGGGTTAACAACTTAGATTCATTAAAAGACCAGACAACAGGAGAATACCTTCCTACTGCTCTTGACCCTTATTATTTCCTTAGATTTACTGAAGCGATAAAAGAACAAGGAGGATTGCCAGAGTATGATGAAATGAGGTACCACCCTGTTGAAAAAACCGTATGGAATTCAGAAATATGGCCTTATTTTACAAATCCGTTACATAAAATAATCCAGATTTTTGATTCTGATGCGACTCTTAGGTTCACTGCAATCATTTTTCCAGTGATATTCTTTGTTTTAGGGTTGATTGCTTTTTTCTTTCTTATACTTGTACTTACAAATTCTAAAATTGCATCTTTAACAGGAACAGCATTTCTTGCATTCATCCCTACTTATTTTTATAGGACATATGCGGGATTTTATGATCACGAGTCAAATGGAATGTTCGTATTTTTCTTAACTCTTATGATATTCACTCTTGCATTAAAATTCTTAAACAAAAAAAAGGAAAGAGAAAACAAAGAAGATTTAGGAAATGAAAAAAGTGAGAGAAATAGAAAGAAAAGTGGGTTATATCCAAAAATACTATTCTTTTTAAGGAATCAGATAACAATCTCAGTAATATTAGGATTGATTGTTGGACTTTTAACAGCGTTTACCATTGTAAGTTGGGGAGGAGTCTCAAATTATTTATTCATGATTTTCCCTTTAGCTTTTGGAATCTTTTGGCTCGTTAAAGTTAGAAATATAAACATTGATGAAGATAAAAAAGAACTCTTAAAATTATTTGTTTTTTACATCTCATTTTTTATATTTACTATTATATCTGGTTTAATCTTGGGGTATTCTTTTGAAGGAATGATTCAAAGAAGTGCATTAAATAGTTCAAGCATTCTTAATGGATTGGTTCTTTTATTCGTTGTAGCGGATTTCTCTATAATAAAGAACATTAAAAGAATTCCTTTGAAAAGTATAGAGAAATATAGAATTCTTTATAGTTTAAGTGTTGTTATTATTTTAGGATTTATTGGATTATTTGCCTTGGGAAAAAATCCTTTTTCAATGGTTGAAAGCATATTTGAAAGGATTTTGAAGCCTTTTGGGACAGGGAGAGTAGGATTAACTGTTGCAGAAAATAGGCAACCATATCTTGGAGATTGGATAAACCAAACAGGAAATTTATTCTTTTGGTTATTCTTAGGAGGTTTATTTGCTATAGGAGCAAGTTTATCAAAATTCGTAAAAAACAAAAAAAGAAGATTTGGTTTTATTTTTGTGTGGATTCTTTTAATATCTGGAATTTTATTTAGTAGAATTTCTTCAGGACATTTATTTGATGGGGAGAATTTTATAAGCAAACTATTTTATTTTGGGAGTATTTTAGTTTTTATTGCTTATAGTATTAGATTATATTTAAAAGAAAAAGTAGAGTTTCCTCCTGAATTGATTGTGATATTCTCTTGGACTATCTTTATGTTAATCTCAGCTAGAGGGGCTATAAGGTTGTTTCATGTTTTTGCTCCTTTTGTTTGTTTTTTATCAGGATATTTAATTTACTTTGCACTTGGAGGATTAAACAAAAAAAGAGATGAATTAGTAAAAATGCTTTTCATTATATTATTCTCTGTTGTAGTAATATTAGCAGTTGTAAGTTTAAACAATTTTTTAAGTGGTAGTGTTTTACAATCTAAGGGAATTGGTCCTGGAGCAAACCCTCAATGGCAAGAAGCAATGTCATGGGTAAGAGATAATACAAGTGAAGATTCAGTATTTGCACACTGGTGGGATTATGGTTATTGGGTGCAGTATTTAGGAGAGAGAAGAACAATAGCAGATGGAGGACAATTTCAAGGAAGTTTAGGAAATCATCTACTCGGGAGGTATTTGTTAACAAATCCGAACCCAAATAGTGCTTTAAGCTTTATGAAAACAAATGATATCACTCATTTGCTTATTGATCCCACAGATATAGGGAAGTATACTGCTTTTTCAACAATAGGGTCTAATGCTGAAGGAGAGGATAGACAATCCTGGATTCCTGTTCTCCCTTTAGATTCTTCTCAAACACAAGAAGAAGAAAATGTAACAAAGATTATATTTGTAGGGGGTCAAATGATTGATAGTGATGTAATATATGAACAGAATGGAGAAGAGATATTCCTCCCGAAAGAGAAAGCAGGATTAGCAGGGATTACCTTAGAATATAATGAAAAAGGAAATTCGATGTCTTTTTCACAACCAAAAGGGGTTTTTGTTTATAATAATCAGCGTTATGATCTTCCTTTAAAATCGATGTATTATGAAGGAGAAATTTTTGAATTTCAATCAGGAGTAAATTCTACAGTAAGAATTATTCCTGGATTTGAACAAACTGGAGAAGGAACAAAAATAAACCCTCTAGGAGCAGCAATTTATCTTTCTGAAAAAACAAGAGACACCCTGTTTTCACAACTTTATCTTTTAGATGATGTAAATGATAGATACCCTACTATAACAACAGCACATATAGAAGATGATATTGTTGTGGAGCACTTTAAACAGAGAGGGGTTTATTTAGGAGATTTTGTTTATTATAATGGAATCAGAGGCCCTTTGAAAATTTGGGACGTTGAAATCCCTGAAAATATAATTGAAAGGGAAGAGTTTTTAGAAAGAGGAAATGGTGAAGGAAGATGGGGAGAGTTTGATGGAATGGAATTTACTAAATAGATAAGATAAAAAATGAGAGAAGGGATATTAAAAGATTATTAAAATGAACGGGATAAAGAACAAAAAGATAGCAATCGTTCTTGGAACAAGGGCAGAACTGATAAAGATTTTTCCTTTAATGATTGAATTTGAAAATAAAAAGATAGATTATCATTTTATTCATACCGGACAACATAACCTTGGAGATCTTTGTTCAAAATTTGATGTGAAAAAACCCGATGTGATTCTTTCGGAAGAACCAGAAAAAAGTTCAAAATTTAATTCGAAACAATCAAAAGCAATTTTTTGGAATTTAGGTCTTATATTTAAAATTAAAAAAGAACTCAAAAATTTAAAAGATCTGAAATATGTTTTATATCATGGGGATACGATGACTACTGCTACTGCATCAATAGCTTCATCAAAACTTTTAAATCCAAAAAAGAAATATAAAAATGTTCATCTTGAATCTGGGTTGAGGAGTTATAATAACAAGGAACCTTTCCCTGAAGAAATTTCAAGGAAAATAGCAACCAAATTTTCAGATGTTCTTTTTGCTGTTTCAGACAAATCAGAGAAGAATCTAAAAAATAAAAAGAGATTTAAAAAAGGAAAAAATGAGGTAATAAAAGTAGGAAATACAATAATTGATTCTTCAGAAATTGCACTAGATATGGCAAAAAAAGAGAAAACAAAACCCTTATCGAAAGAAAAATTTGCACTAATAACAATTCATAGGCATGAAAATTTAAAATCAAAAGAAAGAATGGAAAAAATTGTTGAAATTCTTTCCTCATTAAAAATAAAATCATTCTTTGCAATGCATGACAACACAAAAAATAAATTGTTAAAATACGGCCTATATAAAAAGTTAAAAGAAAATAAAAACATAGAGATAATCTCTCCGATGAATTATCCTTACTTCATTTATCAAATATCTAAGTGTTCTCTTATAGTGTGTGATGGAGGTTCAATGCAAGAAGAATCATTAATATTCAAAAAACCGTGTATCCTTTTAAGAAAACACACGGAGAGGCAAGAAGGAATTGAAGAAACAAACTTCCAGTTTTTATCAAAATTGAACGTAAAAGAAACCACCCAAAAAATAGATGAATTCCTCTCTCCAAGTTTTAAAGCAAAAATGTCGAAGAATCCTTACGGGGATAAATTAATAAGTAAAAAAATTGTGG
>CAYZJM010000032.1:0-10081 GCA_964479015.1 Candidatus Woesearchaeota archaeon
AGAATCAGTATTTAATCTACCATACGTAAAAGGGATTATAGGGAAGACTATATCTTATGAAGAAATAAAAGGGATGGTTGAGCCATCTACTGCTCCTATTACTATAAAAGAAGGAGATATTGTTGAGTTAATCGGTTCTACACTAAAAGGAGAGAAAGCAAAAGTTTTGAGAATTGATGAACAGAAAGAGGAAGTTGTTGTAAGTTTATTAGGGGCATTAGTTCAGTTACCTCTTACAATTAAATTAGATAATGTTAAGGTTGTAAGAAGAGAAGAGGAGGAAGAAGATGCAAGTTAAGTTGTTAGTAGAAGGAGGAAATATGAAACCAGGACCAGCATTAAGCCAGAAACTTGGCCCTGCAGGGGTTAATATCAATCAGGTAATAAAACAGGTAAATGAGTCTACAAAAGATTTCAAAGGAATGAAGGTTCCTGTTGAGTTAGATATAGATATGGGCACAAAAGGAATTTCTGTTCAAGTATTCTCTCCGCCTGTTTCAGAACTCTTAAAAAAAGAGCTTTCTCTTGAAAAAGGATCTGGCGAGCCCTCTAAAGTTAAATCTGCAAATGCTTCTATAGAACAAATAATCTCAATAGCTAAAACAAAATTACCTAACCTTCTTTCAAAAGATTTAAAGGCAGCTGTTAAAAGCGTAATTGGGACGTGTGGAACATTAGGGATACTTATTGAAGATAAACCTCATTATGAAGTACAAAAGGAAGTTGATGAAGGAGAATATGATAAAGAGATAAAAGAAGAGAGAACAGAAACTTCTTCTGAAAAGAAAGAGGAGCTTGAAGGTCATTTTGATGAGATAAAGAGTGATCAAGAAAAAGAAGCTGAGAAAGAAGAAGAAGCTGAAAAAGCAGAAGAAGCTAAAAAAGCTGAAGAAACCGGAAAAGATGAGAAAACCGAGGATAACCAAGGAGCTCAAAAAGCAAAAGAAAGCAGTAATTAAGGCGATAGAATAACTTTATAAATTTACAAACTTTTTCTAAAATCAAGGGGATGTGGTGTAGCTTGGCATAGCATTACAGGTTTGGGACCTGTCGACGGGGGTTCAAATCCTCCCATCCCCATTTAACAAAAGAACGAAAGTTTTAAAACAGGGAATTCAGTTAAAAAATAATGGCAACGAAAAACAAAAAGAAAAATCTTGTAGGCCAGTTTGGGCCTAGATATGGAAGAAAGGTAAGAGCAAAAGTCTCAAGCTTAGAAATTCTAAGAAGAAAAAAACAAGAGTGCCCTTACTGTAAAAAGAAAGGAGCAAAAAGAGTTTCAAAAGGGATATGGTATTGCCAAAAATGCGATAAAAAATTTGCATCAGATACATACTTTATTACAACTAAACCTATAATTTCTAATTAAGATGAGTACATATAAATGTTTTAAGTGTGGAAGTCCAATAAAAAGCGACGATTTGAAAAAGAGATTTGTTTGCCCTAATTGTGGAAGTAAAATATTCTACAAACCACGAACAAAAGTTAAAAAATTAAAAGCGGTTTAAATTTAATGGACCAAAACCAAAAAATTCAGCAGTTTCAAACACTAGAGCAGAATCTTCAAAATCTACTTCTGCAAAAACAAAATGTCCAGTTAGATCTTTCTGAAACCCAATCTGCTTTAGATGAGATTGAAAAATCAGAAGAGGGAGTGTTTAAAATTATTGGACAAATAATGATTAAGACAGAAAAATCAAAAATGAAAGAAGAACTTATAAACAAAGAGAAGTTATTAAGAACACGCCTTAAAAATTTTGAAAACCAAGAAGAACAGTTTAATAAAAAAATAAAAGAGTTAAGGGAAGATTTAATCGATTCTAATAAAAATGATGAAAAATAGTTACGAAATATTTATAAATCTAAACAAGTTAGACTTAGCATGGTTTTTGATAAAATAAAAAGAGCTTTTTCAAGCCCACGAGAGAATGAGCCCTTAGATGAAGAGTATTTGGAGATAGATTTAGATAAAGGAAATCAAGAAAATAAAATTTCTGTAAAACTTTTTACATTAAAACAATATGACGATGTTACAAGAGTTCTTAATGCATTAAGAGAAGGATATACAATTGCTGTTATTGATACAAAAACACTTAGACAAAGAGATCCCATTGAATTAAAGAGAGTTATTTCTAAAATAAAGAAAACTATAGAAGCTCTTGATGGAAGTATTGTAGGATTTAAGGAAAATATGGTTATAGCAACTCCTTCTTTTGCAAAAGTAGATAAAGAACCAGAGATACAAGGTAAAAAAGATAACAAGGATCAAAAGAAAAAAGATTATTAATTTGTTAATCGGTATTAATATGTTTTAGCCCTTATTTTAATTTTTAGATAATCTCTATTAAAATAATTTGTATAGAATCACATATATTAATATACTCTTATGATATTAATGGTATGGCGGATAAAGGGTTTTTGAGTTTGGATCGTTTTTGAAACATTATATCAGAGAATAAAAAAGCTTTTAAAGGTTTTTAACTCAAAAATGACTACAAGATGAAAATAAAAAGTTTGAGTTTGATGATTTTAAGTATGTTTACACTACTTTTATTAGTCGGTAGTGCTTCTGCTTTAAGTATTTCTACAGACCCTACTCAAAATGGGATAGAAATTTTTACTTATGAAGGGCAAACCCAAGAGATTACTGTTAGTGAAGATGATGGAGAACTTTTTAATTTAACATTTCCTTCAGATTTTTCAGATATTTTTTCGTTAGAACATACAGGTTTAGAAGATACAAATCTTACTACATTGAATATTACTCTTAAATCTTTGCCTAGTGGTATGGAAGAACAAAGCATGAAGATTACTGCAGAAAATTCTACAAATTCTACATTTAAAGATGATTTTACTTTAAGTTATATAAACTCATTTTGTGAATACGGGACCAAAAACGATTCTGAGTTAGAATTTTATGTAAATATAGAGAATAAAGGTAATGGGGATGATGATACATGGGAGCTTCTTGATACTATAGAGGTAGAAGTAGAACTCGAAAATAATTTTTATGATGAAGATATGGACTTAGATGATGTAGTGTTCAAATTAGGGCTTTTTGAAGAAGATTCTAAAGAGGACATTGCAAGAGATATGATTTGGCTTAGTGATGGGTCAGAAGAATACGAGTTTGGCCATATTGATGAAGGTGATTCTGGAGAAAATACATTTAGATTTAGAGTAAATCCTGAGGAAATCAAAGGAAGAGGAGGAGAGTATATTTTAGTAGCAAAAGCTTATCCTTATAGAGATGAGGGAGATGTTTGTGTTGACTACTCTGGATATTTGAATGATTTCGGATCCTCAGAGTATTATGCAGAGATAAAAATCGAGAAAGAAACAAGAGATAACGAAAAGATGGTTATCTTTGATGAGGAATCTTACACCTCATTTTTAGAAGTTTCATGTAATGAAAGAGTTACATTTAAGGGAGATGTTTGGAATGTAGGAAATATAGATTTTGAAGACCAAATTCTTGTTACACTTGAGAATACAGAACTAGGTATTGATGAAGAAGAAGTTCTTTTTGGAGATTTAGATGAAGGAAGCAAAAGAGAGTTTTCTTTTACATTTGATGTTCCATTAGACGCAGATGAAGAAACATATTATCTAAATATGAGAGTTTATTATGATTTTGAAGAAGGAGAAGGAACTTATAAAAATAATTATGAAGAGATTTCAGATAGCTTATTTGTAGTTCGCCTAAAAATAGAAGGAGGGTGTGTTTATGCAACTTCCGAAAATACAGGTGTTTCTGCATCTCTTGAATCAGGAGTAAAAGCAGGAGAAGATTTAGTTGTTAAATCAACAGTTAAAAATGAAGGAGATAAAACATCAGATTATGCTGTAGAAGTAAAAGGATACTCTCAATGGGCATCTCTTTTAGAAATTTCCCCTTCATCATTTACTTTATCTCCAGGAGAATCTCAAGAAATAGAAATGACATTTAATATAAAAGAAGATGCAGAAGGAGATGAATCATTTAGTTTAGATGTGTCCTCAGAAGGATATTTAATATTAGAACAACCTGTAGAATTTTCAATAGAACCAATGGCTAGCCTTTCAAAACTTACTGGAGGAGCTATTACTGAAGATAACTGGCATTTATGGGGTATTGGAGTCTTTAATATTATCCTTGTGGTTATGATAATTATAGTTTCAGTGAGACTTGTGAGAAGAGCAGAGTAAGAATAAAAAATTCTTCATTAAAATGTCTTACCTTTTTTGTTCTTTATCTTTTTAATTTTTTCTTATTATTTTTTCATAGAACTTCTTTCCGAACTGTTTTTCTTTTTCAAAATCAATTATAATCATACCGAGAGTATATCCGATTACTCCCCCAATTATCAAATCGCTTAAAAAGTGAAGCCCAAAATAAAGTCTTGAAAAGGAAGTCAATATTGCTAAAAAAATCCAAGGGTATTTCATTTTTGGAAATTCCTTAGATATTAAAGGAAGGACACAAAAAATAAACATTGAATGAAAAGAAGGCAGTGAAAAATTCCAGATGGAGTGTGAAGCACTTTTAAGTAAAATTGGTAGTTCAATTAATCCTATTTGGAATGGCCGAGGTCTTTGAATAGACACTTTTAGTATAAAGCTTGTTATTATAGAAAGCGATAAAGTTAACCATAAAGGAAGAACCCATCTTCTTTTATTTTTTCTATAAAGAAATAAGACTGTGAGCACTAAAAAAACAACTAAAACAAAATATAATGAAAAGATTCTAGAAAATAGAGTTTCCATTTGAGCAATTCTTAGAAGCGAAATAACCCTAACGATTTTTTTATCAAAGTAAAAGCTGATTAACAAAGAAATTGCAATTATTATTGAAAAAAAGATATTCCTTTTTTTTATCATTTTTTATAAAAACCGAAATTATTTAAATACATTTCTCTCTCTTAAAATATGAAGAAAAAAGGGGCACAGAAAAAAACGAAATCTAAGAACACTAAAAAATCTAAGAACATTAATTCAAAAAACACTAAAAAGAAAGTTGCAAAAAATAAAGAAAATAAGAAACAACCTAAAAAAAGCAGTTCTAAAAATTCAAAAAATCAACTTTTTGATGTGGTAATACGGTATTCACTAATTTTATTATCATCTCTATTTGGATTTTGGTTGTTTTATTATATTTTTACCCCTTTAACAATTTATCCAGTTTCCTGGATTTTAAGCTTATTTTTTAGTGTATCATTAATAGAGAACACGATTCTTATAAATGGACAATTTCCAATAGAGTTGGTTCCTGCTTGCATAATTGGTTCGGCATATTTTTTACTTTTTGCTCTTAATCTATCAATCCCAAAAATAAAGATAAAGAAAAGAGTGAAAATGATAGTAGTTTCCTTCCTTTCATTATTATTTTTGAATATTTTAAGGATATTTGCTTTTGCATTTATTTTTATGTCAGGATATCTCTTTTTTGATATTGCACATAAATTATTTTGGTACGGGTTAAGCACCCTTTTCGTCGTTATAATCTGGTTTGCAGTTGTAAAGAAATTTAATGTAAAAGAAATTCCTCTTTATTCGGATTTGAGATATTTGTATAAACAATCTCATTTAAAGAAAAAGTAGTGTTTTTGAGCGATTTCTCTTTGAAAGTTTAATCTAAATTTTCATTTACTTTGATAAAAACTTCAATCATAAATCTTTCTGTTGCAGGAACAATTTCACATCCATTTACACTAATTTCATAACAATAATCATCTACTTGTTCAATCTTAGTCTCATTTCCAGCTTCAAAAATAAGAGAAGCGTATTCCCCAGAAGGACTACATCCCACAGTATTATCTTGGAGGATATTTAATCCGAATATCCCCATTCTTTCAAGACTTCCTATTGCTACAGAACCCATTCCATTACAATCAAAATTGTCTTTAAAGTTTATTACAACATTCTTCCTTAGGCTCAAGTTTCCTTCATAAGGTACATCTTTAAATAATGTTTTTGGATTGTTTCTTATGTAAATTTTGTAATTTGTTTCTTCTCCTTCTTCATTCATCGCTAAGAAAGAAGTCCTATAAAAAAGTAAATCTCCTACATTAATCCTTTCATATTCTACCCCATTATGTTCGAGAGTATTAGAGGAGTTAAAAAAGATTATAACTGCTGAAAATCCAACCACCATAAAAGAAATTATTAGTATAAGAGTTCTAATTGTTTCTTTTTCTGATTGTTTCTGAGATTTTTCAAAACCCTCTTCAGCAGGGTCTTTTGGAGATTTAGAGTCAGAAGAATTTTTAGATGGTTTAGGGGGGTTAACCTTTTCAATGTCTTTTTTTGAATCTTTTTTTTCAAGTTTATCCTTGTTTTTCTCCTTCCCCTTTTTCTCCTTCTCTTTCTTTAACTTTTCTTCTTCCTTTCTCTCTTCCTTTCCTGTCTTTTTCTTTGCCATTTTTTATTCTTTTATTCCAAGTGTTTTAAATAAAAACTCATCAGTTAACATTATTAAATATTCGCTTTTTCCTTTTATATAGATGCAATTCTCTTTTTTTATTATTTCTCCTTTTTTATCTGTTCCATTAAAATCATCGCTCTCTTTTATTATTATAAAATTATTTTCACAATTTTTAGAAGGCATATTATCACAGTTTTCTCCATCTGGACACGCTTCTTTTATTTCATCTGAAAATATTTGGAAAACACCTTCAGTTTCAACTTTTGCAGCTTCGTTTTCAGAATAAATATATAATGGTTTTCCTAAATAATGATCCACTCCTGGCACCTCTGATGGAGTTATGCTTATTTCTTCAGTTTCCTTAGGGTTATAAGTAAATGCAAATATTAAATCCCCATACCCTTGATTAGAGTAATCTAAAATCCAAAATTCATCGCTTTTTGAAAAGATAAAATCATTGTACTCTAACCCTTCTCCTTGTGAAGATTCTTCAGTAATTCTCCCTCTAAATGAAAAACCAAAAACACTAAAAACCATAATAAAAATCATAGTTGCTCCCACTAGAAATTGATTTTTCTTCCTTTTTTTCTCTTCTTCATATTTAGAGGTTATCCTTCTCATTTTATCTTTATTTAATATTGCTTAAAAGAGTATAAAAGTTTTATGAAATTAAAGAGATATCAGGAAGATTATTTTTACTTTTTAGTGTTAAATTTCAAAATTCAGACACTTATAAGTAACAATCAAAAAAATAAAGAAAAAGAAAAAAATAAAAATTAAGTTTGGAGTTATTCTGAGTCCTCTTCAGATTCTTCTTCTGATTCCTCAGTCTCTTCTACGACTAGTTCTGCACTTGTTGAACTTGTACCAAGGTACTCTTTTCCAACAGATGTGTCAACAGTCTGCGTACTAAGGTAAGTAGCAGCGTTTACAGTGTCTGCAGCGTCATAACCAGCGACAAGTATAGCAACTTTGTCTTCAGCGTATGGACTATCCATACTCTTGATTAAGAACTCTCCAGATCCGACACCTGTAGCACTTTCCCAGTCATCACCACAGAAACTACCACCAACTAATTCAGCAGCAACAGAGTTTATACAACTTCCACCAACAACGATTAGATCCTTGTCTTTGACATCATCTATCTCGCTATCAGTAACAACAACTACATCTTCTGCTACAGCAGTAGATCCTGATGAACTACCACCAATGCTAACACTGGATTCGCTCACAAAGACTTCTGCAAAAGCTTCTGATCCGTGGTATGTAACCTCCATTGCATCAAGACCGCTGGTATCTTTTGTCCAGTCGACTCTAGTTGCAAGATCAGATTGAACGTACCCAAAGTAGTCATCTCCAGTTCTTCCGATCTGAAGTGTGTTAGCTCCACGTTCTCCATCAGCTTCGATTCCATCATCAGAATCTATACTGATATCAATACCAAATCCAGAGCCATTTGCGACATCACCATCTCTATTCTCTTCAGTGAAGTTCATAGTCCATGTTGTGTCATCTACCAAATTAATTTGGGGCGCACTAACTGCACTGTTATTCATAACAGGAAGCAATATCTGTAAACCTTCTTTAGTGAAAATTCTATCTGTGTAGACACCTCCACTACTTATAGGCTCAACTTTTACTGTTGCAGTCTCTGCAGTTTCACTAGAAGCTGTAAGAGTTAATCTCAACCTTCCTACATCTTGGTCATCAGTAGTCTCGCTGAAAACTACATTTGAGCCACCTGAAAGACTAGTCAAAGTGGTTTCATCTTTACCACTGTTGTCTTTTATGTTACTCATTTCGTAAACGTAAGTTTCTGCGTCTCTTCCAGATTTCCATGATGCAACAAAGTATGTCTCATTTGCTAGATTAAGTTCAACAATTGAACTAGATCCACTTGATTCGTTTGTTATCAAATGTTGTGTAGAGCTTGCTCCAAGATTTGTACCAAATCTGTCTTCAGTACTATTCAAATAGAGTAAGTCTAATGACACCTCTCCATCTTCAACAGTTGTTGTAATACTGAAAGGGTCTCCAGTACCAAATGTTACTGTTTCTTCACTATCTGTGATAAAATCACCCATAGCTAGTTTTACAGCATCAAATCCTGGCATTGTCAAACTACTTTCAGAAGTTAAGAAGAGATCATCATCTGCAAGCCATTCAAGATCGATTTTTTCCAGATCAGTGGTAGTGTCTGCGTTTGTTGTGATATAAGACTTCAGCTTATAACCATCATACGCATCAATCTGACTTACAGCATCTCCGTTGATTTCAACTTCTTCAGCATTTTTGAGAACAATTTCACCTATTCCTAGACTAAACTCAACAAAGGAATTATCTCCTTGGAAGCTAGCTGCTCTAACATCGGTTACACCAATGTGTGCATCACCACCTGCCACTTTCTGAGTATCTCCAGTGTTTAACCTATTTGTTTGTGAACCTCCGTTCACAGCGAATATAGCTCGACTACTAGAAATATCAATTACTTCTACTTCAAATGAACTCCCGTCAATAACAAGAGTTTCACTTTCTCCTACATCAAGTCTAGATGTACTTGCAGAATCGAGCAATGTTATCTGAGTTCCTGCATCGTTTACAGCAGAAAGGAAATATTCTTTTCCAAGAATATCTATAAAAGTGCTTTCTAAATCGTCGAAAGTTGTGCCTCCTTCTGCATTATTTGGAGTAAATTCCAAAGTGTAGTTTAGGATAGCATCAGCATCATCTTTTGCAAAGTGGAATCCTATAGTAGGTTCATAATCTTCGTAGTCTCTGTCTCTGAAATGAGTCATTTCGCTAGTGCTTGGAAGAGTAAGTTTTTGTTCATAATCAAAATCTTCATTTTGATCATTTAGGTAAACTCCATCTGCAAGAATTGTGCTCAATTCTTCGTTATCAAGAGAACTATAGAATTCAGTCATATTATCCTTAAGATTGAATTCATCAGTACTTCTCTTTAACTGAATGGAATCTCCTTCAACTTCTTCACTTTCTTCTTCATCTTCACTATCCTCTTCTTCACTTTCTTCTCCAGTCAAATCCTCCATAAGGTTATTTGCCTGGGTAATATCAGTTGAAGCAGCACTACTACCGTAAACAATAGCAGTTGCATCACTTTCTGTGAAAGGAGAAGGATAGTTTGCTGCAGCAGCAACACCCATGCTCATTCCTGTAAGTAAAGCACTCGCTCCGATCGCTGCGACTTTCTTAAAGTTAAATCTCATAATTAAATTAACCTCCTTTCAACTATATTAAATATGTTGTCTAAGACAACTCCCTCCAATTCAAGGCCATAGGGGTAAGACCCATTCTTGGGTGAGTATGAATTTGACACATTCTGCATGTCTATATATTTTAACATTTGCAACATTTTTGTGTTTTTTATCCCCCTATAAGATAAATTATTGTAAATCACTTAATGTTTTTTCATTTAAAAAACTTACTGTTTGAATTTGTGTTTCTCGTCTTTTTAAAACTATCTTTAATGGTTTCATTTAAAAGGCTTGTGATATTACTTTGTTATTACTACAAATTCAATTTTTAATCCAAACAAAACATTTATTAATTAGAGGTATATATACTAAATAAAATAGATAAATAAAATATAGATAATCTTTATATCTATATAAAAATAACACATATAGAATGCCTAAACAAAAAAATAGAACAAAAGAG
>CAYZJM010000033.1:0-9725 GCA_964479015.1 Candidatus Woesearchaeota archaeon
TAAAATGGGGAGAAGATTTTTTTACTATTAATATGGAGTTTTCTCATTTGGGAAATGAATATAATTTATTTTTAAATGTTGGTAATAAAACTGGAACAATAAGAACTTTGTTAAATAGAACTACCAAAGAAGAATATTCAGGATCATCAGTTACAGAACATCTTAATAATCTTTTAGATACAAAAAGAGCAATAGCTTCTATTTTATCTTTTGAACAAGAAATTGATTTGATATCGACTTCTCCCTCTGAAAGAAGAGAATATTTAAAAGGCATCTATGATCTTAATTTTAAAGAACAATTAGAAATTATAGATTCTGATTATAAAAATACAGAAGAAGAAATTATTCGGTTAGAAAGCAGAATTAGTTATTTAGAATCTCAGGAATTTTCTAAAGTTATTTTAGAAAGAATGCCCTTATCAAAAGAAAAGTATGAAAACTATAAAGAATTGAGAGATTCAATGCAAGAGTCTCTTACTCTATTAAGAGAAAGAAAAAATACTCTATATGATTTGAAAAAAGATTTAGATAAAAAGAAAGATTATCAAGAAGAAAAGTCAGAGAGAATTCGTGAGTTGGAAATAGATATTAGAAGAATAAAAGAAACAATATCTAGTACTGAATCTCAATATGTGGATTATTCTAAAGAAATTAAAGAAGTAGAAGAAAATCAAAAGAAAGAAAAAGAAAAGTTAGATATTGGAATAAATAAAGTTTTTAATGAATTACAAAAGATTTCTATTGAAGATTTAGAAGAAGAAATAGAGAATCTTAATAAACAATATACAGAAAAATCTTCTTTAGTAGAAAAGTGTTCAGAAGAAAAAATTTCTCTATCATCTTTAGTTCATATTGAAGAATCTAATATAAAGGCAATGAATAAAAATAATTGTCCTGTTTGTGGTCAAGCTATTACAAAAGATTTATTAGAAAAACATGAACAAAAATTAGAAGATTTGCAACAAAAGTATGATGATCATCAGGAAGAATATGACAAATTAATGAAAGAGTTCAATTCTTTAAGTTTAAAAATTAAAGAAAAGAATGATGAGTTGAATTCTTTAAATCTAAAAAAGCAAAAATTAAAATCAGAAGAAAAATCTATTTTAAAAGAATTTGAAGATCTTCCAAAAAAGACTCAAGAAAAGATTGATTATCTAAAGTCCCTAGAAGAGGAAAAGAAGTCCTCTTTAAAACAAAAGATTGAACACCTAGAAGATAAAATAGTTTCTAATGAAAAAAGGAGTAAGGAGCTTAATGAAGAGTGGAATGATTTAAAAGAAGAAATTTTTACTTTAGAAGATAAAATTAAAAATATCTCTGTAAATGAGGATGATCTTTTTGATAAGGAAGAAAGTCTAAAAGAAATTAAGCAAGCCATTATTTCTTATGAAAAAATAAAAACATCAAATGAAGAAAAAGTAAAAATGAATGAAAAGATTAAAAAGGATGAGGAAGAAAGAGATAAACAACTTATTGAATTGAATAAAGAAAAGGATGAATCCTATCAAAAATTAGAGGTATGTAAACTTTCAAAGAAAATTGTTCAAAGAGAACTTCCTTCTTTTATATTATCTAAATTGGTTCAAAATCTTAAGAAAAATGTGAACGAATTTTTGTTTAAAGTATATCCTAAATATGAAATAGATATACAGGAAAAGAAGAAAGCTCTTCATATTTTGTATGGAGATAATAAAGCAGATGTAGGATTAGCATCAGGATTTGAAAAACAGATATTTTCTTTTAGTTATAAGTATGCTTTGGGTAAAATTCAACAATATGGTTTACTATTATTAGATGAAGTAGACTCATCTGCAGATTTAGATAATTCAACATCATTTTATGAAGCTCTTGGTAAATTAGAAGATTATTTTGAACAAATTTTTGTTATTACTCATAAACCAGATATGAAAGAACTTTTGAAAAATGAATATAATGCAAAGATATTTGATGTTGTAGAAGGTAAAGTAGAGGTTGCTTAATTTGAAATATTATATTGGGATAGACAATGGGACTTCAGGGAGTATAGGAATACTCTCTGAAGATAAGAATTTTATTTTGTATTTAGAGACTCCTAGTAAGATGGAACAGAGTTATACTAAGAAAAAACAAAATATTTCTAGAATTAATTTTTTAAAATTATATGAAGAGCTTTCTGTTTTTAACAAAGAAAATTGTTTTACTATTATAGAAAGACCCTTAGTAAATCCAAAAATGTTTAAAACCACAATGTCAGCAATGAGGTCTCTAGAAGCAACTTTATGTGTAATTGAACTATTAGAAATACCTTATGAATACATAGATTCTAAATCTTGGCAGAAAGAGCTTTTTCCTTCTGGAATTAAAGGATCTGCAGAATTGAAGAAAGCTAGTAAAGAAATTGGTATTCGTTTATTTCCACAATATGAAGAAGTTATTAAAAAACATAAAGATGCAGATGGATTATTGATAGCTGAATATGCAAGAAGACATAATTTATAAGAGGATTTTATGGAATTTAAACAAAGAATTAGTAAAGAAGTTGCTAAGAGAAAATATTTTTTATATGGAGAAAAAAATGTAAAAGAAATCTGTGAAAATGTATCTAAGGAGATAGCTTCTGTTGAAAAAGAAAAAGATAAATGGGAAAAGAAATTTTTTGATATAATTTTTTCTGGAGAATTTATTCCAGCAGGTAGAATTTTAGCAAATGCTAGACCTTTTAGTAAGATGAAGAATTATAATAATTGTTTTACTATAGATATAGAAGATAATATGGAGAGTATTTTTACAGCAATTAAAGAAGATGCTCTAATTGGAAAAGTGGGAGGGGGAGTTGGATTTAATATTTCTAAATTGAGACCAAAAGGAGCTTCTATTAGTAAAGGGGGAGAATCTTCAGGAGTCATGTCTTTTTTAGAAATTTTTGATTCTTCGGCAAAAGCCATTCATACAGGAGGAGGGAGAAGAGGAGCTCATATTGCTATTCTCAATGTAGATCATCCTGAGATTGAAGATTTTATAGAATATAAAAAAGGATCAGAGAATAACAGATTAACACAATTTAATATATCTGTTGGAATAACAAATGATTTTATTCAAGCTGTTAAAAATGATGAAGATTGGGATTTAGTCTTTGAGGGGAAAGTGTATAAAACAATAAAAGCAAAAGATCTTTATGATAAGATGACTAAACATGCCTGGTGGTATAATGAACCAGGTGCTATTTTTCTTGATACAGTAGAAAAAGATAATAATGGTCATCATGCTTTTAAAGTAGATCGTTGTAATCCTTGTGGTGAAATTGTCATGCCCAGTTATAGCTTATGTTGTTTATCTTCTATAAATTTGTCTAAATTAGTTCAAAATTCTTTTTCTGAAAATTCTAGTTTTAATTGGAAAAGATTTTCTGAAATAGTGTCCATTGGAATAAGATTTCTAGATAATGTATTAGATGTTACAGATTATCCTTTAGAAAAAATAGAAGAAATATCTAAATCTTGGAGAAGAATAGGGTTAGGAATTACTGGTTTAGCAGATGCTATGATTAAATTGAAAATTAAATATGGATCAAAAGAAAGTATAGATTTTGTAAATAAGTTAGGATATCATTTATCTCATGAGAGTTATAAATCTTCTATAGAATTAGCAAAAGAAAAAGGAGGTTTTCCTGCTTTTGATGAAAATATTGGAGATTATGGTTTTATTTTAAAATTAGATAAAAATTTACAACAAGATATAAAAAAATATGGTTTAAGAAATATAGGATTAAATACAATAGCTCCTACAGGAACAACGTCTTTAACTTTTGGAAATAATTGTTCTTCTGGAATAGAACCAATCTTTGCATTAAGTTATAATAGAAGAGTAAAACAAGAAGATGGAACAGATAAAACTGATAAAGTTTATGATGATGGTTGGTTAGAGTATTTAAAATATAAAAAAGAACAAAAAATTGATGAAATACCAGAATATATAACTACTTCTCATTCTATTGATATTAAAGATTCTATTTTAGTTCAATCTACTTTTCAATATTGGATTGATCATAGTATTAGTAAAACTATAAATCTCCCTTATGAAACAACATTAGAAAAATACAGAGATATTTTTATGTTTGCTTGGGAACATAATTTAAAGGGCATTACTTCTTTTCATGAAGGAGCAAGCATGGAGGGTGTTCTTTCAACAAATTCTAATAAAGAACAAATCAGACTTCATGCCAAGAAAAGACCAAAAGAATTACCCTGTGAAATTTATGAGATGAGTGTGAACAAAAAAAGAGTAATTGCTCTAGTTGGTTTACTAGATAATTTACCTTATGAAGTTTTTCTTACAGATGATCCTGATGAGATTATTAGTGTAAAACATGCTAGAGATGGTTTTATAGAAAAAGTAAAAACTGGTGTATATGATCTTCATATTCCTGGTAAAAGAGGAGAATACATTCTTCATGATATATCTTCTGTATTTGATACTGAATGGGGCACTTTAGGAAGACTTACTTCTATGAGTCTTCGTCATAATGTTCCTTTACAATTTATTGTGGATCAATTGAATAAAGAAAAGTTGTTTGGGACTTTTAGTAAAGGTATGGCAAGAGTTCTAAAAAAATATATAAAAGATGAAGAAAAGGTTCTAGGAGGAAAAAAATGTCCTGAATGTGGCTCTGAATTAGTTTTTAAAGAAGGCTGTAAATCTTGTCCACAATGTGGTTGGAGTAGGTGTTAAATTTTTTATTAAAATGAAAAAGATTTTATGATTTTTGAGTATAATATACGTATGGAGGAGATCTAAAAATGAAATCATTTACTTGTGAAGGCATTAATGAATTTTTGGTTGGTATGTCCAGAGTTCTTTTACATGAAGGCATATACAGAGATACTCCGGGTTTTCAGAAGGAGAATTCTAATCGATGTGTGGAACTCCCATATCCTGCTGTAATAGAGATTAATAATCCTAGTGCTAGAGAAGTAAAGATTCCGGAAAGAAAATGGAATAGAACACTTTCTTATGCAGAATCTTTATGGTTGTTATTGGGATGGAATAATCTAGATGATTTACCAGGAAGATATGTAAAAAATACTTACAATTTTTCAGATAATGGAAGAACTTGGAGGGCAGGATATAGTCCTAGAATTAGATTCTATGATGGATCAAAAGAACAATATGACATAGGAATGCATGGAAATAATAATATATTTCTTAAAAAAGATGACACTGTTGATCAATTAAAATATGTCTATGAAGTACTAAAGAAAGATATAAATTCACGTCAAGCTCTAATGACTATTCATGATCCTATAAAAGATTCTCAAATAGATTTAGTCACAAAAGATCAACCTTGTACTAGATCTATTCAATTTATGGTGGTAAAAGGAAAGCTAAATTGCTATGTAACAATGAGAAGTAATGATCTTCTTTGGGGAGCAAGTGCAGTAAACATTTTTAATTTTACTTTTATGCAAGAATACATGTCTAAGCTATTGGGAATTCCAATAGGAAAATACTATCACATTGCACATAATTTTCATTTCTATGAAGACTTTTTAGATAGGATTATTGATTTCAATAATTTTGAAATATCAACGGCAAAAGAGTTTGATCAATCTTTTCAACCAAATACACAAAAAATTGAAAGTTATGAAGAACTTTTGAAAAGAGCAGAAGAAATTAAGAGAATAGAAGAATGGGCTTATAAAACAAAGAATAAAGAAAAAGTTTTAGAAGAAATTTATAAAACAAAATTACAAGAGGATGATTTCTTTTTAGATTGGGCAATGATTTTTGTAAAGAAAAATCTTTCAAAAAGTGATTATGAATATATAAAGGAGCAAATATGAAACCAAAGTTAGAAAGACAGATTGAATATTATCGTAAGATGCTTAATATTCAAAGATTAGCTGGGGTAACAAAGTTGAGAAGCTATAATCTTGCAGAGCATAGTTTTTTTGTTACAATATTATTTGAAGAATTTGCAGAAATAGAAGATGTGGATTATGATAAAAATACTCTTTATTATATACTGAGACATGATTTTATGGAAACTCTAACAACAGATCTTCCTTATCAAGTGAAAAATTTTAATAGATTTACAAAAGCTGCTTGGAAAACTATTGAAGAAGAAATTTTTAAAGGAAGAGAACCAGAGTTTAATCATATTGTAACAGATGAAAATTTAGCATTTAATTTAAATCAACAGCAATTTAAATTAATGAAGGCATGTGATATTCTTGAACTTTTGATTTTTTGTACAGAGGAATATAAATTGGGAAATAAAGACCAGTCTCTTTTAAAAGTTATTGAAAACTGTGATCAGATTTTAAGAGATACTAGATATAAATCTATTATAGAATTCTCTGAATCACTATAAGGAGGATTAAGAATGAGGAAAGAAAAAAAGGTTGATACAAAAATTACTAATGAAGAATTTGAAAAGAAGATTGATGAAATTTTTTCTTATATGAAAACAAAATTGCTTGAAAAAAATAAAGTATATGGTTCAGCTTCTTTTGAAGGTGGAATGATGGCTGTGATTGGAAATGCTTTTAGAATGAGAGATAAGTCTAATCGTCAGATGTATCTAATAAGGAAGCTTATAGAAGAAAACTCTAAAGAGATCCCTTTTGGAGAATCTCTCTGGGATACAATTTGTGATGAATTTGGATATGCTACAATAGGATTGACTCTTCTTGTACTATTAGGAGAAACAGGATCTGATTTTTTTATTGAAGGAACAGATTATTCTATCAGTGTTTCTGATATTCCTGTGGGAACTGAAAATCCTTTTGGATATGATGAGAACTCAGATCAACCTGAATATGATGAAATTACCAGTGATTATGATGAATTTAGAAGAGATCGTTAAATGAAGATTGCAGTTTCAGGTGTTCACGGAATAGGAAAAACTACAGATGTTCAAAGAATAGGGGAAGAATTTAATTTAGAAATTCTTCCAGAACAAGCAAGATACCTATTGAATACAGAATATCCTTTTCAAGAAGTAGATTCAAATTTATCTGTATTTATGGATTTTCAAACTGAGGTACTTAATAGACAAGTTAAACTTTTAGAAGAAAATCAGTATAATAACTTTGTAACAGATAGAACTCCTATAGATTCTCTTGCTTATGTAGTAGAAAGACTAGGAGCAGAAAGATTTTGTTATTCAAAATATTTTGAGGACTATTTTAATAAAGCTTTTGATGCAATGAAAATGATAGAATTTGATAAAATCTTTTTTATTAATTTTTCTACAAAAAGTGAAATTTTTTGGAAAAGAAAAGAAGCTGATGGAAATAGAAATTTAAGTGTAATGTATATGAAATCTTTGAATGAAGTTATGGGATCATTATATTTATCTGGTATACAGAAATTTTCTGTTTATTCTATTTCTTCTGAGTATAATTCTGCAGAACGATTTGAAAAAATAAAAAGGATTTTAGATGATTGATTTAGCTGTACTTACAATAGATTCAAAAAGAATAAAACTCTTTATAGATACATTTTATTATGATGAAGAAAATAGAATAGAAGAAATTAAAAATACAAATCTTCATTTATTTATTGATACTAGAAATGTTTCTTTTGATATTCTTAAAAAAGAAATAGAAGAGCATAGAAAAAAAGTTCTTCCAGATTTGAATATTATCTTTTATAAAGATATGCATAAGTATTTAATACATTATTTTCAATTTACAGAAGAAGATAATAAAGATTCTATTGATTATATAAATAATCAAATTCATCATATTAAGATGTCTATTCCTTTAATTCTTCAAAAAGAAAAATATATAGATAAACTTTTTTTTATGGATGATGATGTTATTTTATTAAGATCTCCTAAAAAATATTTTGAAAAAGAGTATAATAATTATATATCTGTGATGGTGAGAGATGCTTTTACTAGATTTGATCCTAAAAATGATTTTTCTAAAAGAGAGTTTAATGCATTTCTATGTAATACAAATTCTAAAAGAACTGTAGAAGAACAAAATAAAATGGGGATAATGAGTGTTGGACAGTTTTTGTTTAATTATGTAGAATCTTATCCAATATTTTTAAGAAAATTTTATACAAATGATTTTATTCAAAGAAAGTTCTTTACAAAAGTTTTTGATAGAAATTTAAATAAAGTAATAGCAAGAGGAAGAATACATGCTTCTTTCTTAGATGAACAAAAAGCTCTTTCAATGTATCTGCAACAATTTCCTATGGGAAAGTTTGAAAGAGGTGATATATGTATTTATTTTGAAAAACCAGAAAAGTTTGTTAAAAAAGGTTTAGATAAAAAAGTACATAAAAATATGCTGGTACATTATGGAAATTCAAATAAAGAATTTTATATTAACCATTTTTCAAAACAATATTTAAAAACAGAAGGAAGTCCTAGTATGAATTTTAATGATTATGTAATTGCAATTCCATCTTATAAAAGAAGTCAAACTCTAATTAAAAAAAGTTTGAAAGCTCTAGAATTTAATGGAATAGATTTAAGTAGAGTTCATGTTTTTGTTGCTAATGAAGAAGAATATTCTGTTTATAAAAATAATCTAGGAAATAAATTTCCTGGAAAAATAATTGTTGGGGAGCCAACTCTCAAAAATGTAAGAAATTTTATTACAAGGTATTTTCCTAAAGATACTTTGATTTATAATATGGATGATGATGTTGAAGGATATCGTTTAATGGTTAGGGATTTTAAAGGAAGAATTTTAGATTCTAAGTTTACTATTCCTACAACAAAAGCTTATAAGGGAAATTCTTATGATTATTTTCATAAGATGAATATGTTAGAAGAACATATTATAGAAGGATTTAGATTAGCAAAAGAATATAAAACAGCATTATTTGGTATGTATCCTACTACAAATTCTATAGGAATGTCTTGTGATTATAGAACAAAAATTGCTTATATTATTGGTGCTTCTTGGGGATGTATAAATCCAGGAGATATTTTTATTACTGTTCCTGATGATAAAGAAGATTATGAAAGATCTATTCTTTACTATGATAGATACAAAAAAATAATAAGAATGAATTGGATTGCTCCAATAACAAATTATTATAATGAAGTTGGTGGAATGCAAGAGGAAAGGACTAGTGAAAGAATAAAGAGTTGTGCTTATTATCTTCAAGATAAATATCCAGAATATTGTAGAGCATATTTAAAAGAAGATTCTAAAGGAAGTTTTTATGAATTGAAACTCTTTGATAAGTCTAATGAACCCAAACACAAAAAACTATTTTAAGGATTAAAATGAAAATTAAAAAGAAAGATATTCCTTATTGTAATGTATCTAAAGAAAAAATAAAATCTATAAATCCCATTTTAAATAAAGAGAATTTAAAATTATCAGAAAATTGGATTAAAGAACGATATAAAATACATACTAAAAAAGATGTAGAAAATCAAAAATCTCCTTGGACAGAAGATAAAGTTTTAAAAAGATTTAGATTTACGAATATTAAGAGATATCATGATAGAGAATCTAAATGGTTAATAGAAAATATCACTCTGAATGACAGTTTAACTTTAGAAGAAAAAATTTTAAATTCTATTCTTTTTCGTTCTTGGAATAAAAGTAAAACTATGGAAATTTTTGGTGGTCCATTTAAAAAAGAAGAATTTGAAAAAAAATTAAGAGAATATGAATCCTTTATTTTAGATACAAAAGATGGGTTCACAAACGTATTTTCTACTTCTTTCTTAAAAGAAATTTGGAGATTTTCAGATGGTAAAGGAC
>CAYZJM010000034.1:0-9619 GCA_964479015.1 Candidatus Woesearchaeota archaeon
CTTATACTCTCACTAGGAAAAGACGAAATCTACAATCTTCCTAAAAGAGATCCAAGAGAGTATCCTAATGAAGTTTCTAGTGCTGTCTTCAACCCAATAGAAACTGGTTTTTTAATATACTCTGGACGGTTTAGCCTTGATTCAAAATTTTTAAAATTAATATTAATTTTTCTTTTCTCATCTTCATTTAAATCCCTGTATTTCTTTTTAGAATCACCCTGAAAAAGAATAGTCACATTATTATATTGTAAATCTCTCAGGTAATCGTTACTCTTTTTCTTTAAAATAAAAGGGGTTATTGTTGTTGCAAAGGCCGTAGGCCCATATTTTGTTAAATATTCAAATGCAGGACCTGTATCAATCCCCTTCACCTCACTATATCCAATTGAAAAACCCGCAGTAAAAGCAAAAATGTCGTAAAGAGGCACTTTAAATCTCTTAACTTTGAAATCTAATAATCTCATAATAACAAAGAAGTTTAGGAATATAAATATTTTAGGATTTTTTAAAGATATCCATTTTAATAGACATTGCTCTCTAAAATTCTATTAGGTAACATTTAAAATATCTTCTCCTCTTAATGAATTATGTTATATATAATCGGTCTTGGATTAAATGAAAAAGGAATCTCTCAAGAAGGTTTTGAAATCGTAAAAAGGTGTAAACGGGTTTATCTTGAAAATTATACTGTAGATTTTCCTTATAGTTTTGAGCAATTAAAACACCAAATGAATAAAAAAATTGTGCAAGCAGATAGAGATTTTATTGAAAAAATGAAATTTCTTGATGAATCCAAAAAAATGGATGTTGCATTACTCGTTTATGGATCCCCTCTGATTGCTACAACCCACATAACGATAATTGATGAAGCAAAAAAAGAAGGAATAAAATGTAAGGTCATTCATGGGGGTTCTGTGTTTGATGCTATTGGTGAGACTGGATTGCAATTATACAAATTTGGAAAGATAACAAGTATGCCTAAATGGAAAAAAAATTTTGAACCAGATAGTTTTATTAAAATTATCAAAGATAATCAGAAGATTAATTCGCATAGCCTAATTCTCATGGATATAGGGCTAGAATTTCAAGAATCATTAGAACAACTTAAAAAAACATTAATAAAACATGACCTAAAATGTGAAAAAATAGTTGTTTGTTCAAGACTTGGAGCAAGAAAGGGGCATATTTTCTATGATACTATTGAATCTTTTGAAAAAAATCTCGATGAAAATAAGATTAGAAAACCTTTTTGTATAATTATTCCTGGTAAAATGCACTTTCTAGAGAAAGAATTTTTAGAAAGAAACTAAAAAACTTACGTTTAAGATTTTTTCTCATATATTTCTCTGTATAGTGCTCTTTTAGCTGCCCTAACACTGGGATTAACGTAGTTTACTTCGTTTCTTCTACACCACTCCCTATCATAAAGCACATCCAAAAGTTTCTCACGAAATAAAGATTTTTCTAAACTCGGAAGCTGTTTAATCTTCCTTTCAGCTTTGCCCATCGGTTCTCTTGATTCAACTTTATTCATCTTTTATTTAAATAAATGTATTTTTTAAGATTTATGGTGATCTGTAAAAATTGGCAAATTTTTAAAAAGCTACATCTCAGTATAATAATATGTATGACTTTAAAAAAGTAGAAGAAGAATCAAAGAAAAAATGGGAAAAATCTAAGGAAGAGATAGAGCTTGCAATTAAAGATAACTCTGAAAAAAAGTTGTTCTCTTTTCTTGAAGGGCCTCCAACTGCAAATGCTCCTCCGGGCCTCCATCATTTAGAAGTAAGAACTTACAAAGATATTATAAACAAATTTAAGTTTATGCAAGGATTTTCAGTTCCAAGAAAAGGAGGATGGGATTGTCATGGCCTTCCAGTAGAAGTTCAAGTAGAAAAAAAATTGAACTTAAAGGATAAAAAAGAAGTTGAGAAATATGGAGCTGATAAATTCATTAAAAAATGTAAGGAAGATGTTTTTTCTAATATTGTTGATTGGGGTTATTCTACAAAAGAATTAGATTACTGGATTGATTTAGAAAAACCATATGCTACTCTAAATACTAACTATATTGAAAGCGTATGGTGGAGTTTAAAAGAGCTTTATAAAAAAGGGTTATTATATGAAGGGTATAAGGTTGTTCCTTTCTGTCCTAGGTGTGGCACTCCTTTATCTAGCCATGAAGTCTCTCAGGGATATAAGGATATTAAAGAAGAATCTGTCTATATAGCATTTAAAATTAAAAACAAAGAAAATGAATTTATTTTGGCTTGGACTACTACTCCTTGGACTCTCCCAGGGAATGTTGCTTTAGCGGTTGGATCTGAGATAGATTATGTTAAAATAAAACTTCCAGATGGGGATAAATTAATCTTGGGGAAAGAGAAATTAGAATTAATTAAGGGAGATTATCAAATTTTGGAAGAATTAAAAGGAAAAGATATTCTCGGAATAGAATATGAACCCCTTTATGATATTAAAGAACTAAAAAGTGAAAAATCTCATCAAATTATACCCGCAGATTTTGTTACAACTGAAGAAGGTACTGGCATTGTTCATACTGCAGTTATGTATGGAGAAGACGATTATAAGTTAGGTAAAGAATTTGGACTACCTGAAGTTCATACAGTTGGATCAGATGGAAAATTTTTGGAAATTGTTCCTGATTTTATTAAAAATAAAAATGTAAAGGACGCTGAAAAAGAAATAATAAGTGATTTGAAAAAAAGACACCAATTGTTTAAAATCGAAAAAATAACCCATAGTTACCCTTTCTGTTGGAGATGTGATACCCAATTATTATATTATGGGGTTAATTCATGGTTCATTAATGTTCCAAAAGTAAGAGATAGGTTAATAGAACTGAATAAAGAAATTAATTGGTATCCTGAACACCTCAAAGAAGGGAGGTTTGGAAAATGGTTAGAAGGTGCTAAAGATTGGGCTCTTTCAAGATTTAAATTTTGGGGAACTCCTTTGCCGATATGGAAATGTTCTAATCCAAAATGCGATAATGAAAAAATAATTGGTAGTATTGAAGAACTAAAAAAAGAGGCCTTAGAATTACCATCTGGAGAATTGGATTTACACCGGCCCTGGATAGATAATGTTAAGATTAAATGTGATAAATGTGGTTCTAAAATGGAAAGAGTTAAAGATGTAATTGATTGTTGGTATGATTCCGGTTCAGCTTCTTTTGCCCAATTCCATTATCCTTTTGAAAATAAAGAAGAATTCAAAAAAAGACACCCTTATGATTTTATAGCAGAAGCAATAGATCAGACAAGAGGGTGGTTTTATACATTACATGTTTTGTCTACAATCCTCTTTGATAAACCAGCCTATAAAAACGTGATTTGTGCAGGGCATATTGTTGATGAAAATGGAGAAAAAATGTCTAAATCTAAGGGAAACATACTAAAACCCAAAGAAATTATCGAAAAAACAGGCGTTGATGCAGTAAGACTTCAATTCTGTACTTCAAGTGCAGGAAATCAAAAAAGGTTTTCAATCGGTCTAATGAAAGAAAATGTCCTTCCGTTTCTCAATGTACTTTACAATATAAACAGATATTATAACCAAATCCCTAAAAATGAAACTCAGTTATCAGATACAAAAAAAATAGAAGATCTTTGGATAATAAGTAGGGTTAATTCTTTAATTAAAGAAGTTACAAAAAATTTAGAAAATTATAGTTTATATAGCTCATATTCTAAAATCCAAGATTTTACTACGAGAGAATTTTCAAGAAAATATATTCAAATAACAAGAGGAAGAGAAGATAATAAAAAAGTCGTTGGAGAGGTTTTAGAAAAGATTTCTCTTTTGATTGCACCTTTTGCACCTTATATTTCCGAAGAAATTTATTCTAATTTTTCTAAAAATCTTGTCCACCTATCATACTGGCCAAAACCCGATGAAAAGAAAATTGACAAAAAATTAGAAGAAAAATTTGAAAACATAAATATGTTGCTTGAAACAGGATTATCTGAAAGAGATAAAATCGGAATTGGTTTAAAATGGCCTTTAAAGAAAGCTAAAATTATTAGTGGGAAAAATTTCTCTTTTGAAGAATTATCTGATGAATTAAAAGAGATTATCAAAAATCAATTGAATGTAAAAGGATTAGAATTTGAAATTTCTAAAGACAATGAAGATAAAAAAATAAAAATCGAACTAGATACAGAGATTACTCCTGAACTTGAAGCAGAAGGTTATGCAAGAGAACTATCAAGACAAATTCAATCTTTTAGAAAAAAATTAGGATTGAATAAGAATGATAAAATTGATGTTAACGTAATTGTAGATGGAGAATTTAAAAAAATTCTTGACGAAAAAAAGAGATTTATCGAGGAAAGAACAAACTCAAAAAAACTTCAAATTGTTACAACTGGGGAGAAAGAAAACTTTAAAAAGAATACTGAATTTGTTATAAAAGGTAAAAAGGGGATGATAGTAATAGATGCTGAAGAATAACCACTAATAAGTGGTTAAGTAATTTCACCCTTTTACTATAACAATATTTAAAAACAAAGAGGAATAAAGAAAATAAATGATAGTTAAAGAAGAATTTTTAAGCAGATTAAGAAAAATTTTCGATTTAAACCTTTATGAAGTAAAGGTTTGGACTGCCCTTCTTTCGAGGGGTACAAGCACTGCAGGAGAATTAAGTAATATTTCTGGAGTTCCAAGAAGTAGAACATATGATATCCTTGAGAGTTTAGAAAAAAAAGGTTTTATTATTATGAAACTAGGAAAACCTATAAAATTTGTTGCCCTTAAACCAGAAGAAGTTGTTGAAAGAGTTAAAAAGAACTTAGCAAGTTATACTAAAGAAAAAACCCAAAGGCTTGAAAAATTAAAAAGTGATGAAGTCCTAGAAGAGTTGAATGGATTGTTTAATAAGGGAATTAAATTTGTAGAACCTTCTGATTTATCTGGAAGTTTAAGAGGAAGAGAAAATCTTTACAACCATTTAGACATGATGATAAGAGGTGCAGAAAAAACTGTAACAATCCTTACAACTGCAGAGGGTCTTAATAGAAAATTTGAATCTTTAATGCCTACTTTTGAGAAAGTAAAAAAAAGGGGAGTTAAGGTAAGAATCGCTGCCCCTGTAGACAGCAATAATATTAAAACCGCTAGAGACTTAAAAAAAGCTGTAGAGGTGAGAAAATTAGAAAAAATAAGAGCGAGATTTGTTATTGTTGATTCCTCCCAATTGATGTTTATGCTTTTAGATGATGAAAAATTCCATCCAAGTTATGATGTAGGTATATGGATTAACACAGAATTCTTCGCTCAAGCATTAGAACAAATGTTTGAATTAGCATGGAAAGATATGAAGCCTGTTAAGTAATTTTTATCTTTATTAAAATTTGTTAAAGGTTAAATAATACAATAAAATCTTACATTTCTTTTATCGGTTCTATCCCTAATAACAATAAAGAATTTTCAATTGTTTGTTTAAATGATTTAACTATTGCGGTTCTAAACAATTTTTTATCTGAATTAATTACAGGGCATGCATGATAAAACTCATTAAAAATTTGAGATAACTGGAAAGAGTAATTTGTTAAATTAGAAGGGCTTAAATCAGCATATGATTTAGAAACAACCTCTGGAAACTCAAACAGTTTTTTTATCAACTTTAACTCTTCCTTAGAGATATCATTTGCTGAAAACTTCAGTTTTCCTTTTGGAGCTTTTTTAAGAATTGAATTAGACCTTGCATAACTATATTGAAGATATGCCCCAGAATTTCCTTCAAAATTAAGAGCATCTTCTTTCTTAAAAATAATATTCCTTTTTGAACTCTGTTTTAACATTGAATATTTTATAGCAGATATTGAAAGATTTAAAGCTCTTTTATCTAGTTCTCTTTTTGAAATCTTTGAATCTCTTTTTTGTATCTGTCTTTTTGCATAATCATACACTTCTTTTTTGAAATCAGAATAAAGAATATTATCTCCTGTTCTTGAAGACATCTTCCTTGTTGGAAGCCTCACTTCCCCAAAGCTAACATGATGAATTTTTTCCTTTTCTCTTTCATTCCCTTCAAGTTCAAGGGTTTTTAATAATTGTTTCATATGGAGAGCTTGTTCTCTAGCAATGACATATATCGACTGGTCTAACTTGAAATCATTAAATTTTTTCTCTACAAGTGCCAAATCTTTTGCGGAGTAAAGAACAGTTCCATCACTTCTCAATAAAACCCAAACCCCAAGATTATATTCCTCTAAATTAACAATGGTTGCTCCATCTGATATTGTTGCAATCTTTTTTTTAACCAGCTTTTCAGAAATCTTCTTTGCTTTTTTTTGGACTTCACTTTCAAAGTAATATGTATCAAATTTGGTATTCAATTCCTTATAGATTTTTTCAAGAGATTTTAATGAAATTTTTCTTGTTTTTTTGCATAGTTTATTCAAATCTTCATCTTCCTTAGAATCAAGTCTTCTATTAATCTCGTTCACTTCTTCTTGTAAATTCTTATTCTTATTTAATCTCCTTATAGCATCAACATAAATTAAAGCAACCCACGATTCATCTTTTTTTAATTTCTCTTTTGAGTGATATTTTTTATAACACCAGAGCCATTTTGCTACATGCATTCCAGTATCCCCTTGATAATTTGCTCTTATTACTCTGTTTCCACAAAATTCTATTATCCTTGATAAGGATTCTCCTATTGAAGTCCCTCTTATATGCCCTACATGAAATGCTTTATGAGTATTAGCTTGTGAAAACTCTACCATAATCTTTTGTTTATCCTTATTTGGTTTCTTACCATAATCTCTTTTTTTAGAAAGTATCTCATTCAATATTTTCTCAGCAAAAAGGGTTCTATTAAGAAAAAAATTAATGTAAGGCCCATCTGTTTGAATTTCACTTATTTCTTTACAGAATTTTTTCATATTACTCCTTAAATCAATTGCTATTTGACTTGGATCTTTTTTCAGTTGGCCTGCAAGATTAAAACAAGGAAATGCATAATCTCCCATCTCCATTGAAGGAGGGATTTCAAGAAGATTTTCTATATCTTCTTTTTTCATAGATACTTTCTCTTCTTCTAAAGCATTTTTAATAATTGGAATCAACAACTCTTTCATATTTTATTAATGAATAAGAGTATTTTAAATATTACTAAAATAAATGAATTAAAATACAGGGCTTGAAAAGATCTAGTTTTGAACCATAAAGTTTTAAAGAGAGATCTTAAACAATAAAAATCTTAAACTAGGATTTATAAAATATATAACCTAAAACATATAATATAAAATATATACTCTAAGATATTGATAAAATATCATTAATAATAAAGAATTAAGAAATAGAAGATTAAAAAAAGAAAATTTATAGAAATAAGATTTAAAATCCTCAAAATCAAATTTTAGCTTAAATTTTATATGAAAGACAAGAATCCTAATCTTATAAACAACAAATTAACAAACTTTTTAAGGATAATTGCACTCACAACTACATGCGGGGGTGCCGGAGTGGTCAAACGGGCAGGACTTAAGATCCTGTAGCTTAGTGCTTACGCAGGTTCGAACCCTGTCCCCCGCATTTTTTATTTTTTATCAAGTTTTACTACTCTAAGGGTTATCTTTGGAATATGGGAAGGTTTAAATAAACCAAAAACCTTTATATCTTGTGGGAGGCAGACTTCGGTTTGTTGATACTTCGGTATCTTTCTCCCACAACTTTTTTATGGTACATATAAAAAAAGAGATTTACCTTCTTATTTTTCTATTAATTATCCTTTTATTAACTAATTACCCTTTACTCGATTTAAAAATTGAAGAGTTTCTTATTAAAGACAAAGAAATTAATGTTACAAGGATTATTGATGGAGATACTATTGTTCTTGAAAATGATGAAGTAGTAAGGCTTTTAGGAATTAATTGTCCTGAAAGGGGAGAATTTTATTTTGAAGAGTCTACAAAATTTCTTGAAGAAAAAATCTTGAACCAAAAGGTAACACTTGAATTTGTTGGAGATAGACAAGATAAATATTACAGAACTCTTGCATATATCCTCTATAATCATAGCAATATAAACATAAAAATTCTTGAAAATGGCCTTGGAAATTATTACTTTTATAAAGGAAAAGACAAGTATTCAGAGGATTTGGAAAAAGCTTGGGAGAGATGTATAAAAAAAGAAATCAATCTTTGCGAACCTTCCGAACAAAAGTGTGCTCCTTGTATTACTATTGGGGTTTCTAAAAAATTTATAAAAAATGATTGTTATTTTGACTGTAATATAACTGATTGGGAAATTAGAGGAGAAGGAAGGGAAAAGATTGTTTTTGGAGGGATTTTAAAACCAAGAAAAATGAGGGAATTTAGATTAGATTTATCTAACAATGAGGGTAGTTTGTTTTTAAGGGATAATCAAGGAAAATTGGTTGAATGGAAAAAATAGATTCAACATAATTTTTTGAAATTATTCAATGAATGAAGTCTTTTTAATGCAATAATTCTTTTAAAGAATTTTAGTTATAGAATTTATATCTTTAAGGGTCCTCTTAGAGAGAGTGCCTCTTTTAAGAGATAGTAACATTAAAATGGATGAAAGAGAAGAAATGAGAGAGGATATGGATACCAGTAAAGTTGTCCCTTTAGTAGCTGAAGATTCCCCTAGAAGAGAAGACGTAGTAGGAGAAGCGGGAAACTTCATCGATGATGTGATGGAAGGCATACACGGAGAGGGCATATTTAGATCAATGGGGATAAGTCCTGATAAAACATTTTTACTCTCTGGGGTGCCAGGAACTGGAAAAACCTTATCTGTAAGGGCTCTAAACAATGAAATGAATTCTCATTTGATTAATAGTCTTGAAGAAAGATTAGATTTAAATACAAACACCTCTAAAATTAAAGCTCTTAACTCTGATGAAGAATCAACAACTTCTGAAGAAATACCTAAAATAAGCTTAGACAATTATAGATTATTAACCTTTGAATATGATATCGGAAGGTATGGAACTGCATATATTAATATGTCAAGCCGAAACATTCAAAACTTTTTTGATAAAGCAGGAATACTTGCAAAATTTGGAATCCCTACAATGATTGTGTGTGACGAAGCAGATGCACTGCTCTCAAAAAGAGGTCATGGACAAAAACATTCTGAAGATCATAAAGTTATAGAAACTTTAATGAAAAACATCCAAAGAGTTCATGACACTCAAAATATGTATCTTGCTCTAATGACAAATATCCCAGAATATATGGACAAAGCAGTTTTAAGAGCTGGAAGGATAGATAAAAGATATAACTTTAGATTACCAAGGATAGAAGAAAGAGAAAAGGCATTTAAAAGAGCGATAGAAAAAGCGAATGAAAGAGCAAAGTACTCAGTAATCCGTAATTACAAAACCCAAAATCTTGCAGAAATGTCCGATAATTTTAATTATGCTGATATCTTTCAATCTGTAGAAACAGCCTTAAGAGATAAAGCAAAAGAAACAATAGAGTCTTCATCTATTAAAGGGGGAAAAATTATCCCTGCAGGTTACATCACCCAAAAGGGGTTAGAAAAAGCAGTAAAAGAACACAAAAAAGAGTTTAGACAGGATAAGTATCAAATAGGATTCAAGACTTAAGATCTT
>CAYZJM010000035.1:0-9164 GCA_964479015.1 Candidatus Woesearchaeota archaeon
AAAAAAATGATTGCTTCTTTTAATAGGCCTGAAGTAATGTGTGTAGCACCTGGGATTGCAATCCATAACCCAAAAGGGATTTTACAAAGAATCCAACAAATAGAGTATTTATTTGGAATTTTTTTAAGAAAAGCATTCTCTTCCATCAACTCAATACATATCACTCCGGGGGCTTTTTCAGCATATAGAAAAGAATTTGTAGAAAAACATGGAGGATTTGATGAAAAAAATCTAACCGAAGATATGGAAATGACAATGAGAATCCAGTATCATGGGTATGTCATAGAAAATAATCCCGAAGCAGTAGTATACACCATTGCTCCAAATAAATTTGTGGAATTAATGAAACAAAGAAGAAGATGGTACGGAGGCTTAACTTATAATTTAATAAAATACAAAAAAATTCTTTCAAAAAAATATGGTGTCTTAGGAATTATTGTTCTACCTGTGGCTATTTTTTCAATTCTCTTTTCAATGGTTTTAACTTCTTGGATAACTTTAGATACTGTCAAAAAATTGAAAAATGAGCTTATTATATGGAAAAGTATCAATTTTAATGTCTTAGAAAGTATTGATTTTAATAGATATATACTTCAAGCATACTTTTTTGATACTCTAACAAACCCGATAACACTATTTTTCATTTTAATGGTGGGGGTTTTAGTAGGATACCTTTTTTATGCAAAAACTAAAATTAAAAAACATTCAAACATAAGATTAAGCATCTTTTTCTTTTTGGGATTTTTCTCATTTCTTTTCGCATTTTGGTGGTTTATCACTCTAATCTATGTTTCTTTAAATAAAAATATCTCTTGGCGATAATTATATAAATAAATTATTAAACAAAGAGATTGTAAACAAGTTATGAATAAATAAGTTATGAATAAATAGGTTATGAATAAAAAATGGAAAAAGATAAAAGGCCTTTATACACCGGAAGAATAATTCTCTCTTTTATTTTGGCAACTTTCCTATTCCTCTCAGGTTTTTGGGTAAGTGAACTAATTTCTTATAAAATATCTCAAGAAACACAATTTGAACAAGAAAAT
Organism: Candidatus Woesearchaeota archaeon; assembly: GCA_964479015.1. Taxonomy (GTDB): domain Archaea; phylum Nanobdellota; class Nanobdellia; order Pacearchaeales; family GW2011-AR1; genus CAYZJM01. The sequence continues at coordinate 1,050 of CAYZJM010000035.1, forward strand.
TTGCAATATGAATTTTTTAATTTAAAATTAAAAAGAGAAATTCTCTCTGATACCTGTAATTTAACCGAATATGGGTCTTTTTTCAATCAGTTAGAAGAAATGGGAAAGTATATGGATACCTTGGAAAAGAGATTAGGAAAAAATGATAAAATGGTTTTAGAACAAAAAAAGGTTTACTCTATGCTATTAGTTCAACATTTTCTTTTCACAAAAGAAAGAAATGAAAAATGTGGCGATTCATTCCCTACAATCTTATTTTTTTATTCAAATCGTCCTGGATATATAGATGAATCTTACTCTCTAGGAAGAATACTAACATCATTAAAGAACCAAAATGGGGACATTATGATTTACTCTCTTGATTATGATTTAGATTCTGATTTAATTGATATACTAAAACAAAAATATAATATTTCTGAACCAAACACCTTAATTATTGAAGAAAAAACCAAATTGGAAGATATAGAAAATATCAAAGAAATAGAACAAGAAATAAAAACGATTTAAATCTTATCGTCTTTTTTCTGAATAAACTGCAAATAAGCAATTGATGATACGAGCAACATGAGTGCCCCTAAAAATTCCAAACTTTCTTCTAAAATCATATCTTTAAAATTGTGGTATAAAACATGCTCTGGATTAGCATCTATCCCTTCAGTCCAAGTTTCTCCTGCTTCTTTATGAATTTGTTCTAATTGTGCATCTCCTGCATTAACAGTATACTGAAACATTCCCCTACCAATGTCATAATTTATATTTGTTAAATCTGCAGGTCCAGATAAAAATGCAGAAGACCCATAAAAAACAAACCCTAGTATTAACAAAATTACGGTTATATGACTCTTTTTTATGTGTTTACCATACTTTAAAACAGCAAAAGTAGGTATTGCTCCTAAAACCAAAAAATAAATGGTTTCTAAGATATTCAATGTTCTCCAATGAGGAGAGAATAACTCTCTAAAAAAGAAATGTCTTATATCCCCTGCATCTTCCATTAACATAAGAATCCCCGCGATTGCAAATAATAACCAAAAAATTGCTTCTTTTTTCTTCCCTCTTTCTTTAAGAATTCCAGAAATATAAGCACTAAAAAGAGAAAGCAATCCTAAAAACAACCATTGAAAAATTTCTATTGGCCCTCCATCTCTAAAAATCATTGGCCAGAGTAAGGGAACATAAAAATTGGAATAAAGTTCTCTCAATGAAAAAAGATTCTTAATATCCATTATATAAACTAAAAAATAAGCGATAAAAAGTAAACTTAACCCTGCAATCAAAATAGATTTATAATTTAGAAGAATCTTTTTAATTTTCATTTAAGATATAATTTTTTAATTATTATAAACATTTCTAAAAAAAGGAGTAATCTGTTTAATGATAAGTAATATCAAAAATCTTAATAATAAACTATTAAAAATTAATAGATATTCCAACATAGAAATATTAAAAAAAGCTATTTACAAAAATTAACTATGGGATGTTATCTTTGTGGAGCTTCTGGAGAAACAAATGAATTAGTAGATGTAATTCTTGAAAAAGAAATTAGAAAAGTTTGTAGAAATTGTGCTTTTAAAGAAAATTTACATATTATAAAAAAATCAAAAACCCCTCATAACCTCCACCAAGAAGATAACCCCGAAAAAAATATCTCTGTAAAAGAGAGACTTCACTCTTTAACTGGGATTAGATTAGATAATAAAAAAGAAGAAAAAAGTGAAGAATTAAAGAAACAAGAAAAAGAATTAGAAGATATGATAAACCAAAACGTAGAAGAAGTTTTTTTTAAACCAAAAGAAGACGCCAATTTGATTAGAAATTTTCATTGGACCATATTAAGGGAGAGGCGTAAAAGAAAAATAACTCAAAAACAGCTAGCAAAAGCAATCTCAGAACCAGAGATATTTATTAAAAAAATTGAAAAAGGCGAAGTCCCAAGAAAAAGGGAAAAGTTGATTAAAAAAATAGAAAATTATCTTGGAATAAAAATTACAAAAGAAGAAATTTATAATCCCTCAAAAGGATTAAGTTCCAACAATCTAAAAAATATAAAAAAGAGTCAAAAAGAAGGTCAAAAAGAGGTTCAAGAAGATAGAGAAACAACTCCAATAGAACAAAAAGATAATCCTAACGGCGAAAATAAAAAAGATTCTCCTACACCTCAAATTGATGACCTCAATGATTTTGATCCTGTAACAACAAAAACAATTACCATCAAGGATTTAAAAGAAATGAAAAGAAAATTTCTGGAAAAATTTTTTAATAAAAAAGAAGATAACCCTGATGATTTAGGCCCTTCTGAAGACGATTTAGGCTCCTCGGAAGAGAATCCTTATCCTTCTAAGGAAGATAAAGAGCATATTAATGAATCTGGAAATAAACAATAAATTTATAAACCAAATTCTCGGATTTTTCTTATGGAAATGAAGATTATTAAAAGTTCAAAAGATGAATTAGAAATTGAGTTTGATAATGTAACCCTTGCAGAAATCTTAAGATTTTATTTAAACAAAGATAGCTCTGTTACATTTGCGGCATGGAAGAAAGATAGCATAGAAAAGAATCCTTTACTCAGGATTACTACTCAGGGAAAAAGTGCTAAGAAAGCAGTGAATGATGCAGTATCTACAATTACAAAAGAATTAGAAAAAACAGAAGAAGAGTTTAAAAAATTGAAATAAATTTTTTATAAATTCTAAAAATTTCTATCCTGAAGAATTTTCTCCAAAAATGTTTTCCATAGCACCCCCCATTCTAGAAAACTTATCTAAAAGGATAGCCTGATTTTCTTCTAAACTTTCATTTAACTTATGCTCAACATTTTCCATTCTCTCAGTCATATTATTCAGATTATTCTTCAAAAGCTCTTGTGTAATGAGTATATCGCTAATAACTCTTTGAAACTGCTCTTGCTGTGTTGTAAAGACCTCTTCAACCAAATTAAGCCCTGCTGAGACATGAAAAGAGGATGAGACGGACATTGTCTTTCCAGAGACATCACAATTGATGTGCTCTTCATAAATCCCTGGATCAGGAGGAGTGGTAAAAGAAACATAATAATTACCTGGAACGGATGTCGGAACCATCTCTCTATCAATTATAAAAAAACTTTTATCTGGATATAATAAAGAAACCACACACTCTGCATCTGGAAGAGGATTATTCTTTGAATCATGCAATCTAACGATGATTTGTCCTTCCTCACCACTAATATACTCTGTTCCAGAAACCATTGATATAGAAAAATTTTTATGGAAAAAAATAAAATAAGATAAAATTCCGATTAAAATGATTGCAAACCCAATTAATGCGTAGCTTTTTCTAAATTTTATTCTATTTTTCATATGATCTCCCTACTAAATAAACTCTAAAATAAAAAAGAGAAACCCTTAAAATTAAGAAATAATATCTGCTCGAATTTCTCCTTGAACTTCATCTAAAATTTCGTGAGTTGTTGCATTAATCTCTTCGTTTTGTTCTTGGATAAGATTTAATTGAGTAAGAATATTGTTTACTCCTGAATTAATATCCCCACTTAATAATTGCCAATTATTATATGCTGTAGCGTTTAAAGAATCAAAATGCGCTTGTTGTTCTTGTCTTAAAGTTTCAATAGCAGACTCAATAGTCCAAATTTCTTGACAAAGAGTACTTTCATTTGTAACCACTTCTCCACAAAAATCAAGAACCTTGCTTAAGTCCTCATCAATAGAAGTAAATCTAGCATCAATTGCAGCCCTATCTGTTTGGTCCATTGTATTTGCAACAATCCATTGAGTATCAGTATAAACATCTGCAACAGATGCCATAATATCATTATAATGAGAATTCATAAGAGATTCAAGCTCTGGTTGAATAACATTATTCAAAAGGTTAGTAACACTCCCATTAACATTCGTTAATTGAGTTGACAAAGCATTTTCTGTATCTGCTAAGCTATTAGTTAAAGAAACCTGAACATTAGTTAGGGAAGAGTTTAATGTCGCTTCAGTACCTTGAATTTCAGAAAGAATCCCTGTCTCAGCAGCATTAACTAAATTAGTTAAAGAAGTTTCTGCAGCATCAACATTCACATTAATACTCTCTCCTGTATCTTCAACAATCCCCGTAATAGAGATGTTAACTGCACTAACCTGGGCCATTAAGGCTGCAATTTCTTGTTCAATCTTTGTTTCAAGTTCTGGTTGGATAACATTATTTAACAAATCATTAATACTCCCATTAACATTAGCTAGCTCTAATAAAACTGCAGCTTCTGTATTTGAAATATCTCCTGAAAGGGAGATTTCAGCATCATTTAATTGAGTACTTAAACTTGCCTCAGTAGAACTGATATCCTCTGTTATTCCTGTCCCAATAGAATTCATTAAAGAGGATAAAGTTGTTTCAGTAGTATCAATATTTACATTAATGCTCTCTCCTGTTTCTTGAACGTTAGCATGTACTGTTAGATTAACATTTTCAAGTTCTGTTCTAGCACTATCCAAATCCTGAGAAACCGTATTAACCTCTTCTAAAGCAGGATTCAAATGAAATGATTGTGAAGAAACAATTGTCTGAGATCCTCTAACACAAGTAACTTCTTGCTCATATGTTCCAAGAGGGGCCCCAACAAGAGAATCTGCTCTATACCAATTACCATCTATATTTGATTCAATCATTTCTCCTTCACTAACAAAAGTTGTTTTATTTGGATATAATATATTAACACTGCAAGAATCAACATCATAAGCATTACCTCTATAATCTGCTAACCTAATAATTGTAGAAGCACTATCATTATTCCAGTATTCTGTATGAGATACCCATTGAAGCTCAACATCTTCTCTAACATTTCTTCCAGTGACATATGCGCTTACAAAAAATATTCCAACAACAAATAGCAAAAGAATAATCGCTGATAAAATTGTCCTCTTTTTATTTTCAAAAAATTTGTTTTTTCCATCATCTTTTTTTCCCATAGGGATAACACCTAAAAACAAGGGCCCCTTATAAAAAAAATTAAACTCCAAAATCTATTTTAGGATATACTCCATTCAAAAAACCATTTTCAGATATATGCTTTCTAAAATACATCTTTTTCAAATATATAAATACTTATTAATTCTCTCATAATCTTTTTTTTATGAGAACAAGCAAAATCTCTGCAGGGAGTTATGACTTAAATAGATGGCTTTATGGGGGGTATGAAGTAGATACCATCACAATGATTGCAGGAACTCCTGGTTCTGGAAAAACTAATTTTGTTTTATTAGCAGCATGTAGTCAAGCAAAAAAAGGGAATAAGGTTCTTTTTATAGACTCTGAAGGAGGCTTTAGTGTTGAAAGAGTAAAACAGATTGTAGGAGATAGGCAAGAAGAAATTTTGAAAAATATTTTACTTCTTGAACCAACAAGTTTTGAAGAACAAAAAAAGATGGTAGGGAATATAAGATCAAAAGTAAAAAAAGACCAAATAAAATTAATCATTATAGATAGTATGGCAATGTTATATAGACTAGAGTTAGGAGATGCCTCAAACTCAAAAGATGATGAGCAAATTAAAAGAGTTAATAGGGAAGTTGCTGAAGAAATGAGAGATTTAGCAGAAATTGCAAGAAAACAAAAAATTCCGATTATAATCACTAATCAAGTTTATTCTAAGTTTTTATCTGAAAAAGAAATCCAGCAAGGGGCAGTAAAAGAGATGAACATTGTCGGGGGAGATTTATTCAAATATTGGAGCAAATGTATCATTGAACTTAAAAATGAAAATAAAAGAAGAGCTATTCTTCTTAAACACAGAAGCCTCCCAAAAAAAGAAATCTCATTTGAAATCAAAGAAAAAGGAATATTCAAAAAAGGGTGGATTTAAATTCAAAAAGAAAAGTTAAAAAAATTAGAATTAAATATATAACTGCAATAATCCTTTTATATTAAAAATCCTATTTTTTTATATGAGCCAAATCACTTTAGAAGAAATTTCTCAAAATGCTCCTCTCGCTCTTTTGGATACTTGTAGCATCAGTGAGAATAGTATCAAAAATAATCTCTCTAAATCATATCTCAAATTTCTTGAAGAAGTTTCTCAAAGATTAAATGAAAGTATACCTCTTATCAATAATTTTGAAAGATTGTTAATAAACAAAGAAGAAAAGGCGGTTTCTTCAGAAAGTCATCTTTATATCACTGAAGGAGTAAGAGAAGAACTGCTTGCTTGTAATTTTAATTATAGTAAAAAGATAAAAAGGTGTAAAAATGGGAGGCAGTCATTAGATTTTTGGAGATTACTCAAGAAATATTTAAAAATGAAAAGACATCTTGCAGAACTTTTTTTTGATTCTGGACATGTGCTTGATTTAAAGGATACTAGAACTCTCAAAAGGGATGACTTAAATTCTAACTTCCAAGACATAGATGAGATAAATAAAAAATATTCCTCTTTTATGGATAAATATCACCCTCTTATGGAAACAATTGGATTAAGTGAAGTAGATAAAGATTTTCTAATTACTGGTCTTACAATGTCAAAATATCAAGAGATATGGTTAGTTTCAAATGATTTTCATCATATTCTCAAAGCCAGAGATAGAATTTTTGGGAGAACATCTTACTCTCCTTCATTAAAGTTTTATTTTAGAACAAAAGATGGTTACTTTAAAAAAATAAGATAATCATAAAACTAAAAATGAAAGAAAACCTAAAATTTGAAGTTATAAAGAAAATTGTAGAAACTAATTTTAAAAATAAAAATCTAAAAAAAATTTCTAAATTTGAAAGTAATTCCCCTCCTAGTGTTTTTATTGGTTCTAGATTAAAATATCCTCAAGTAAATATTGGAATTTTAAGCCCTCTTGAAAAAGATGAGAACGCCTGGATTTATGATAATGCAAAGTACTGGGCAAACAATAACTTTCAGATAGGAGATGTAATAAAAATCCGTGATAGTCTTCTCAATTCAAGATTTAGAAGTAGTGTTTATGATTCAAAAAGGGATAAAAAGAAATTTCTTCAGTTAGCCCAAGAAATTGCAACTGCTTCAAAGCCAGTAGATGTTGAGATTGAATTAAAAAACAGATTGAACACTGGAAGAAGAGGTGATAAAATTCTCACACCCAACGGAATGAATGCAGGATTAAAAAATGCAAAATTAGTAAATAACGTAAAAATTAACAGAAAGTTAGACAAGATTATGAATGATGAAATAAAGGCATCTCAGGGGATTAATCAACTTTATAAAAATCATTTTGATGAGTACTCTCTAAGTAAAATTTTAAGTGTAGGAGTATTAGGTTTAAATTCAAATAAAAAAATTGTACCCACAAGATGGAGTATTACCGCTACAGATGATATCATTTCTAAAAATTTACATAGCCGAGTTAAGGATTTTAAATGGATTGAAAACCACGAATTATTTTTTGGAGAATTTATGGGAAACCAGTATCTAATCATCCTTTTTCCAGGTGTTTGGAGTTTTGAACTATTTGAGTTATACCTTCCAAATAGCTCTTGGAATCCTAGCAAACAAATTAAAGCTGCAACAGATTTTGAAGGTTATAATGGAAGAAAAAAATATGCGTTTAATACTGGAGGGGGATATTACGCTACAAGACTTCCAATTTTAGAGTACTTATCTTCAATAAAAAGACAAGCCTCTGTACTAGCGATTAGAATAGAAACTCCTAGTTACTGGGCAGCTCTTGGAGTCTGGGTTGTAAGAGAAAGTGTTAGAAAAGCTCTCTCCAATAGGAAATTAGTATTCCAGGATTATAATGAGATTGTTAAAGAAACAATTAATCTAAGCAAAGGAAGATTTAACTTTAATCCTTCTCAAATAATAAATCAAAGTATATTGCTTAAAAATTTAAAAAATCAAAAAACATTAAGAAAATGGTTTTAATAAAAGTATTTTAAGAAAATCCTTCTTGTTTTTTCTTATACTCTTCAATTCTCTCTTTATTTTTTACACACTCCGGATTGAAACAAAATTCCCATGGGCGCTTTCCTTTACTTAACCGCATCAAGATAGGATAACCACAATCTTCACAAATTTTATCTGTTTTCTTTATAACCCCATTCGGAGGCAATGTATATGTATTTTTACAATCAGGATAAGCGTCACAAGAGACAAAATATCTT
>CAYZJM010000036.1:0-9063 GCA_964479015.1 Candidatus Woesearchaeota archaeon
ACAATATAAAAAAGAAGTTATAAGCAAAATGTTTGAAAATTACAAGGAAGGAATAACACCCAATCCAGATATTGATTGCAACCAAAAAATAAAATTTCCCTTGCTTATAAAAGAGGCAAACAAGATTGGAGCAGATTTTATTGTCACAGGTCATTATTCTAGAATAAAAAAAGAAAAGGGAATAACAAATAACAAAAACCATCTTCTTAGGGCAAAAGATGAATCAAAAGACCAATCCTACTTTTTATATCGTTTAAAACAGGAAGAATTAGAAAGATCAATCTTTCCAATAGGGGGATACACAAAAAAACAGGTCAGAGAAATTGCAAAAAGGAATAATTTCCCAAATTACAATAAAAAAGGAACAGTAGGAATCTGTTTTATCGGAAAAATAAACTTAAAAGAATTCTTGAAACATAAGATACCTCAAAAAAAAGGAGACATCTTGAATCCAGAAGGTGAAAAGATTGGAGAGCATGATGGCATCTATTATTACACTATTGGACAACGTTTAGGTCCAAGATACGGTTTTGAGATTGATAGAATCAGAAAAAAAGATAACAAAAAAATCAAAAATGGCAAAAAAGAAATGACAAGATGGTATGTTGCAAGGAAAGATAAAAAAAAGAATCTGATAATTGCTGCACCAGAAGGACATAAAATACTTTATAGAAAAGAAATTTTCTTAAAAGATGTTCACTGGATTTTAGAAAAATCCCCTTTAAAAACAAGAAATAACAAAAAAGTAAAAACAAGAATCCGGCAAGTTGGAGAATTAATCCCAAGTAATCTTTCATATGATAGCAATAAAAAACAATTCAAAATCACACTAAAAAAAGCGATTACTGGAATTTCAGAAGGACAAGCTGCTGTTATCTATAAGGGAAAAGAAACTCTTGGGGGAGGAGTTATATCTTTTAAGTGAACCTAAATAGAATAAACAAGTATCTTAAATCAACAATCTTAAAAACTTAATTATCCTTTATATCTCATGAGTTTAGATAAAGTAATCAAATCAAGAAAAAGTGTAAGAAAATTTTCTGAAAAAAAACCAGACTGGAGAGACATAATTGAAGCAATTGATAGTATGAGATACTCCCCAAAAGCTGGAAACATTTTTTCCTTAAATGTGATTCTTGTGAGCAAAAAAGAAAAAATAAAAAAGATTGCAGAAGCAGCACAACAAGATTTTATTTCTAATGCAAAATATGTAGTTATTGTCTATTCAAATTCTGAAACTTTAGAAAACGCTTATGGCGAAAAAGGAAAATTATACTCTAAACAACAAGCAGGGGCAGCAATAGAAAATTTTATTCTTTCTTTAGAAGAAAAAGGATTATCAACTTGTTGGGTGGGATATTTAGTAGAAGAAACTATCAAAAAAGAATTTAAAATAGAAGGAGATGTAGAAGCAGTTTTCCCAATAGGGTATGAAGATAAAACAATATACTCAAAAACAAAGAAAAAACCAAGAATAGAATTAGATAATTTCCTCTATTTTGAAAAACACGGGAATAAACAGATGAAAGAAATTAAATCTCAAACTTAATTACAGAATTAATCTAACAAAATAAAAATCAAGCGTATAATTCAATTCCTTTTGTTATTTTAGCAGACAGATTATAGATCAGTGCAAAGATTAATCCTGAAATAAAACCAATAATCCCTGAAAGTAATGGAAAAATCAATGCATAATAAATGTTGTTTCCTGTCCCTTCAAGAAATGATTGAATGAAAGTTACTTGCCATCCTTCTGGAAATGTAATCATTGAGGCCAAAAAAGTTAAAAGAACAACAAACAATATTCCAATAATCCCCATAAATAAATTAATCAATCCAAAAATCAATCCAAAAGATAAAACCCCTATCTTTTTTATTTTAACTTCTTCTAAAGAAGAATCTTTTTTATTAGCTTCCTTTTCCATACCCTCTTGCTTTTTAGATTCCTTTTTATTTGAATTCTTTGATTCTTTAGAAACTTTTAAATTTTTAGAATTAGCTTTCTTTGGAGTATTTTGACTTTGAGGATTCTGCCCATTAGATTTAAAGTTTTGAGCTTTTGGAATCTGTCCTTGTTGAGTATCTCCTTGAGGTTTCCCCCCAATATTCGGTTCAATATCTGGAACATTGAACTTAACATCTTCTTTACTTTTCGTTTTAGAATTAGTATTCTTTTTAATCTGCTTTTTTCCAACCGAGCTTCCTTGTAAAGGGTTTCTCATATTTGCATATTTTTTCTTTGGTGAACCCTGAATCCCATTATTGTTGTTATTTTGAACTTGGGAATTAACTGGCGCCCTTCTCTGAGGGGCACTTCTCTTTCTCACCTCTTTTGCCATTTAAAACAAAAAGAAATAACATTTAAATAACTTTCTAAGAAATTAAAATCCTTAAATTAATCACAAAAAATTAAAATAAAAACTAAAAAAGATATTCTCCCCAAAAAAATAAGGGGAGAAAAATAAAAAATAAAAAATAATTTTGGAATTTTAGATTATCTCCAAACTTCTATTCCTAAATCTGACATTTCTTTAGAAGCTGGGGCTGTTTCTTCCTCTTCACCTTTACCTAAGACATAAGGAGATTTAACTCCTGTCATAATGGTAATCACTCTAACTTTTCCTGTAAAATCTTTGTTAATCCTCGCACCAATAATAACTTGTGCATCTGAGCTTAAGTTCTCTGAAACAGTTCTTCCGATGTTATCAAACTCTTCTAGCTTAAGATCTGGTCCACACGTCACGTGTATTAAAGCTCCTGTCGCCCCTTGATAATCCACATCAAGTAGAGGATGTGTCAAGGCTTGCTGGACTGCTTCATTAACCCGATTTGTAGAATCGTTTTCACCAATACCAATAACTGCTACACCTCCATTTCTCATAATAGAGGAAACATCTGCATAATCTAAATTAATAAGACTTGGAAGAGTAATTGTCTCTACAATTCCTTTAACCATTGTACTTACTAACTCGTTTGCAACCGCAAATGCTTGCTGAATTGGTAATTGTCCTGCAACATCAACAAGTCTATTGTTGTCTAAAACAATTGTTGTGTCTGTAACTTCTCTTAACTCTTGTAAAGCAAACTCTGCTTTATCGATTCTTGCTTTCTCTGATTCGAAAGGCATTGTTACAACACCAATAACTACTGCGCCTGATTCTTTTGCTAGTTGTGCTAATACTGGAGCTGTTCCTGTCCCTGTTCCACCACCCATACCAGCTATAATAAAAATCATATCTGCTCCTGAGGTGATCTTTTTCAAATCAGTGATAGCTTCTTTTGCAGCTTCTCTTGCTTTTTGGGGATTTCCTCCAGCACCAAGGCCTCTTGTCAATTCTTTCCCTATAAGAACCTTCTCATCAGCTTTTGTAACACTAAGGTGTAACGCATCAGTATTTGTTCCGTAAATTGTTGCACCATTAAGGCCTTTGTTATAAAGCCAAGTAACAGCATTACAACCCATTCCACCAACACCTATAACTTTTATATTTGCCTTTCCTGCTTTAAGCTCATCAAAGTTTATACTGTGTGTAGCTGAATTTTCTACAGCTTCTTTTGCAAAATCTAAGGTCATTTTATACCTCCTTTCAACTTTATCTCCTGGAAGTCATCGAAAGTTTTAAATACCTGACAAACTTCCAAATATTAGAAACCATTACAACCAAAGTTAATTTATCCCAACGCCAATTAAGATAAATTAATATAATAAAAAAAGAGTATCTATTTCTTTAAAAATATTTTGGTTTAAATAGGCAACTATCATCCATTTGCCCGGTTATTTCAACAAATTGTATCAAAATCTTAAGAATTAGGATATTGAATCTCTTTTCTAACATCTCTTCTAAAACTCATAAAAAACTACTTTCAAACTCTTTAGCAATTTCAAACATCTTTTGTTCTTGAAAACTGTCACAAACAAGTTGCATTCCTACCGGGATTTTATCAACCATCCCTATAGGAAGACTCATAGCACAATTTCCCGCAAGATTAGAAGGAGTAGTTAGAGCATCATAACTATACATCTCCTCAACAGAAATCTCTTTCCCTATTTTATGAGGTAATCTAGGAACTGTTGGAGAAATTAAACAATCAATCTTTTCTTGATCAAATAGTTTTCTAAATCCTTTTTGAATCAATTCTTTAATTTTTAACGCTTTATAATAATACCTTCCAGAATACTCTGCCCTTGAAATTTCTCCACCTCCTAAAATCCTTCTCATAACTTCTGGCCCTGAAAACTCTTCAATTTTCTTCCCGTATCTCCTTCCATCTAATTTTCTTGTAGCAGAAAAAAATTCAACATAAACAAGTATTTCATACGTAGCAAGAGCCAGATCAACATAATCTAATTTAACTTTTTTAACCTTCCATCCCTTATAATCTGCAACTTGTTTTAATTTCTTATCAACAAGTTCTTGAATCCTTTTATCACTAACATTAAAATCTAAAATTCCGATTGTTCTTTTTCTCTCTTTAGAACCATTAATTTTGTCTAAATCTAAATTTTTAGAATCTATGCTAATTGAATCTCTTAAATCTTTTCCCTTAATTACATCTAAAATCAAAGCAGCATCATAAACATTCTTGGTCAAGGGGCCAATTTGGTCTAAACTCATCGATAAATCAATTAAACCGTATCTTGAAACTGAAGAGTAAGTTGGCTTAACTCCAAAAACCCCACAATGAGAAGCAGGATTTCTTATACTCCCTCCAGTATCACTCCCTAAAGCGATATCACAAAAACCTGCTGAAACAGCCGCAGCACTCCCAGAACTAGACCCTCCTGGAACTAAATCTGTTTTATAAGGATTCCTTGTAACCCCAAAAGCAGAACTCTCTCCAGAAGCACCTGAAGCAAACTCATCCATATTTGTCAATCCTATTATCAATCCATCTTCTTCCTTTATCTTGCTAACAACAGTTGAATCATAAGGAGATTTATAATTTTCTAAAACTTTTGAAGCACAAGATACATTCAATCCCTTAAAATTCATATTAGCTTTAATTGCAATAACCTTGCCCGCTAATTTTCCTTGCTTACCCTCTTTTATCTTTTTATCAATCTCTTCAGCTTCTTTTATTAATTCTTTTTTATCTCTTATTTTTAAAAAAGCATTTATTTTCTTCCCTCTTTTATCATTATTATCAATTTCCTTTAGATATTTCTTAAGTTTCTCTACAGTTGTCATTAAAAAATTTCTCCTTTTTTGATTAAAAATTTAATGTTTGGAGCTACATCCCACTTCCCTTCTTTAATCTCATTAATATTTATCCATTTAGATTCTTTTATCGGAAGAATTGGTTTAATCTCTTTAGAATTTTTTAATTTTGATAAATAATGAATTAACAAAATGGTCATCTTTTCTTTTGTTTGGGGATTTTTATAAAGAATCATCGGACTAAGAGGTTTTATTATCTCTATTTCTGCGTTATTTTCTTCTTTAGCTTCTCTATGACATGCTTCTTCTAAATCTTCAATCCCCTCTTCAACGCTCCCTCCAGGAAGTTTATAAAAATCTTCTTTGTTCCCTTTATTAACTAAAAGTTTTCCATCTTCAATAATCACTGATCCAGATACAACAATGAATTTCTCTTCACTTACCATCTCTTTTTATCTCCAATAATAAATCTTTTATTTTTTTTAGGTGCATTTTCAAACATTATCTCTTTAGAAAATTCATTCTTTTCAGAGTCATTTTCTCCAATTTTATTCCTCTCTTCATTTCTATCTTTTTCTAAACTTAATTCTTCCCTTTCAAAATCCTTATCGTCTTGAGAATCTTCTAGTTTTATGTCTTTTATTAGTAAAAGTTTTTTAGAAAAAGTATCCATTATTTCTTTAGCCTCCTCCTTAATTTTCTCTTTTTCTTCACTAGAAATTTTATGAAACAAAAAATCTACCATTGATTATAAAAGACTTAAGGGTTTTTAAGATTTATCTAGTTTCAGTTAGGCTTTATCAAATAAAAGAGATTTCTCTAATTAAATAATAAAAAAAGAAAAAGAAAAAAATTTTAAGACCTACGGATTACATTGAATTTTGATTAGATTCATCAGTTTCTTTAGGTTCGTTAGACTCCTCAGAATCTACGCCTTCAGAATCTTTTGCACCCTCTTCAACGCTATCCTCTTCAGCGCTATCCTCTTCAACACTATCTTCATCAACACTATCCTCTTCTGTGTTATCTTCTTCGTTTAGGTCTTCGTTTAGGTCTTTGTTCTCTCCAGATTCTTCTTCCGTTTCTTCAACAGATTCTTCCGTTTCTTCAACAGGTTCTTCCGTTTCTTCAACAGATTCTTCTTCTGGAGTTTCAATCTTATCTTCACTCATTTTTAGCTCCTTAAAGTAAAAGTTTATATCCTTTCTCTTTTTTAAAGTTGATTATTTATAAAAAATCATAAAAAACTTTATAAAGGAGATTCTTACTTTTTTAAGATTCAAATATTCCGCTCAGAGAATCTTTTTCCGAATTCTCCCTCACTCGCAAAATAAACCTCTGAAAAAAAAAGTTTAGTCTCTTCATTAAAATTTTTCTCAAACCTATTAGGATTTTTTGCTGCATAATAAAGTCTGAACCTTTGTGGAAGGCGTGAATCAATAAAATCTTGAACATAATCTGAACATATGCTAGGGTTTTTATGATGCTCTGCCCCCCATAAATACTTATTTTTCTCTCCCCATTTTTTTTCTTCTTTAAGATACTCTTTAAAAAAAAATTTTTTAAGTTCTAATGAGTGATAAACTCTTTCAAGAAAATCATAAGAAAGCCCATCTATCACAGAGATAATTGGGCAATCCTCCTCATTGTCTATAACCCCCCTCTCTTCAATAGATAAATTATGCCAATGTTTGCAACTTCTTTCTAAACCCATTTTAAACTTAAAATTTGTTTTATAGAACCAATTAAGGAGTTAATCTATCTCTATCTCTCGGAAATAAAACAGCTTCTCTAATATTTTTTTGACCAGTCACAAGCTGAGTCAATCTTTCTAACCCAATACTCCAACCTCCATGAGGGGGTGCTCCAAATCTAAAACTATCAATGTACCCTTTAAAATGGTCTGGATTCAAATTATTCTTTTTTAACATTTTTATTAAAAGGTTAGGAAGATGAACTCTCTGACCTCCTGAAGAAATTTCCAACCCTTTATAGATTGCATCAAACCCCTCACTTAATTCTGCATCAACATCTCCATTCTTAGGCATAATGTAAAAAGGCTTTATTTTTACAGGCCAAGAATGAACAAAAACAATAGTATTTGGGAATTTTTCATTAAGAGCTTTCTCATTTTCTGGAGATAAATCTTCTCCATATTCAATCCCTAATAATTTGACAGTCTCGTCATAACTTAAATATTTTGCTTCAGGAACTTTCAAATCTTCTTTCATCCCTAAAAGCTCAATTTCAGTACTACACTTTTCTAAAATCCTTTTTACAATATATTTAACAGCTTTCTCTAAATACTCCATTACTTCTCTTTGTCCAGCAAAAGCCATCTCAATATCCATTTGCCTTGATTCATTTAAATGCCTAACAGTATTATGTTTCTCAGCTCTCCACACTGGAGTAATTGTATAAACTCTTTCTATAGGAGAACATGCAAGCATTTGTTTGTATAATTGAGGACTTTGAGCAAGATATGCTTTCTTTTTAAAATAATTTACTTCAAACAAATCTGTTCCTCCTTCACTAGAACTTGAAATTATTGAAGGTAATTGAAATTCCTGAAACTTCTCATTATAAAAGAAATCTCTAAACCCAGAAGTAATTTCTGACTGAATTTTGAAAATTGCCCTTATTTTCTTTCTGTGTAAATCTAAAAATCTATAATCCAATCTTTTTGGTAATTCTGTCTTAGAAAATTCAGTAACATCTATCAATAATTCTTCAGAAGAATTTAATACTTCCAGTGAACTAGGAACAATCTCTTTTCCCCCTGGAGCTTGGCTAGAAGATTTAATTTTTCCTTTTATATATATGCAAGATTCCCTAGAAATTTCTCCCATTTTCTCAAATAATCCTTCTTCAACAATTCCTTTTACCGCTGTAACCTGTATAATCCCTGTAGAATCTTTTAATACTAAAAAATTGATTTTCCCTAATTGACGAGTATTATTAACCCACCCAAATAGAACTACCTCTTGATCTTCTTTTTCAAAAGCTTCATCAATCTTGATACGTTCCTTGTTTAATTCAGTTAAGTCCATATTAAGATTATCAAAAAAGCATATATAAATTTAATTATCCTGAGAATCTATTTTTCCTTCAAGTTCTCCTTTCCTTCTTATAGAATTTATCTCTTCTTTTCTCTTACTTTTTACACTTACTTCGCTAATTTTCTTTTTAACGAAATCCACAACATCTCCTCTTTCTCTATATACTTTTTTAGCCCACTCTTCTATTTCTTTTTCTATTTTTTTTGGACCATACTCTCCGGTCCTAAATCCATATGTAAAAAGAATAAAATCTGGATGAAATTGCCCCATCTTATACAACGCTTGCATTACATTTTCTTCCTCTGATGAAGAAAAATCAATAAACATCGAAGAGGTTGGTTCTTTATTAAAAAGGCGTGCAAATTGCTTGTCTAAAAAGTATCCTCCAACTATATTATTAGAATCGATAATTCCATAAAGATATTTCGGGACTGCGGTATTTAATGCTCTTTCCATAACCAATGTTTAGAAAAAGAACTTTTTAAAAATTTATATCTTAGATAACCATAAATAACTATAAAATCTCTTAATTATTCATATATTTATTAATCAGATTCATGACTTCTTTAGCATCAATGCTTTTTTGTTTATCATTAAACTCTTTCATCAATAAGCCCATATAAGCATTAGGCCTTAATCCTGGTTTTTCTTTTACCAATTTAAGTACTCTCTCTTCTATCTTATTAATATCGTGTCTTTCAATCTTAAGTGCATCCTTTAGATTTTTTCCGTCCAAAACATTTTCTAATACCCTTTTAATGTCCTTCTCAATAATTTTTCCATCATTTAATGCTTCAAGAATACTAACTAAAGCGTCTTTATGCAATAATTCTTCAACTTTATCG
>CAYZJM010000037.1:0-6810 GCA_964479015.1 Candidatus Woesearchaeota archaeon
TACAAAGCCAAATATAGGATATTCAAGGTGATTGCTTAATCATGCAACACAGCATTTCATAGGAAAAATATTTAAAGTTTGGTTTTTTAAAAAGAAAATGAGTTTTGAAACAAAAGTTGAATTTGGAAAAAAGTTCAATTTAGTGAAAACTCAAAAAAATAAAGTCCAGTACTAATAAAGTGCGGGCTTTTACTTCTTTATTTCATATAAAACATCTTAATATGCTTCTGAAGGTTTAGGTCCTTTTGTTAGTCTGGCATAAATAAATTAGGGGGAAATTAATAAAATGGAAACAGAAGTATACCAAAGAATAGCAAGCCAGGAATCTCAAAATAGAATCTATTGGCATGAAAATTCAGAAGGTTATGAGGTAGTAAGTGAAGAAGCTCAAGAAAGTTCCTATAACAATATTAGGGATTCAGGAGTATTAGAAAGAAGAACCTTTCCTGAAGAAAGATACAAAACCAATTAAGGATAAACCTTTTCGACATATTTAAAAAAGTTAACCCCTTTAATCTATTATGATAAATAAGAAGTATGTGCGTTTAGGATTAATCCTCGTTTTAATTATATCCGTTTTATCACTGGTTGCGTATACTGGAATTGAAAAAACAAGAAACAACATGGATGAAGGGAGGGTTTATTGTACTGAGAACCAAAGAGATGCAGAGATGTGTACAATGCAGTATGACCCCGTTTGTGGATATAAAAAAGCAGAAACAAAAGAAACATATAGTAATCCTTGTTTTGCTTGTATGGAATCAGAGGTAGAATACTGGATTTCTGGAGAGTGTTAATCTTTTAAAAGGTTCTTATTTTTATTTTTTTATCTTTATCTTGTTTTTCTTCTTGAACTTTTCCAATTACTTTTTTGTTTATTGTTTGATTTATATTTCTCATTGGGTTTATACCTTCCTTTGTTAAACCCTGATTTCTTTTCAAAATTTTTAACAACATTTATTATGTTTACTTTAGGAACTTTTTCTTCTCTTATATTTAGTACTTCTCTATCAAGAATATTTCTAAAATTTTCATAATCTCTGCTTGAAAGGAGATTTATTGCCTTCCCCATATTCCCTGCTCTAGCAGTTCTCCCTATCCTGTGAAGATAATCTTCTCTATTTGAGGGTAATTCATAATTGTAAATATGACTTACTCCTTTAATATCAAGTCCTCTTGCAGCAACATCAGTACATACTAAAACTCTTATACCCTTATTATGAAAATCATCCATCACTTTTTGTCTTTTATTTTGAGGAAGCCCTCCATGTATAGCTTTTGATTTAATCCCTATTCTATTCAGGTTTTCTGCTACAAAATCGGTATTTCTTCGAGTGTTGCAAAATACCATCACTAAGTCAGAATTTTCTTTTTTTAATAAATGAACTAAAAGAGAAAATTTAATATGTGTTTTTACATCAAAATAAACTTGGTCTAATTTTTTTGGGTCTACTCGAGGGTTAACAGAGATTTCAACAACATCCTGAGTGTATTTCTTTGCAAGATGTCTTACATCCTCTGAAACAGTTGCAGAGAACAACATTGTTTGCCTATCTTTAGGGCATTCTCTTAAAATTCTTTCTACATCGTTTATGAAACCCATGTCAAACATTCTATCTACTTCATCTAAAACAAGAAATTTAACTTTATTAAAATTTAAAGTACCCCTATTCAAATGGTCTATAATCCTCCCTGGAGTTCCTACTACCACATCTGTTCTTTGAGCAGCTCTAATCTGTTTTTCAATTGGAACTCCTCCATAAACAGAAAGAACATTTAACTTTTTATCCTTAGAAAATTTTTTCATAACTTTAGAAATTTGTTCAGCTAACTCTCTTGTAGGAGTTAATACTAATGCTTGAACTTCTTCTTTAGAAACTACATTTTCAACGATACTAGAAGAGAACACAAGAGTTTTTCCACTTCCAGTAGCGGACCCTCCAATTATATCCTTTCCTTTTAGAACTAACGGGATGGATTTCTCCTGAATTTTGAAAGGTTCTTCAAACTTTTCTTTCTCCAAAATGTTTAACATCCTTTCACTTAGCCCAAGATTTTTAAATTTTTCAGATAGCATTGATATTTTCCTTTATTGCATTCACTTTTATCCTTAGAAAAAGAGAAACTAACTCTTTACTAACAGAATAAACTAATTTATTATCAATTTAATTGATATTATACCTTTTTAAACCCTGAGGTTTTTTATTTTAGATAGGATTTAGTGATTTTAGAAATAAAATGTTCAAAATTAAAAATATATTCAAAAAGAAAGGAAAAGAGAAATTAGGTGTTGTTTTAGGAGGTGGAGGTTTAGCAGGATTAACGCATATTGGGGTCTTAAAAATTTTAGAAGATAACAACATTTCTTCAGATTGTATTGTTGGATGTAGTATTGGTTCAATAATTGGGGCCTATTACTCTCTTAATCCCGATACAAAAAGATTAGAAGAAATTGTTTCAAAGATGAATAAATGGGATTTAATGAGATTAATTGACTTAAATAATCCTAAATTTTCTCTCATAAAAGGAAAAAAAATAAAAAATTTTCTTGAAGAACTTTTAGGAGACAAATCTTTTTCAGATACAAAGATTCCTCTTAGAATTGTTGCAACAGATTTAGAAAAGGGAGAAGATGTTATTTTTAGTAAAGGAAAATTAATTGATGCTGTGATGGCTAGTATAAGTATCCCAGGAATTTTTCCAGTTGTAAAATTAAACAAAAAGATTTTAGTTGATGGAGGGGTCACGAATCCAACCCCGATAAATATTGCAAAAAAAATGGGTTTCAACAAGATTATAGGGGTAGATTTAACTAAAAAAAATGAAGTAGAATTAAAAAATCCTAAGATACATCAAACAATTTTAAGATCTTATGAAGTATTAAGAAATAGAATAATAAAACAAGAGGAGTATGATGAAAAAAGCGTTTTAATAATCAGGCCGAATGTAACAAATCTTGAACTATTAAAAAAATCCGAGATTTCTAATTTTATAAAAGAAGGAGAAAGAGTCGCAAAAAATAATTTAGATAAAATAAAAAAGTTAGTTAAAAAATAGGTAATTATTTAATCTCAAGAATTTATTATGATAAATATGAAAAATAAAATTATCAAATTGTTGATTCTACTTTCTTACTTATCTATGATTACTTTTAATTTTCTGGCGAATGCATTGCCCATAAATAATATCTCTACTGGAGAAATTTCAGAGATGTATCCTAATCTTTTTGCACCTGCAGGGTTTACATTTTCTATTTGGGGTCTTATTTATATCTTTTTAGGAGCTTATGTTTTATATCAATTAGGATTTTTTAAATATAATAAAAATCTTAAAAGAAGCAAGAAAGATGGTAACAATAAAAAGAAGAATCAGACTAAAAAAGAAAATTTAAAAAATAAAGACAGGATATATGAAAGAGTAGGGATTTATTTTATCATAACCTCTTTAGCTAATGTCTTTTGGATTTTTTCATGGCATTACGATTTTATTACCCTTTCATTATTGTTTATGGGTTTTATTTTATATTTTTTAATTAAAATTGTAACTGTTCTAGATAAAGAAAACGTTTCATTAAAAGATTATTTCTTTATTAGTCTCCCTTTCAGTATTTATCTAGGATGGATTAGTATCGCAACAATTGCCAATATCGCTGTATTTTTAGTAAGTATCAATTGGGGAGGATTTGGAATTTCAAATCAGATTTGGACTATTATACTCCTTTTTATTGGAGCTTCTTTAGGGATTCTAAGAGTTATCAAGAATAAAGACGTCGCTTATGGGTTTGTTTTTATTTGGGCTTATATAGGTATCTTGATTAAACATATCTCTTTTTCAGGATTTGAAGGGCAATATTTAGGAATAATAATTGTAACTTCTCTAAACATTTTCTTAATTTTTATTTCAATTGTATCTATTAAAAAAGCTACAAAAAGTTTAGATAAAATAAAAAAGTTAGTTAAAAATATTAAGTAAACAAATAAACAAACAATTAAAAATCTCTCCTAGCTTCGTCTAATCCCTCAAAAGTACCTATATCAAACCATTTACCCCTAAAAGGGTATGCATTAACTTCTTTTTCCTCAACAAGATATTTTATTAGTTCTCCTGCATTTTCTCTAAAAATCCCTTTATCTAAAAGGTGAAGGTCTTCTTTTGATATAATATAACAAAGGGTAGAGATTAAGGTTGTTTTAGGTTCATAAGGTTTTTCTTCAAATCCTTTAATCCTTATTCCATTCTTATCTGGCTCAATAACCCCAAACTTCCCAGCAATTTTTTCTTTATCTCCAAAATCATATGCTGCTATGCTTGTTTTGCCACCATTTCTAATAAAGAAGTTCACAAAATCATCCATATCAAAATCATAAAGGTTATCTCCTCCAACCACAAGTAGATCTTTATTAATCTCTTTTTCTCTTACAACATAAGCAATTCCCCCTATAGAGCCCGGATCTCTTTCAGGATTCCTTCTTTTATCACTTATCATTTCTATATTCAAATTAGGATGGCTGTAATATCTGTCAAATTTATTAAAAGAATCTTGAAACTCATGAGAATGCATCACATATGAAGTATCTATATAATCCGAGTTTCCAATATTTTGGAGTATATGTTCTAGTACTGGTTTTCCTTTTACATCAAGAAGCGACTTGGGGGTGATATACGAGAGAGGGGCTAGCCTAGTTGCTTTTCCTGCATCAAGTACAAGTGATTTTATTTTTCTGTTCATAATTTCTAATAAAAAATTCTATTTATAAAGCTATTGGGTGGTCTTTGTTGTGGTAAACCTCTATGAGATTAATTGTCATACTTTTTATGACAGAATTGGTCACATTTTATCAAGAATTCTCTTGGAGTTTTACTTTTTCGATAAATCAATTTAATGTCTTTTTCTCCAAGAATATCCTTATAATTTTCTTCTCCGAGCCTATTTTTTATAATATTATAAGCATCATTCTCAGTAAAATTTCCAGAGTTAATCTTTTTATTAAATTTATCAACTAACTCTTCTGGAACCTGATAATTAGGGTCGCTAGAAGCCAATATAACTGAATTGAAATAACTTCCGAGATAATTTTTAATCTCTTTTATGTTTTCCTTTGCCAAATGAGAAGCTTCATCAATGAACAAGATTAATCCCCTAGATCTAATGTTAAACATTTTAGAAAAAAATCCTCCTGATTTTTGAATGACTTTCTCAAAATCTAAGGGAGAAGAAGCACTAAATGCATTATAATAATAAAGCTTTTTATCTCCTCCAAAACTTTTTATTATCTTTTTGAGTACACTTGTCTTTCCTGTTCCTAATGCTCCGGTTAATACAAGATTTTCTTTCTTATTAATTGTTCCAATTATATCTTCTACTAAACTTTTGTCATCAAAAAATAATTCAAAATTTTTTGAAGGTTTAATACTTAAGGGGTTTTGTTCAAATCCTAGCCCTGCATACCAGCTCATTTTAAAACCTCCTCAATAAAATTATCATCAATTCTCTTATCATCTTCTTTTGAGTATTGTGTTGCTACTTTTTCACAATTTTCTAAAAAACCAACAAAATTTGAAGATTTCTCCCAAACTTTTTTTAAATGTTCTTTAGTAAAAAGATCTCTTATTCTATTACC
Source organism: Candidatus Woesearchaeota archaeon (assembly GCA_964479015.1). Taxonomy (GTDB): domain Archaea; phylum Nanobdellota; class Nanobdellia; order Pacearchaeales; family GW2011-AR1; genus CAYZJM01. Next base: position 5,622 of record CAYZJM010000037.1, read on the forward strand.
CATGATTTCAAGACACTCTTCTCTTGAAAGTTGTTTAAGATTAATAATATGATCTCCTATTCTACTTTTAACACTATCAGGCAAATCCAAGCTAACACCTGACTTTTTAAGGAATATTGCGGATTTTAAATAACCCTGATCAAAAAAGAATTGAAGACGCCTATAAAAATCGTTATCTAAACTATGAGCATTGTCCACTATGAGAATCATTCCTTTTGGCATTTTATTTTTAATCTTTCTAGATAAAGATTGGTTACCAATTAATAGATGCCCGATATCAACCTCTTTATTATAAGTTTCTAAATCAACATAAACAATTTTACCTTTTCCTTTAAAATTTTCAATAACTTCAAAAACAAGACGGGTTTTACCTGATTTTTTAGGCCCTTTTATCAAGATCATTGAACCACTTTCAACCCAGTATAATAAGTCTTTAACTTCTTTCTCACGATTTATTAGTTTATCAGGAGTTTTTCTACCATCATCGCTAAAAGTGTTGTATCTAAAATTTATATTGGCTTCTTGATCCATTTAATACCCCCTTTTATCAGCTCTTTCTTGAAGATTTCTAGCTTTATCTCTTAGGCTTAGAGAGGCTTGGTATTTTCCTTCTTTATTAAGTGCATCAGCTTTTTTATGAAGACTTTCTGCTCTTTTTGATAATCCTGCTAAAGTAAAAGATTTGTAATAAATAATTAAAAGGAATACACCAAAGACAATAACTAATAATGAAGTATTAAGTGCCTTGCCTCCTAAACCTTCTGTAACAAGACCTGTAAATAATCCTTGAAATACTCCTTCAGAAATTCCTTTTTCTTGTTTTATTCGTAATTTTTCTATTTCCTCTTCAGATTCTCTCCTTAAAAGTTCTCTTTCTTCTTCTTGTTCTCTTTGTAATTCCTGCATTTTCTCTTCAGATTCTCTTCTTAAGAGCTCTATTTCTTGTTCTCCTTCGAATTCTCCCATCTCATCATAAGGAACATCCATATTTTCCTCAAATTCTTCATTGATTTCATTTTGTTCTTCTTCAACATCTCTCTGGAAGATATTATACCATTTCTTTTCAGACTCTTCATTTGAAGATTCCATTTCTTGTTCTTCTTCTAAACTCTCCATTTCATAATCTTCTTCAAATTCATTTTGTTCTTCTTCAACATCTCTCTGGAAGATATTATACCATTTCTTTTCA
>CAYZJM010000037.1:6910-8856 GCA_964479015.1 Candidatus Woesearchaeota archaeon
GACTCTTCATTTGAAGATTCCATTTCTTGTTCTTCTTCTAATTCCCACATTTCATCATAAGTGGGGTCAATAGGCTCTTCAATAGGCTCTTCAGTAAGTTCTTCCATAGGTTCATCAAGAGGCTCTTCAGTAGGTTCCTGAATCATGTCGTCCAATGCTTCTTCTTCAATAGGTTCTTCTGTAGGTTCTTCTGGAGTTTCTTCCATCGGTTCTTCAATGGGATATTCCCCTTCAGTAGTTTCCGCACCAATTAAATTAATCATAAAAACTAAAAGGAATGCTAATGAAATCATTCCAAAAATAGAACATAGAGTAATCTTTGCTGCTTTATTCATCTCTTTTAATGACCTCAATTTTGTAAGCATTTTTTCCATACTCTAAATTGAAGAAAAATACTTTTTATAAAGATTTGTATACTTGTGTCACTAGATTATTACGACAGAGAAAAAATCAATTATGATATGAAATAATAAAAGATAAATAGAAAAGTAGGAAAAATAAGGAAGAAATAAAAGAAATTTAGGAAGAGTAATGAAAAAATAAAAGAAAAAATCAAAGAAAATGTACAAAATCACTCTTCCACTACATCTTTTCGTCTACTCAAACTCAACCTAAAATCTTTAACAATATTTAACCTTTTTTTGATTTCTTCATCTAAATAGCCTTTAACAACACTGCTATTTAACTTCATATAATTCAGAGTAGAATAATCTTCATATAACCCTTTATCTTTTATTAATTGAACAAATTTCTCTTTATCTTCACCTTCTGGCCAAATAATTTTCTCAACTTCTTTAACAGAAGTTTTCATATTAGAGCCATAAACAACATTCAAATCAAATTGTTTTGCATAATTAACCAGATTTTCTTTTAATTCATTTTCTCTTTTCTTTAAATTAGATAAATCTCCTTTCACTTTAGAGTATTCGTCAACTAACTTAACCCCCTCGTTTTCCTTAAATTTTTTTACACTCTTGATTTTTTCTAACTCTGCTTGATGTTTGAAAGAAGGACAAATTGACTTAAAACCACAATAATTACATAAAGGAGTTACATTTGTTGGAAACTCTTTAGCATTTTCAATCTTTTTAATTTTTTCAACGATTTCGTTTTGTAACTTTTTTAATTGTTCTTCTGTTCTTTCTGAAGTTACATTTTTGTTAAAAGCAAGCATATACCAAACTAATTTAACAGATTTTACATCTTCAAATTTATCTTTAACCCAAATTGAATACATTGCCAATTGCCTATCTGAATCTGCTTCTTCTTGGTCTTTCATTCTAGAATTTGTTTTATAATCACAAACAAAATAATTCCCTTCTGAGTCACAACCTAATTTATCTATTCTAACATGCCATTGATTTCCATCTGGCAGTGTCATTTTATCTTGAGTTTCTAAACCCAAAATCCTCATTTCTTCAAATGGTTTATACTTATCATAATAATCAGAAATAAATTTCAACCCCATTCTTCTATAATTCTCTTCTGTTAAACCTTGGTCTCTTTTAGCAACTAGAATATCATCAGAATACTCTTTTTCCCATAACTCTCTATAATATTTTAATAGAATATCTTTTGAAACCCTTCTTCTAAATTTTTTATCTTTGTACAATTTCTCTAAAGTTCTATGCACTAAATCTCCCATAAAAGCTTCAATAGTTGTCTGAATTTCTGGTTTAATCTTATCAATATACTTTAATTTATACTGGTAAGGGCAATTTTCAAATGTAGAAATTTTTGAATGCGAGTAAATTGCCATATCTCTCTAAGAAAATCATAACTTTTAATCTTTTCTAATATTTATTTTAAATTAAATTAGTTTTAAGTCTACTTATTTATCCCCCATTTTCTAATTAAACTTTTGTATTTTTATTCGACACAGCAGTAATATATGCTGTGTTGCATGATTAAGCAATCACCTTGAATATCCTATATTTGGCTTTGTA
>CAYZJM010000038.1:0-8779 GCA_964479015.1 Candidatus Woesearchaeota archaeon
ATTACTATGGTAGCAAACAGTCAAGATGTCGCTAAAAAAATGAAAGCACAAGAAGAAAAGATTGCTAAATTAAAAAGAAGCAAATCTAAATACCTGCCTGATTATTTTAATAGGAAAATAAACTATGAGTATGGTTACCTTCTTAGATTAACTAAAAAAAAGATTAATCTTGATTATGAAGCAGAAGTTAAGAAAATGAAGGCGCAGTGGAGGAATGAAAAACGATGGTAACAAATAAAGAACTTTTTGAAGAAGTAAAAAAAGGATTCTCAGAAATAAACAAAGATTCAGGGAAAATATTTGAAAGAATAAACATCGTAGAAAAAAGAGGGAGATATAAACATTAAAATAAATTTGAGTGAGATTCGCTCTTTACATTAGTTTAACTGCATCCATAGATAATATCATATAGCCCCACCAGGATTCGAACCTGGGTCACAAGCTCCAAAGGCTTGCATCTTTGACCACTAGACCATGGGGCTCTGAAATCTACTGGTATTTAAAGAACTATTTTATTTATAAGGATTTTGTTGTTAAAAATTATCCCTTTTCCATATCTCCAAAAACACTCTCATAAAAAATTTCCCTATTGACTTCTTGCCTTCTTAAATTAAATTTGATTAAGTTTCTTGCATCAAACTGCTTATATTTTTCCCCAATCAAAACTCCTGCTAATTTTTTATATTCTATGCTCCCTTTTGACTTAGGCTTACGGACAATAGGAGATTTAAATTCAGATAAAGATTTACCAATATTTTCATCTTCAGGAATAACTGCTAAGACTGGAATATTTGAGGTTTTTTCAATTTCTTCAATAGAAAGTTGGAAGGATTTATTCTTTACTCTATTCAATATCAATCCATCTATCTTTCTCCCCCTTTTTTTTATTGTTTTTACAGATTTTATTGTTGTGCTCAATGTTGCATGATCAGGGGTTGTAACCAAAAGAACCTCATTAGAAGCTAATACTGTTGCAAGAGATTCTTCGTTAAGAGAAGGGGAAGAATCAATAAGAATAACATCATATTTCTTCTTTAATTTTGCAATTTTATCTCTTAATTTCAAGGGATTTATCTTAAAATTTCCAAATATTGACGCAGGGATTATGTCAAAATTATCTAATTCCTGGACTGCATCAATCGGATTGGCTTTCCCCATTAAAACATGTTGTATAGTCACTTTAGGATTAATTATCCCTAAATGGAGCCCTAAGTTTGGTGCAGATAAATTACCGTCTACAATTAAAACTTTCTTTCCAAAACCTGCCAAAGCAGTACCTAAAGAAACCACAGAAGTTGTTTTTCCGACACCTCCTTTTAGACTTAACACCCCAATTGTTTTCCCCATATAATAAATAAAAAAGAGGGATTTAAATAAGTTTCACTCTACACTTCTTTTTAGCGCATAGCAACATTTAAAAAATGATAATTCAATTTACTAAGATGGTAAAAAAAACAAAAGAAGAAATTGAAAAAAATGTAGATAAAAATGAAGAAGCTCGAGATATCAAAAAGAAAAAAATAGATGATAATATCCCTGAAAAAAAAGAAAAAAAATCTACTGAAAAACCAAAAAAAGAAAAAAAACCAACCCAAAAAGAATTTGAAAAACGGGTTTTAGATTTAGCAAATAAAGGGATTACCTCTGAGAAAATAGGGGAACAGTTAAGGCAAGAAGGGATTCATTCAAAAGAGTATAATAAAAAAATATCTAAAATATTAAAAGAAAACAAGAACTATACTAACCCTGATTTGAAAAATATGGAAACGAAACTTAATAACATAAAAAAACATTTTGAGAATAACAAACAAGATAAAAAAGCATTAAAAGAAAAAGAAAGAATCTACGGGAAGTTTAGGAAACTGCAACAATATTTTGGATTAATCAAAAAGAAAAAATAATTTTTTCTGAGGTTTTAAAATGGAAAAAGAGGTAAAACAAAGAGAGGGAACTATGCAACTAAGTTTAAAAGAAAAAATAAAATTAGTATCTCAAGAATTTTTAGAAGAAACAAAGAACAAGGAAATTTATATAATAAGCCATTTTGATACGGATGGCATAACTTCTGCAGCAGTTGCAATAAAAACATTAAAAATACTAGATAAAACTTTTAGTGTGAAAATTGTAAAAAACCTCACTAAGGAGATAATATCAAAGATACCTGAAGATAAGACCCTTCTCTTTATTGATTTAGCATCTAACTCCCTAAATTATCTTAAAAATAGAAATCAAAAAATATTCATAATAGACCATCATGAAATAAATCAAGAAATTCCTGAGAATGTTTCGATAATAAACCCTCATTTACATAGTAAAGAAGAAATAAGCAGTGCAGGGTTAGCTTATTTATTTTCAAAAAATATTTGTAATACCAGCCATGATTTAGCACCATTAGGGGTTATAGGAATGGTGGGGGACTCTCTTCAAACCATAACTCCTACCACTAAAGAAATAATTGAAGATGCAAACACCATCATAAAAAAAAGCTTACTTCTTTACCCTTCAACAAGACCTATAGACAGAGTTTTAGAATTTAGTTCAGACCCTTACATCCCTTCTGTAACCGGGAACAAAGAAGGCGTACTTGAGTTACTTAGAGAGGTTGGATTTGAAAGACAGAACAAAAAACATAAGGTGCTCATTGATTTAACTGAAGAAGAAATGAGGAAGATTGCAACAGCAATAATGTTAAGAAGAACCAAAAAAGAGAATAATGAAAAATTAATTGGAAATATTTTCTTAATTAAACATTTTAATCAATTAGAAGATGCTAGAGAACTCAGTGCAAAAATAAATGCAGCAAGCAGGATGGGAGAGCCATACACTTCAATCTTATACTGTATGGAGAATTATAAATCAAAGAAAAATATTGAAAAAATTTATGCCAAATATAAACAATTAATAACTAATGGACTAAAAAAAATAAATTCTATGAAAAAAATAGAAGGGAAAGGTTTTGTAATAGTAAACGCAGAATCAGAGATAAGTGATAGTATTATTGGAGTGATTGCAAGCATATTATCAAAATCTTCACTCTACCCTGAAGGAACAGTCATAGTGACAATGGCAAACACAGACAATAAAGAATTAAAAGTTTCTGCAAGGCTTTCAGGAGATCTTGGGAGAAATGTAAGAGAAGTTATGGAAAGAGCTACAATGGGCATAAAAGGAGAATTTGGAGGGCATCATGCCGCAGCAGGATGCATCATAAAGAAAGAATATCAAAAAGAATTTATAGATTCACTAAAAAAGAATCTTGAGATTGAGCTAATAAAGGTATAACTTTAACCATCTTCTAAAATTGAAACAGGAAGATATCTATCACATCTTTTAGGGTAACCATCACAATCATAACACCCTCTAATCCTATAACCCTCAACACCCCTAGAACCTTCTCCTTGTCTCCTTTCAGCCTCTCTTTGAGATCTAGAGATATAATAATAGACACATCTATCAGATTTTTTTCTATTGCTTCTTCTAATTCTTCAATTTTCTTTTCCATCCTAAACCATGAAATTTTGCTTTTTTAAACCTAACCCTTTCAAAAACCTTTAAAACCCTTGTTTTTCTTGTAACAAAATGGTTGAAAGGTTAGAAGTTGGAGATATTGTGTTATGTACTGTAGAGAAAATAGAAGGAACACTAGTATTTGTAAAAATAGAAGGCAATGGTGAAGGAACAATAACAATAAGTGAAATAGCCCCTGGAAGAATAAGAAATTTAAGAGATTATGTCGTTCCAAAAAAGAAAATAGTCTGCAAGGTTCTTAGAATAAAAGAAAATAGGATAGATCTCTCATTAAGGAGAGTTACTCCAAAAGAGAGAAAAGGGCTAACAGATCAATATAAACAAGAAAAAAGTTATATTGGAATCTTAAAGAAAATTTTAGGAGATAAATCCCAAGAAATTGTAAAAGAGATAGCTAAAAAAGAAAGAGTCTATGATTTTATTGAAGAAGCAAAAGAAGATAAAAAAGAACTTGAAAAAATTGTGGGTAAAGAAAATGCAAAAAAGATATTAGAAATAATTAATACCCAAAAACAAAAAAAGGTGAGCATAAAAAAAGAAATCTCTATTACTACCAAAAATCCAAACGGTATTGAAATTATTAAAAATTTGTTAAATATCGATGAAGATATAGAAGTAAAATATATCGCTGCAGGAAGATATACCCTAAAAAAAGAATCTTCTGAAGCTAAAAAAGCAGATAGCTTGCTAAAAGAAGTAATCTCTAATTTAGAAAAAAATGCAAAAAAAGAAGATGTCTCCCTAGAAGTTTTGGGGAAATAATAAAAATTTAAGAATAAAATGGGAGCAAGTAACTCAAACGAACATTTAGAAAAAAAGAGTAATTTCAATGTTATTTCTCTTGGGATAATTTTTGATTATGAGCAAAAACAAGTGCTTATTGGAAGAAGAGAAAATGATCCCCATTTTCCTGATTTAAGTTGGGTTTTTCCAGGAGGTTCAATTGAAAAAGATCAGCCAATAGAAAAATCAGTAGGGGAAAAAATAAAAAAACAAACAGGATTAAAAGTTAACGTTTTGGGAACAACCCTCTCAAGAATATATCCCAAAGATAAAAATTTGTTAATAATCTATTTCCTTTGTCAAAATTTATCATCTAAGGAAGTCTCTCCAGGAGGCAAATTAAAAGAATTAAAATGGGTTCTCCCTGAAGAATTAGAAAATTTTTTCACGACCTCCATAGATCCTTTATTAAAGAACTATCTTATAGATATAAGTAACAATTCTAAAAAAGAATCTAATCCTAAATAAATAACACAAAATAAAAGCTATGGTTTAAAATATAAAAAATGAAACTAAAAAAATGTTTAAATTGCAATAAATCTCCAAGATATACTTTAAGAAACACATGCCCTAAATGTAACAAAAAGACTGTTGATGCCCATTATAAGTTCATAAGAAGAAGCGTAAATAAAGAAACTAAACAAATATCAAAATAACCCTAAAATTTTAACGTTTACTTTTTTGAAGATCGGCCTTTTTTCTGATAAAAAACAAACCCTGCAACTCCTAAAACAATAATCACTGCAATCAAAATCCATAACCATAACAAACCTTCTTCCTCTCCTCCTTCTTCACCAGTTTCGTCAGATTCATCTGTTCCTTCATTGGACTCTTCACCTTCTTCTGAACTTTCTTCGCTTTCATCTAATGATTCTTCAATTACCTCTTCATCTATTGCCTTCATTGTAATATCTGCATCATCATCTTTAATATCATTTAAAGTAACTAAAACATCATAATAACCATCATCGCTAACATCAACCTTCCATTCATCTCCTACAGAAAGTGTTTTTTGTTGGGGGGTAGATGAAACATTAATTGTAGCAGTAGTTTCTGTTAATTTAGAAATTCCGAGATGGTGCTCTTGATTTTCTACTTTAAATCTCACCCTACCTTTTTCCTTCAATCTTCTAGAAAACCCTTCTCCTCCAAACTCTTCTTCAATCTGTTTATCATTTAAATTATAAGTTGAGGTCCAAAAAGCTGGTGTTCCTCCACTTCCTGCACATGAGTCCGTTGACATCTCTTCTGAAGTAGTTGCTGTATTAGCTTCATTATCTTGTGTGTCTACAGTTATAGTATATTCTGTTCCACAGCTTAATTCAGAAATTGTACTCCCCGAAACACTTCCGGCAGAACTTGAAAGAGTACAACTATCAACACCACTTAAACTATCCGTACAAGAATAATCCACAGTGATTGAAATTCTTGTAGAACTCGATTTAGACAAACTAATTGTTGGGGCAGTATTATCAATAGTAATCGTAACGTATTCAGTATTATTAATATTATTAACAGAATCATTTCCAACAACTGTTATATTATAATCTCCACAAGAAAGAGCTGTTGTATCAAGAGTTGCATTCCAAGAGGTTAGAGAAGTGTTAGTTGCAGTATATGTCTGAGAAAAGGTTGAATTGCTTATATTGAAAAAAACAGTATCAATTGTCCCACTATCCGTTACGCTTGCATTTAACAAAACCCCCGTTCCAGAAAGATTAGCATTATCACTAGGAGATACAATTGTTACTGCCGGAGCAATAGTATCATTTATCTGAACAGAAACATTTTCTTCATAACTATCTGTTCCATTAACAACCGTAATCGTAAAATTATAATCCCCTGGAGTATTGGAAGTTGTGTTAAATGAAAACCATGCAGAGTCGCTTCCATTAATTAAATACTCGCTTGTATTTGTCCAACTTAAAACAGTAGTAGTATTTGTAAAGGTTTCAAATGTTGCATTACTCTCATTTGTATTTATAGTAAATGTAAATTCTCCAGGAAGTGTAATATTCACCTGGGTTATATTTGCATCTTGCCCTCCATTAGAATTAGCAACGGTTATGTTGTAATTGTAATTTACAGTCTCATTTACTGAAAAAGATTCAGGGGTTACAGATATCTGTGCCAAAACAAGCCACATTCCAAATACTAAAAACAAAGTTCCAAAGACCAAAAACAAATTTCTCGAATTCTTATCTACCATCTTTTTGTGTATACTTATAGAAAAACTAGCTTAAAAACCTTTTGAATTCTATCAAATTAAAATAACTTTTTCTGTTCTGTTTTTTCTCCCAATTCTTCTTCATTACTCTCAATCTCTGCGTCTTTCTTTATTTCTTTTTTCACAATTTCCATATCATCTCCCCAAACAGGAATCAAATCTCTTTTGTATATTATTGCCGCAGGATGGAATAAGGGGATTAATTTTATTCTAACCCCATTTATTTTAACAAACCTTACTTTCCCATGCACTTTTGTTATTCCTGGTTGTTTCTTTATCAACTCCAAATTTCCTTCAGAAAGAAAAAATTTTGTAGCATAATTTCCAAGAGAACAAATGACCTTTGGTTTTATCTCTTTAATCTGTTCAATTAACCAAGGAGTGTGTGCCCTGATTTCTTCAGGGGAGGGATTACGATTTTCTGGAGGCCTACACTTTAAAATATTTGCAATATAAACATCTTGGGTACTCAACCCAATCTTTTCTAAAAGCTTATCTAAATTTTTCCCTGCAGCACCAACAAACGGAATTCCTTGTTCATCCTCGTTCCTCCCAGGAGCTTCCCCAACAAAAAGAATATCTGCATTTTCATTTCCTTTCCCAATAACTATATTTTTACAATCCTTATAGATTTGGGTGTTCTTAACCATCCGAATATAATCTATTTTATCGTTCCCCTTGTCTTTATTTGTCTCAGAATTAACCTCGGAATTAATCTCAGAGTTATTTCCTCCTCCCTTATCTATAATTTCTTTATCCATTTAAAAAAAAAGAATTAAAACTTTTTAAAATTATATTTAATTTCAATCAAATTTTAACGTTTACTTTTTTGAAGATCGGCCTTTTTTCTGATAAAAAACAAACCCTGCAACTCCTAAAACAATAATCACTGCAATCAAAATCCATAACCATAACAAACCTTCTTCCTCTCCTCCTTCTTCACCAGTTTCGTCAGATTCATCTGTTCCTTCATTGGACTCTTCACCTTCTTCTGAACTTTCTTCGCTTTCATCTAAAACTAAACTTCTTTCTGAAATTGCAAAGTAGCTAAAGCCCTCTAATTCTACTTGATAATAATAGTAATCTTCATCATCTTCAGTAAATGAAGTTTCTAATTCCTCCCATTCATCTGAACTTGAACTAAACCTAAATACTGAAACATCCTCTTTCTCAAAATCTTCATCCTCCAACCAAGATTTTTCTACTTTAAATTCAACAACTGCATTATCCAACTCTTCTTCAACATTCTCTGCATTTATCTCTAAGTACTGATAAACCGTTCCTTCTTTCTCAACACCAACTTCTGAAGGTTTTCCATCATGTTTTGTTACACTAATCTGAACATCTTGTGCAATATTATTAACATTAATTGTAATCTTTTTCACTCCAATTTCATCATCAAAACCATCCATAACAGAAGCCTCTCCAGGGGTTATTTCACTCCAACTATGAACCCTTTGAGAAAGCACTGGCGTTGATGCAGATCCTCCTCCAGAAGGAGAATCATCCTCTGGATCTTCGGTAGATGTATAAACAATTGAGTCTCCTGTAATACTTGACTCAGCTCCTGAAAAGTGAGGAATTCTTAACCAAATCCTATTACTGGTTTTGTTAATAAAACAAGGATTAGTAGCATTAACTTCTGAAAAATTAGCGGTACAAGTATCTCCATTCATCAAAGCGCTCCATGCATCTTCATCTCCTTCAAAATGAGAGTAGTTCCCACTTAATAATGTCCCATTAGTCCCATTAACACTAGAATTCCAAACAGGAACATCCCAATCAACTTGCTCATTTGCATCTGTATCTAAATAAAAATAAGGGATTGAAGCATTTACCTCCGCTGATTCATTTAATCCTGATTGACTCCCTGAAATCCCTTCAGTATATGGTATAGAAATTAGGATATGATCATAAACATCAGGGCCCATTGAACCAAACTTCATTGCTTTTGAAAAACTTCCAGAAGTCTCTTCATCTGCAGTATCCTCAAATTCACTTTGTGGAGGTCCTGAAGCAAATAAATCAACATCTGCAAACATTATTTTAATATTAGAAGTTTCCATCATCATAGAAGCTCTACCCCCCATTAAGAAAATGTAATTAGGGTCCATTTCGTCTACTCCCGAACTAATAATTTGGCAATCGCTAGAAGGATTTGGGACATTACAAGATTCATCATTCCAATAAAAACTCACTTCTAAATCTGATGAGGTTAATGACCCATCAATATCTGCAGAA
>CAYZJM010000039.1:0-8320 GCA_964479015.1 Candidatus Woesearchaeota archaeon
TAAAGATATTTTCTGAACCCTCTACATCTTCTTCAAAGTGTTTCATTTCTAAATCTTTACTAGGAATTCTCTTTCTTAAAGAAATAAGTCTGTCCATAGTAGAAGTTTCATCCATTTCTAAGTTTACATATAAAGAAGGAATCTTTTTATTTATCTGTTTAGAAAACAGATTCAAAGCAAAAGTAGATTTTCCTACACCAGTTGCTCCATAGATTGTAGTTATTTGACCAGGAGCAAACCCCTTAGTAAGATAGCCATCTAAAAGAGAATCCCCGGTTGAGAAACTATATAATCCCTTTTTTCTCATCATCAGAGTTTCTTTATATTTAGAACCAATCTGCTGGATATCTCTTAATACAGACTCCTTCCCTTCTATAACATCTATATTCTCTTGTAAAGAGTTACTAAGACCTCTAAGTTTTTCTAAATCTAATTCCCCTTTAGATGAAACCTCCATTAGAGTATCTTTTAGAATTTTGTTTTCTATTTGAAATTTAGCAAAGTTCTTTTTAAGATTCTTAAAATAAAATTCAAAATTTTCTATAGAATAAGCACTACTACGAAGCTGTTCTAGATTGTCTTTAGTAATCTTATCATTTCTTGAATTACCGTATACAACCATTTCATCTATAGATATAGGTATATTAGATTCAAAAAGATATTGTATAGTGTTCTTTATATCTTTTCCTACTTCAGAAACAAAATAGTCTTTATCAAATTTATATATTAATTCAGGAGAATCCCACAAACAATTAAGATTTTGTTGTTCTACTTTTATTATAGAAATCATAGAAAATTAGCTCCATAGTTGATCAGGGTTGAAATCATTTCTAAGCTCAATAGAAGAATTAAAATGAAATGGATCTTTTATTGATCTTTTTAAAAGACTCTTAAGAGATATACCAAAAGTTCCTTCATCAATAGAATCGATAGGTATATTACTTGTAAAACAAGTTGCCTTCTTTTCTATTTCTAGACGTGTTCTTAAGAACTCATCTAAAAAAGGAATCTGAAAACCACTTCTGTAGATAGTTGCTTTCTTTTTATCAAAAGAATCATCTATAATCAAAAAATCACATTTTCTAATTGGATCTAAGATTTTACTGTGACCTTCTTCAAAGTTTTCTTCTGATAAAAGCTTAATAAGTCTATTCATTAGAACAAACTGAACTCTAAATCCTTGTTTTAAAAGTTCTTTTCCTAAAATAGAAGCCATTGTTGTTTTTTGTGTGGAATTCTCTAAACTCCAAAAATAGAGATGAACATGTTTGAATTTTTCTTTAAACTTTTTAATGTATAATTCTATTTTTTCTATTTTATCAGAGTCTTTTCCTATATAATCTTTTAATGAGAGCTCTAAAGAATCAAATGGAATTCCTGCATTAGAAATAAGAAGTTCCATTTTCTTTTTCTTTTTAAATTCTGACCATTCAAAAGTTTCTTTTAGAATCTCTTCTCCATTCTCTAAAGTTTCTTTTTTGAACTTTTTTATTCTAACTCCATCCCCTATATAATACAACTTCATATAAGATTTTTCCTCTACTCTAGTGTATTTTTTAAAATTGAATGAATCTTATTCTTAAGATATTTTTCTAAATCAGATTCTTCTTTATCCTCTATTTGTCCTATAGTTCTTAAAAGAAATTTATGAGGAGAAAAGTCTATATCTATATTTGCAATTCTTCCTTCTTGAGTATACTTATCTTTAAGATATTTTAAATCAATTTCTCCTAAAAAAGGAATATAGATAGGTTCTTTTTCCATATATGACAGTAATATCATATAGAGAATGCCTTCAAAAACTTCCTTTATTTCATTCTCTGATTTTCCAGTAAGAAGATGTACCTTATGTATCACTTCTTTCTCTTTCTTATAAAATTTTAGTTCCTTCATGTTAGCCCACTCCTGTTTTTGTTATATAACTATAATACTGAAAAATCTTTAAATTTTTATTCTTGTATTCTAGTTTTATATTTACCAGGAGCAATCTCAACTATAGTAATCCCTTTTTTGTTAACAACTCTTTCTTTCTCTTTTTCCAGTTCTTCTTTTGTTACTTTCTTTTCATTCAATAATACAAATTCTTTCTTTTCATCCATTTAAATTTTCCTCCAATTCTTCCATTTGAAATCCATATCTATTTTCAAGATCTTTTAAGACCTTATTTTTTATTGTTTCTACTCTTGTATTTTTTTCTTTATTATCTTCCCATACATACCTTGGAACTCCAACAAATCTATGAATAGCATTCCAAACTGCTCCACAATGAGAGTCACTAACATCTTTAGCAAATTTACCCATTTGAGAATTATCCCATTTTGCCCCATCATAATAAACTATCTTTCCTTTTGAATGATCAATCTTTTTCTTTCCAGAGTTCATTACAACCTCTTGTAAAGATTTAAGATTGTTCTTTAAAAATATATTCTTTCCACTCTTAATTCTATTAGATAGAATATACGATATATATGTATAATAAGGTTTAGTATCTCTATCTACAGAAAGTCTATCTACATTGAACCCTTTTCCTTTTAAATATTGTATTGTAGTAGAAGACTGAAATTGATCGAAAGTTATCATTTCTATATTTATATGTCCTTTTACTTTTAGATCTTCTAGAAATAACCGTATAGCATCTAGATTTATTCTTTGTTTTTCAGGGGATATTGCTATAGTGAAATCTGTAATATAAACTAAAGAGCCATTGTCTATAGTTTCAGGATGAACCATTGATATAGATGCAATATCTCCAGTTTCAGCTTGGTCAACATGAATAAATCTTTTTTCTAGAGGATTTCTATAAAATTCATATCCCTTATCAAATTTAACAAAGAATCTATCTTTTATTTCATTCCATATTAAATTCTTTGAAGATCTATTAGAAGGAGCATTTATAGAAGTATAGATATTCTTTAAAGAATTGTCAAACATCTTTTCTAAAGCTACATCATCTCTTAATAAAGTTCCTAAACTTCCTCCTGGCCACCCACATATATCTTTTACAGATTTTAAAATATCATCTTCAAAAAGATTTTTTACATCTATAGGTACAAAATAGATCTCTTCAGGTTCATACCTATATATTTCATTTTCATTATGTAAGATCTCTGGAGGGCTCCCTGTGCTTCCTCTGTATACAGGAAAGGTCCTTCCAGTTTTTTGCCATTCTGGAAATTTAGTAGGACGAAGATCCCATTGTGAACCTGTAACAACATAGTTATTTTTTACTTCTTCTGCTTTTCCTGAAAAGATATATTTATCAATAGGGGACAATTCAATATCATTAGGAGAAGAGTCAATAACGGTTCCAGAAAAATATTGTTCTTCAAATCGTGAATAAACTCTTCTTTTAGAATCTTGATAGATTCTCCATATATACTCAGTAGAGAACCCCTTATCTATAAAGAAAGATATCTCTGATAGAATAGCAGTAATCATGTTTAATCCTAAAAGATTAGCAGGGGAACTTGCTAGAATATAATGAACATCGTTATAAAACTGCAATGCTCCCATCTTTCCTGCTGTAGTAAAACAAATTTCATTAGGATATTCTTTTTGTTTTGCTCCTAGTCTTTCTTCCATTTTAACTCTTCTGAATTTTGTAGAAGATAGAAGAATCTGCATAAAAGGCTGTAAAAGAAGCTGACCAGCTTTTTCCATTGTAAAGGATATCAATCCATGAACAATGGAAGTTGCTTGGGATAACCCAAAAAATTTCTTAGGATCTCTCATTGCCCATAGATGAACTGTTACATATAAACTCCATAAAGATGAAGCAAAACTTTTTCCTGTTCCAATTGCAGAAGCTAAAATCAGATGTCTATACTTTGAATCGGGTTGATAATATTCATTTAATATTTCTCTTACATGAGGAAAAAGACTATTGGCTGTTGGACCAATCCATTCTTCAGTTAGAAATTCATCTATTGTTGGAGGCTTTACTCTATAGTTTATTCTCCAACTCTCATTTAAAAGCTTATATCTTTCTTTATCAGAAAGATGATAATCTCTTGATAAAAAATCTAGAGCTTCTTTTATATCCTGATTATTCAATTCAAGAAACTTTTGAGATTCAGTTAGTTCTTCATCTCCAGACATAACATCTTTTAAAATATATGGAGAATCCTGATTAGAAAGATTTTCATTTTTATTCAAAGCTATTCTTTATGTCCTCCCTCCAGATATCTTTATTAGATACCTTTTTTAAATAGTTTAAAGAATTCCTTTTACTTGAGATATCTTTTTTCAACTGAGAAATTTTTTCTTTTGTTAAAGAATTTATTTGCATCTTCAGTAAATAGTTATAGGAATTATCTACTTTTATAATCTTTTCACATTTATCTAATTGTTTAGAGATCTCTTCTTTTGATTTCTTAAAAATAACAACTTCTTCTGAGATTACTTTTTCAACAAAAAGTCTTATAGATTCTAGATAGTTCAGTTCTTCTGTATTCTTTTGAATTTGGTATAATCTTCTTTTTTCATAGTACTCTAGTCTTATTCTAAAGAATTCTTTTATAACTTCTTTTGCATCTTCAAATACTCTTATTTTATTGTCTTCATCTATACAAGTAAAATTTTCAGATACTCTTTT
Source organism: Candidatus Woesearchaeota archaeon (assembly GCA_964479015.1). Lineage (GTDB taxonomy): Archaea > Nanobdellota > Nanobdellia > Pacearchaeales > GW2011-AR1 > CAYZJM01. Next base: position 4,595 of record CAYZJM010000039.1, read on the forward strand.
TATAAGTTTTAAAGTTTCATAGATTTTGTCTTCTTTTTGACTAATAAAGGATCTTGTAGCTTTTACCATAAATAAGAACTGATCATCTTCACTAAGATCTTCAAAGTTTTTTATAATATTGTTTTCTTCTAAATTCTTTAGAACTTTCAAATAACTAGATAGAGAATAGCCAATAGGAAGTTCTGTTATTCTAATTGTAGTAGAGTTCTCTATTTCATATCTACCAAATATCTCCCAAGAGTTAGGGTTGTTTCCTTTTTTTACTTTACCTCTGAATCCATTAAAGAAAGGTTTTAATTGTAGGTTTGATTCTCCTGTTTCTAATAGATCCAATAGATATTTATTTATCGTTTCAAATCTTCTTGGTAAAATCTTTTGAGCAAAGCCAGTTCCCACTCCTTCTGATCCATTCACTAATAATAGAGGTACAGTAGGAACAAAAAATTTAGGTTCTATAATAGATCCTTCAAATTCTTGTTGAGTTAATAGGGGATCATCCTGTTTGTTGAAAACTCTATCAAAATTTTCAGATTTCTTAGCATAGATATATCTTGCTGCTGAAGGAATTGGAACAAACCTAGAACCAAAATTCCCATTAGGAGATAGAATAGGAAGATTATTTGAACCAGTATAATCCTGAGTAAGAGTAACAATAACCCCCTGTAAAGAGTTCTCTCCATGTAGATACTCAGTCTCAGATGCTACAGAAGAAGCAAATCTAGATACTTTAAAATATTTTTGAATATTCATCTTTCTTGTTGTGTATACTACTTTTCTTGAAGAAGGCTTCATTCCATCTATGTAGTTTGCTATAGATCTAAAACATTGATATAGTGCAGAATTAGAATATTCCTCATCAAGAAAATCTTTTATTTCTACTTGTTGCATTATTAATCCTTTTTATAAGCTTCAGCAAATTCATTTATAGTTTCATTATCATACATATCATATAGCCCATTCAGCTCTTTTATAAAGTCATAAGCATAAAGATGATAATACAAATCATCTAAGCTCTTTTCTTTTAAATGAATCTCAATTTTTGTTGATTGAAATTTTTCTATTAGAAAATTTGTAAGTTTTTCTATATTTTCTCCTCTTGGTCCAATTAGTAAATCTGGTCTTCCTAAGATAATTTCTATAGTAAAAGGATCTTTTATATCTATATCATGAATTCTTAATTCTAAAAGATCTTTTTCGTATTTATTTAGAACTTCTTCTTTATCAAGATTTACATTATAATTTTTTATATAATAAAAATCTGATATTAAAAGAGTAACCTTCTTTATAACTTCTTTTTTTGATAACATTTAAAGCTCCTCCAATAGAGTATAATCACAAAGGATGAGCTCCCAAGGATCAAGCTCTCTTTCAGTAGAAAAACCACTATTTAGCCAAATTCCTCCAGTAAAATTATTAGAGTCTACCTCTTTATCTTTTTCAATCATTTTTAAAAAGATATACTCAGAGAGTTCTTTACCGGCTTTTGGAAAACCTACAAGTTTTTCTATTTTATCCCAAAGATCTTTACCAAAAGCTTCTTTATAGAGATTCAATAAAAATACAGTTGAATCTTCAGATTTTTCATAAGCATCATCTACAATTTTTTTATTCCACTTCATTTTTGATTTCCTCCATACTTATATAATACCTATTTGTCATTGATTTTTTCAAAAAGTTTTTCTTCACTCCAAATTTCTTTATTGAGTTCTTTTGCTTTTTTCATTTTACTACTTTTAGACTCAAAATCATTACATACTAAGATATCTGTTTTAGAATTTACAGAAGAAACAGGAGTTCCTCCATTTTCTACTATCCTTTTTTCTATCTCTTTTCTTGGTTCAGTGAGTTTACCAGTTATACAAATTTTTAAGTTTGAAAGAGACTTAAAATCCTCTGTGAGCAAGCTGTCATCAATCCTAGGATTTGTTATATCTATGTATTCAATGACCTTATACATATCCTCTTTCAAAGATAAAAGAGAGACAAAAAGAACTTGTGCTCTACTATAGTTAAACTGTTCTAACTCTTTGAACTCCTCTATTGTTGATTCAGATAGTTTTTCTAGAGTATTAAATTTTTCTAAATAAACAACTGGTTTAATCAATTTTTCTCCTATTCCTTCTATATCAAAACCAGCAATAAACTTTTCTAAAGGAATTTCTTTTTTAGAATAAAGATCTTTAAAGGCTTTCATTGTTGCCTCTTTTAAAGAAGTAGAATCAAGAACTTTTTGTAAAAGAGTTTCTTCATAAAGATCTGAGATTTTCTCAACTCCTAAAGAAAATACTGTGTTTAATAGAACTTCTCCAAATCCCTTTACTTCTAAGACATCTATCCATTTTTTTATTCTATGTTCATTTTTACCAGGACAGATAGTATTAGAACATCTTAGAATCTTTCCATTTTCTAAATACAAGTGTCCTCCACAAACTTCACAACTTGTAGGAGGATAAGGATGTCTATTTTTGAAACTGCTTTTTATTACATATTCTATCTTAGGTATGATAGAACCTCTTTTAGTTATATAAACTCTATCTCCAATTTTTAAATTTAGATCTTGTATTATAGTTACATTTCCTAGACTTGCTCTAGAAACAATAGAACCATCTAATTTTGTAGGCTCAAGAATAGCAACTGGAGTATAAGTAGAGCCTTGTCTATTCCATATAACATCTTTTACTATGGTCTCTTTTCCTTCATCTTTCCATTTAAAAGCTCTTTGATATTCTGGTCTCAGTCTTTCTAAATCAGATTTAACTTTTTCAAATTGCTTTAGAACTAAGCCATCAAATTCAAAATCATATAGATTTTTATCAACAGTTCTTCTATATTGTAAGAGCTCTTCTACTGAAAAAACAGATTTATAATGAGTAACAAAAACAGGGATATCCTTAAGAAATTCTAAAATTTCATATTCATTTCTAAAAGGCTTCTCATTCCTAAGAGGATTTCCTTCAAAGAAAGCATCATAAAACACTACAACTAGATCTGAACAATTTTTTCCTTCTTTACTTTTAGCTATACCAGAAGCAAGATTTCTAGGATTAGAAAAACCTTGATATTTGTATTTTTCTCTAAAAGTTGTTTTCTCCATAAGGATTTCACCTCTAAGAGATCCTGTAAATTTAAAAAGTCTTCCTATTCTATTAGGAAGAACTTCTTTTACTCCTCTCATTTTTTTAACATTTTCAGTGATATCATCTCCAATGTAGCCATTCCCTCTTGTTATGGCTTTTTTTAGAACTCCTTCTTCATATTGAATCTCTACAGAAAGACCATCAAGTTTATATTCTACAAAAATTGGAAACTGAATATTTTTTGTTCTAATCCAGTTTTTTAATCCCTCTTCAGTATTAAACTTCTCTTGTGAACCTATGATCATATTATGAGGAGCTTTTTCAAAACCCTCTTTTTTATCATCCCCTACAGATTTTAAAATTGAACTCTCAGGAAATTCTTTTTTCAGTTTATCATAGAGCTCATCAAACTCTTTATCTGTCATAATAGGATTAGAATCTTCATAGTAGGCTTTTTGAGCTTCTAAAATCTTTTTTTCTAAAACTTCTCTTTTCATATTTTTATCCTTTGTTGTTATTCTTATATTTTTATAATACTGAAAAAGAAGAAATTTTTAAATAAAAAATTCCTCAATCAGTTAAGAAAGAGGAATCTAGATAATTTTATTTTTTAGTTATTAGATTATTCCCAGTAAATCCCAGAAACACT